>NC_014248.1:2600000-2975000 GCF_000196515.1 'Nostoc azollae' 0708
CTGGTGGACAAGCACCAATAATTTTTGGTTTGGGTTTAATTTTTGTATTTTTGGTGTTAGCTGCTCAGTATGAAAACTATGTTGATCCTTTGATTATTATGCTTTCAGTTCCTTTAGCTATTATGGGGGCTTTAGCATCGCAATCTTTACGGGGTTTAAGTAATGATGTATTTTGCTAAGTTGGATTAGTAATGTTGATTGGTTTAGCAAGTAAAAATGCGATTTTGATTCTGGAATTTGCTAACCAGTTACGATAACAACAGGGTTTATCAATTACTAAAGCCGCAGTTGAAGCTGCACAAGGTCGTTTGCGTCCCATTTTGATAACTGCTATTTCTACTCTTTTGGGTATTTTTCCTTTAGCTGTAGCTACTGGTGCAGGTGCTGGTAGTCGTCAATCTCTCGGTACAGCGGTGTTTGGTGGTATGTTTGTAGCGACTTTTTTAAGTTTGTTTATTGTGCCAATTCTGTATATCATCATTGGCACAATTCGTGAGTGTTTCCAACCTGTTCAAAAGTATCCCCATTCGGAAACGAGTGAGGATGATCAGGAAGTTTTATATAAATAAGATTTCTCACGCAGAGGTGCAAAGGAGGAAATAAGGTTTGCAAGGTGAAGTAAGGGGTAAGTTTCGCTTGATAGAGTTACAGGTTTGGATAAACTTTATCATTATTGCGTTTACCAACTCGTAAAATATCAACCAATTTATTATCGTCATCAATGGTGTACAAAATTCTATAGTCACCCTGATCAATACGATAATTACCTTGATAACCTTTTAAAGCTGCATAATCTTGAGGACGAGGATTACCCTGAAGTGAGAGTATTTTCGATACAACTTGTTTATACTATTTTGGAGATGTCTAATAAGTCTTTTTCCGCAGTTTTAGCAATCCTCAAAGTATAATTAACGTTCACTCATTTGGACATTTGGCTATTATTTCTTCTATGGTAGTAAATCCTTCGTTTTCTTCAATTGCACGGCCCAGTTTAGCAGAATCAATGGTATCTTCTATTGCTTCTACTAGTTTAAACCCACACTATGTACTTCATCTTGAAATACATAGATAAATGTAAAAACCTTACAAAAAGCCACGTAGTAAACACATAATTTAAATAGTAGAAAAAATAGACAATACGTAAGGATTCAGGTGGTGGGGTATCGACAATAAATCCAGGATAAAAGATGACAAAATGAATGTAAAGGAGCCTGAATTAACTAAAAATACCCAAAAATATGAATTACCAAAAAGAAGAGTTTGAGAGTAAGAACTTGGAGCACTTGGGAATAATAAAAGGAATAATAGATGAGATAGGAATTGTAGAAAGAATCAATGAGATATTCTTAATAGATAGTAGAGAGAAAGTTAATACAGGAGAAATAGTCAAAGCAATCATTATGGACTAGGTTTTCTATGGAGACCATTATATTTATTTCCTCAATTTTTTGAGGGAAAAGCCATAGAACATTTACTAGGAGCGGGAATTGAAGGGGAAGATTTAAATGATGATAAAATAGGCAGAGTAATGGATAAGCTATACAAATATGGATTAACTAAATTATTCCTAATAATTGCCTTAGAAGTAGTAGAAAAATATGGAGTAGCAACCAAATATTCCCATTTAGATTCAACCTCATTGCATTTGCATGGAGAGTATAATAATTGCCTAAATAATCTAGGACAATAATTATTGGATATTTCAGAGCCAGTGCGTTGGGTTGGTGCCCCGACTTGTTAGGGAAGGTCCTCTGAAAGAGGCAGCAAATGGCGTATGTTTTCAAGGGATTCATTTTGTGATTACACAAAGAGTCCATAGGATTCTGAACTTGACAGAGGAAGGTTGTCGAATTTTCCAATTCCTACCTACAGCTTGTCAAAAGTAGTATTTATTTTCTTAGTTTTCAAATCTCTAATTCACTATTGCATAGTCTTATATTTTCATAAGTGATTTAAAAATTCAAATTAAACATTTTTGTCTAACTAGTTTTTTTTTACACAATAAGAACGCTGGAAATTTGACCTGCATAATTTATATTTTCATGGCTAGTGGATTTTTTTAAAAACTATAGTTCTGAATTGCATGTAGTAGTTTATTTATGCTACTTATTGAAGCCCAGAATGTGGGTTTTAAATCCTCAATGCTACTTATTGAAGCCCAGAATGTGGGTTTTAAATCCTCAATGCTAATTATTGCTACCGCAGGTTTAGCATGACGCTGAATTAATATTCTTTCACCACGAAATTCAGCACGGTTCATAATATCGGGAAAGTTAGCACGCGCTTCACTTGCAATGATGACAGACATAGTGCCTCACATTGATAGGGTTAGATCAAATGTTTACCTGAACTTCCAACTCGTCATAATTTCGAGCCTCTAACTCCAGAAGATGATATAGATGTAGATGAGGATGATGAAGTAAATCTTGATCCTACTGCTATCAAAAGACGTCTTAATTCTTAGAGAGTTGCTCATGTATATAATTCTCATTCATAGATATTAGGGTTAGTATCAATAACCCTAATGTTCTTTCTATATATTTTCTTTGGTGACACATTGAATGTTTCTCTATCACCAATTACCAACAAGAAAATCAAATAAATAATGCGCCATTTCCAACTTAGAACAAGCCGGAATTTCTACCTCTCTTCCTTGCTTATCTAAAAACACCGCTTGATTATTATCACTACCAAAACCACTATCAGTCTTATCAATAGGATTCGCTACAATTGCATCTAATTGTTTTCTCTGCAATTTTTCCCGCGCAGGAGTAATAATATCGCCTGTTTGTGCTGCAAAACCAATTAATGATTGATGGGGTTGTTTGCGTTTTCCTAATTCAGCAACTATATCCGGTACTGGTGCAAGAGGTAAATTTTCGGGGAGTGATCGCTTGGGTAATTTTTCGGTACTATATTCTTGAGGCTTGATATCTGCAACTGCGGCAGACATGACAGTTATATCTGCATTAGCTAAACGCTCTAACATTACGTGCTGCATTTGGTCTGCACTAACTACCTCAATTCCTTCCACTCCCAAAGGTACATCCCAACTCGCTGGACAATGCACTAATATTACTTTTGCACCTCTGTGCAGTGCTGCCTGTGCTAATCCTAAACCCATTTTACCTGTGGAGGGATTGCCAATAAATCGCACCGGATCTAAATATTCTTGCGTTCCTCCAGCACTGATTAAAATCTGCTTGCCAGCTAAATCTCTTTTCCCTTGGGTATGTAATAAAGATTGAATATAAACACATATTTCTGCGGGTTCTGCCATTCTGCCAGCACCAATGCGATCGCACGCCAGCAAACCAGAACCAGTTTCAATACCATGAAACCTCTTATCTGTCAACAGCTGCCGCCAATTTCTTTGCACCGCTACCTGTTCCCACATATCTGTATTCATGGCTGGTGCTAACAACACGGGACAAGTAGAAGCGAGAACAGTATTTGTCAGTAAATTATCTGCCATTCCATAAGCTAATTTAGCCAAAGTATTAGCAGTTAAAGGCGCAATTACGATTAAATCGGCCCATTCACCCAACTCAATATGCAAGGGACGAAAATAAATTGGTTGGCAAAAATAATCATCAGTATAAGCTTGATGCCGGGATAAAGTGGCTAAAGTTAAAGGAGTGACAAATTCTTGAGCAGACTTAGTAAGAATAACTCGCACTTCTACCCCAGACTTAAACAGAGTAGAAACTAATTCACAGACTTTATAGGCGGCGATACCGCCGCCTATAGCAACAATAACTCGTCTGGATTGAGGATTTGGGATTTGGGATTTGGGATTTGCAGATGATTGCATGTGGAGGCAAAATTCCAATTATCTTTGATTTTAGCCTGTCAAACCCAATCTAAAATCCAAAATCTAAAATCTCTAGGCTTCGTCGTAGGGTTCTAAATCTAAAAGGTGGATGTACGGCTCAACCAACTCTGGACGCTGAAACGCGATTGCTCGCAGTAGATGCCAATCATTTAAACCCTCAAAAGCATTACTATAATTATCTAATTCCAGACGGTTAGCTAAATCTTTTACTTCTGTTGCTGTCATAGCAGCAATTTCTTTCCTGGAAATGCTTAGAGTTGTCATAATGCTTGCCCCTCCCTTTTGCAGCATTCGCATTCAGCTTTAGGTGGAGCTGCGTTAAAATCTTCCACCCAATCTATATTACTAATTAGTGGCCATTTAATTTGTAAAAATTTAGCTGATTTCCACCCTAAGGTTGTAAAAAATTTGTAACTTAAGTTCAAGTTGCAAAATGACTGTGGCATAAAGAAAGCTACAAAGCTTATGTAGTAAGTCTTTTACAGGCCAAAATCTAAAATCTAAAACCCAAGATCCAAAATTATTGAGTCTAACTAATTGTCTTAATAACAAAATTTCTCAACACCTCTAACATTTGCAAATTAATTTCATGTCCCATGTCAAATTCATGATATTCCACCGCCACTCCCAGGGATTGGGCAACTTCTGTTGCTTTAATAGCAGCCTGTAATGGTACAACTTGGTCTTGTATTCCATGCATAATTAATGTGGGTGGAAAACTATTTTGATGAAGATTTCCTATGTTGGGATGTAAATACCCACTCATCACAACTAAACCAGCAAGGGGCAAAGTTAATCCCACATCTAAAGTCATGGCACCACCTTGAGAAAACCCACTCAAAATAGTGCGTGATAACGGCACACCTGTATTACTCTCTAAAGAAAGTAACCAATCTATCAACAATTGCCGACTTTCTGCCAATCCTTCATACATATTCCCATCCCGTAAGTCATACCACGCCCTACCCACAGGAGAATATGGATATGGATAAGGTGCGTTGGGAAGAAAGAATTCATAATCAGGTAAGTTGACATAAGGCACTAAAGCTTCAACATCTTGAGCATTTGCACCCCAACCGTGTAATGTGATAATTAAAGCGGTGGGCGCTTGCTGTGTTTTGGGCGAAAATTTGATGAAATCTAATGTTTGAGTCATGAGTAAGAAATGGGGTGTAGAGGGAGCAGGATGCATGAGAGTAGGCGAAGTAGGGGGAGAATAACAACTGATAACTGATAACTGATAACTGTTTATTAATTCCCCTGCAACGGTGCATTTAAAGCTTTTTCAATGCGATCGCCGATTTCTAGTAAATGCGCTTTAGTATATTCGTCATCAGAATTCATTCCCCGGAGTTCATTGTTTAATTGTTTGAGCTTATACCAGGCTAATGTGCGAGCATCTTGTGGTACATCTACTTTTCGTAATACCATTGCTGTTAAGAAGTTCACATATTGCCGTTGTAAACCCCGCCGCAAACTAGAAATTTTTAATTTTCTTCTTGGTTGTAAAACTTCTGTCCAAATTCCGGTTTGTAAAGTCCCAAAGAACTCAGGTAAACTTAGTGCTTCTCCTTTTGCGCTTTTGAGTTCAAGATCCTTCATCCGAGAGAGGCGATCGCCTGAGAGTAAATCACTCAATACCGTACTTTGGAAAAACAATACTAAATCATAAACTGGGTAATCTAAGTGTTCCCTGGCAGGACTGCTACCCCAATGTATCCAACGTTCTGGGGCTAGTTTATTTATTAGTTCTGGTGAAAACTTCAGCACATCCTCAGCAAAAACATATTTTTGCAATGTCCCTAATGCTTGCCGTTGTTGTTCGACAGGTACAGTGATAAATAGTAATCTTCCTTGATTTTCACCAGGATGAACACGGTAAAAAGACTGTCCACCAATGTATTTACTAGTATAATATAACTGCTGTAAATACTTGCCAAATATAATGTTAAATCTTTCCCTTAAATCACTGTAACTTTGTCCAGAAATTGGATAGCCTTGATTTAAAGGTTCCCACATAATCAGAGAATTATCCAACTGCCATTGTGAATAAATTAGAATATTACTGCTATGCTCCCAAGGAGCAGATGTCGGATCAATACTAGATGTATCCTCATCTGGAGAATAACTCAACTCTGGTTTTGTCGATTGTTTAGGAATTTCTTCTAAAAATGGTTTTTATGCTATGGAACTTTTCGCTCCAAAAGCAGTGTGAGCATACTGTATTTCCCATATATCATAGCTTCCCACCTGATTCGGAAAATAATCTCCTTGGGATGTACCGCGCGGAGCTATATTGGGAGAAATATAATCCATTAGTGCGAGTGATTTCAGGATTATTCATTTCCTCTGGTGCTAATAAGGTACTACCACGAAAATTGTGTCGTAATCCTAAAGTATAACCAACTTCATGAATAATAATTAAGCGTAAATTAAATATTGATGGATATAATCCTTAAATTTGTGTTTATTAGGAGTAGTTTTTGTTAAAAATGACATTGCCAATGAACCAAAAGCAAACTTATTAGCTGCTTCTATAGCAGAGCATAAATCATACTGTCCCGGTAGCCTAGATAAGTTGCCAACTAATCCTTTAGTATTGTTATCACCTTGGCGACAAAGCAGGCGATTTTTTTTCCATCAACGCTGATAAGGTAGTAGGATTTGCTGTTGGTGAAGGTAAAACAATTTGCCGATAATTATTTTTTAAGGCTCGGATAAAACTAGCATCTACAAGAATATCTGCATCCAAAATTTCACCAGTCAAGGGATTGACACGGGATGGACCAAGAGGAAAATATCCGTCTACTGTATTAATCCAGGGAATAGTATTGTAACGAATATCAGCAGCATCCCATCTAGCATTATCAGGCATTTGTCGGACTTCTATTGCATCTTTGAATCCCGCTTTCAAAAAAGCTTGATTCCACATTAATACCCCTTCTTTAATAGCATCACGATATTTAAAAGGGACGGCATTATCAATCTAAAAACAATTGGTTTTTTCGGTGGAGAAATTTCGGCGTTAGGATCTTGTTTTTCTAAGTTCCAACGATTGACATAATGCATAAAATGATCATTACTATCATCTGTGGATAAATCTTGATAGGCAGTCAGAAAATATCCTACCCGATCATCTGCCAAACGGGGTTGGTAATTATTATTAGACAATTGGGAAAGGCTATAGTGAAGCCGCAAAGTGAAGCCTCGACTATCAGCTAGTACACTAGAATCTTGCTCTTGCTCCTTGCTAGTACCAGTAAAATTGAAAACTGACTCAATTTCTACATTGTTGGGAAAAACTTTAGCATTACCAAAATAACTTTTGTCTGGACTAGCAGCTAATTCTAAACTTGCAGATAATCCAGCTAAATCTGTCAGCAGTAAATCCTCTAAATCAATGAGGATACTATTTCATTGAGGATGAATGCTTTTAATAGGAAGATTGTACAATACAGAGTCACTAAAAGATCGGGAGAGCGAGCGCACTTGGGGATCTTCTGTACGGGTGGGTAAATTAACATTACGAACGACAAACTGCAAGTCATTATCTACTCGTTGGAAATAAAACAGAAAATCTTGCAATGGCATACCAGTATAAATCCCTCCTTCACCAATGCCAGATTCCAACGTGGACGTAGCTAAGAAGTTTTTTTGTAGTTGCGCTGGCTTAATTTCTGAATATATTTTGTTCTTGTCTTTTTGGCGATAAAGAGTAAATATACCCTCTAATTTTGACAGTCTTTAACAACTTCATCAAATGCTTCCAACTCATCTTCTTTGCCAGGTTTAACACTATTGGTCGGCTTTTTGGTTAGCTTCTTAGCAGTTTGGGCAATTTCTAGAAATGGCTGCTCTCTGGCTTTTTATGGATCATCTACTACCCACATAAAAGCTTGTTTTTCTACTTGTTTATTCTGATTAAGTACCCATATTTTCGATGCTGGTAAAGTTAGCTGAGCCGAAGTTACCATCTTTTTCTATGCTTCTGTCTCCAATGACTGAGCGCCAGCAGTTCCTATCCCTAAAAACAAACTGTGTAACAAAACGATATAAAATGTTAATTTGTTCATCATGTCTTATACGAGATATACCATATTCAGCGAGGCAAAGTAGGGAGAGATAGTAGGTTTAATTTAATGGCTCGTTTCCGTAGCAAGGACATTGCTTTTACATTAAAAAATTTACGAGTTGACAGCACTCTGATACTCAGCTTATTTTATTAGGATTCTCTTAATACATACCCTACACCACGAACCGTTTGAATTAAGCGCTTTTGTCCTTCTTCTTCAATTTTCAGACGTAAGTACCGAATATATACTTCAATCACATTTGACTCACCCATAAAATCGTAACCCCAAACATTTTCTAAAATTTGTTCGCGGGTTAATACTTCACGGGGATGTTCCATAAAGAACTTTAATAATTCAAATTCCTTCATTGTCAATTCGATGGTTCTGCTGTTGTAGATGACGCGACGGGTTCCGATATCTAAAACCAAATCCCCAAAGCGTAGCTGTTCTGTGGTATCAACATCAGGTTTGAGATACAAACGAACCAACTTCAAAAAATCTTCCGAGCGATAGGGTTTGAGAATGTAATCGTCAGCACCAGCTTCCAGACAAGCTACACGATCATCAACTGTATCTCTAGCCATTAAAATTAATACAGGAGAACAGTTACCGATAGTATGAAGATTTCTGCACAACGAGAGTCCTGACTCTCCAGTCAGCATCCGGTCTATAACTATTAAAGCAGGTTGGCGATGACTATGCCCACCTCGGGCATCACGGTATTGTTGTAAACCACTGACTGCATCATGAGCCACAATCGCATCATAGCCAGCTTCTTCCAAATCAAAAGCCAGTTGATGAGCTAGACTATCATCGGGTTCAATCACCAGAACACAGGCACTGTGAGGAAGTATCATATCAGTTGGTAATTGGTAATTAGTAATTGGTAATTGGTAACTAGTAATTGGTAACTAGTAATTGGTAACTAGTAATTGGTAATTAGTAATGGAAAAAACTGTATTCCATCAGTTATTAGCTATTGCTTTGTTGCATAAATTTCAGGCAATACTACTTGTTACAAATTGGTATTAACGATGTTTTAGCACGTTCTGGATAAAACATCGACTTTCCCAAGATGCAAATTTAATTACTCATTCCCAATACAATTGCCTAACTGTCAATTCGGGAAGAAAACCAGTTTTGACTACGATTGATAACAGACTACTTACTACTGGGTACTAAGGTAATTCTACTGAATTTGGTTTAGCAATATGTGGTAGACCCCAACCTAACTTTTCCCTTAAAATACGGAAAAACTCTGGTGAGTGTAAGCGAATGAAGCGAGCATTATATGGTGAGCGCTCCAAATATACCCGATTTCCTGGTATAATATAGCACCCGCTAGTTCCATCTACCACCATCACCAACCGGGGAATATTCACTGGATAGATGTTAACCGGTTCACTATCAGGAAACACCAAAGCCCTAGAAGCTAGGGAATGGGGACAAATTGGTACTAGCTGCAATACAGGTGCACCAGGAGTAATCACAGGACCACCGGCACTTAATGAATAAGCAGTTGAACCAGTTGGAGTAGAAACAATTACACCATCGGCTGCAATATCCACCGCTGCATGATGACCAATTGCAATCTCAAAATGACACATCGACGTTAAAGGTTCTCGATGCAGCACCATTTCATTTAAACAGAGAGCTTCCCATAATACTGCCTCTTCCCGTACAACTTTGACGGTGAGCATGACTCGTTCTTCGATTTCATACTTACCTGCCATTACCTGTTCAATGGCTTGGGGCAGTTGGTTAAGATAAGTTTCTGTCAAAAATCCCATGTGACCAGTATTCACCGTCAACAAAGGGATACCACAGGGTGCCACTTGACGAGACGCTGCTAAAACAGTACCGTCTCCTCCTAACACCACCCCAAAGTCCATGTCTGAGTCAAAACCAGGGGGTTTTAGACCTGTAATCGGCGTGTGGCATACTGAACTATCAGGATGGGAATAGCCGAGTATACCACCCATACTAGTTGTCACACACACATCCCAACCAGCTGCGGTTAGCTGATTTTTCAGTTCGATAGCGACACGAACCGCTATCGGCTTGATGTCGTTGTAAATAATGCCTGCTTTCGGCACACTTAAATATCCAATTTTAGGCGATTCTTAATCTTTATAAGAAAATAGGCTGAAAACCCCGGAATTAAACCCTAAAAACCCAAAAAATTTTTAGTGTTTAATGTCTTTGAATCCGGTGATGAAAGCCATTTGAGGGGTTTAGACCTCAGAGATTTGATGGTATCATAAATTTAATCCCTGAATACGGTGCAAAACCCAACAAGTGGAGTGTCCACTCCCCGCTCTAAAGAGACAGGGATTCTTAAGTAGCCAAAAGTAGACTCTTAAAGGCGTAGTTAATGCGCCACTACTAACTCCATATTAATCAATTATTTTATTGGCTATTAACTTTTGAAGACTGTTTAAAAGGAGTCTTTGTATCTTTTTGCTTTTTATTCTTAGTTTTTTCATAGTCTAACTCTTTCAGCTTTTTCATAATCCGGCTGAAATAGTCTTGCAAGTATGTTTCTACAGTAGCTGTTTGTTGTTTGTCTAAACCAAATACTGTATATACTTCATCCATTGGAGCATTTAGGGCTATTCCACTGGCTAAAACTTCTGTAAAAGCTAGTCTGTCGGCAACATTCCATCCCCATTGAAAAAACCGCAGCAACCCCTGTACACTACGCAGTAAGCCAATGGGCATCCGTGTTACTCTGGCATCTTTCCCAGACAAGCGTTCGCAAATGTTAATTATTTCTTCTGCACTCCAAGCACGAGTACCAACCACAGGGAAAGCTTGATTTTGGGTTTCTGGCACACTCAAAGCGCAAATAGCAAATTTAGCAATATCCTGAGTATCCATATAAGC
The DNA here is from genome assembly GCF_000196515.1 of 'Nostoc azollae' 0708. NCBI lineage: Bacteria > Bacillati > Cyanobacteriota > Cyanophyceae > Nostocales > Nostocaceae > Trichormus > Trichormus azollae. Next base: position 2,610,795 of record NC_014248.1, read on the forward strand.
TACAGGTGATGAAGAACCGGTCACCCACACCGGCTGATTTTCCAAAATGGGTATGCCATATTGACCAATTAATCCCTGCATAAACCCAGCTAAACGGAGAATTGTATAATTTAAGCCAGATTCAGCTAGAAACAATTCGGTACACCGCTTAATTTCCATCAGCGGTACGTTGGGATATTTATCAGCATCAAGAATTGAAAAGAAGATAAAACGCTCCACACCAGCTACTTTTGCTGCTTGAATTAATGCTACCTTACCTTCCCAATCTACCTGTTTAATAGTTAATGAATCTGTGGGGCGAGATGTAGAAGCATCTATCACTTCGGTTACACCTGCTAATGCTGCTTCTAGGGTTTGGGGTGTACACAAGTCTCCTCTGACCAGTTCTGCTCCCCATTCTTTAAGAAATGAAGCTTTTTTCGTACTTCGGACTAAACAGCGTACCTTATATCCCTCATCGATAGCACGACGAGCCAATTGTCTTCCTAAGGTGCCAGTGGCACCGACGATTAATAATGTCATGAGGGTCTTTATAAATTTTAATGTTTTATGAAAAGAATCTTAACAGAATTTAGCTATGGAAATAAAACTTTACATTTTTCTCAGGAGTTCAGGAGCAAGAATTAATTTTTCTCTTCCTGCCCCTACCCCCTGGATCTCTGCTTATTCTTCTGCGCCTTGAATTTTCAGTAACAAAGCACCAATGCCCCAGCCTACGAAGATTAAGCCGAAAGACAACATAGCTGCATTTAAGATTTCGCTGCCCATTTTCTGTGATTCTCCTTTGTGAATTGTTTATTTATGTTTCCTGTTTCTGAGAGGGGTAAATTAGAGTTGATGTTTGAAATCTTATTTTTGCCCGTCATAAATCAGGTAAACTAGGTCTGTTACTGCTATTGGATTAGACCTTTGTGAATAATTCTAAACTACTTTAGCAGCTAATTGGAATTGGCGCTGGGATACGGCGATATAGGTTAATTAACAGAAAGTAATTTTCCCACTGACTCATGACTAATCAAGGTCCACGTTTGGCGGTAACATTGGGAGATCCTGCTGGAATCGGTTCAGAGGTGATTTTGAAGGCTTTGGCAGATTCGGAAGTTACCCAAAACTGTCATGTGGTTGTAGTGGGTTGTCGTGATTTACTCACTAAAGAGTATAAGAATTTAACTGCTAATACGAGTAATTGGGTATATTTGGCAAATCCAGCAGATTTATCTGTGATTGATGTGCCACATTCAGACGAAATTATGACCGGGGTGGGTAATGAGGTTAGTGGTGCGGCGAGTTTTGCTTATATGGAATGTGCCATAGCGCAAACTTTGGCTGGTGATTTTGATGGTATCGTCACAGCACCCATCGCTAAATCTGCTTGGAAAGCGGCTGGATGCAATTACCCAGGACAAACGGAACTGTTAGCCGAAAAAGCAGGTGTGGAGCGTTTTGGAATGTTATTTGTAGCGCGCTCGCCCTTTACAGGTTGGACTATCCGCGCTCTACTTGCTACTACACATATTCCTTTATGTAAAGTATCTGAAACCTTAACACCGCAATTATTAACAATGAAACTTGATTTATTAGAGGAGTGTTTACAAAGGGATTTTGGTATCGAAAATGGAAGAATTGCGATCGCAGGTTTAAATCCCCACAGTGGAGAAATGGGACAATTAGGACGAGAAGAAATAGATTGGCTAATTCCCTGGTTACAGGAAGAACGGCAAAAACGCGCCCACTTAGAACTAGAAGGACCTATACCGCCAGATACAATGTGGGTTAAACCTGGTCAAGCTTGGTATGGTAATTCTGATATCAAAAATCCCGCTGATGCTTACTTGCCACTTTACCATGACCAAGGTTTAATTCCCGTCAAGTTGATGGCCTTTGACCGCGCTGTAAATACCACCATTGGTTTACCATTTGTCAGAACTTCACCGGACCACGGAACCGCATTTGATATTGCGGGAAAGGGTATTGCTGACGCAACAAGTATGAAAGCAGCGATCAAGTTAGGAGTTGAGTTAGTGAAACAGAGGTATAGAGTGTAGGTTGTACAGTGAAGCCTAGCCCCCTGAACATCTAACCCAAATAAAAGTAGGTTGTGGTATGTACTTGATTTAAATACCGGACTCAAGTCTAGGATATTCGTAAAGCCAAAGGATCTTGCTAAGGATTCAGGCTAAGGATTCAGGTGGTGGGGTATAGTGTATCTACCAGATGAAGAAGCTCTCAATCAAATCACCAAAAGTGAATTTGTAAAAATTCATGATGCTCATTGGGGGATTAAAAGTTTTCATAGAGCCATCAAACAAGTATGTGGAATTTTTCGATTTATGGTTAGAGATAGCCAAGGAATTAAAACACAGAAATTATGTTCACTTTAGTTGTGCGCAACTACATTATTGTAGAAAATCTTACCAATAATGCTGGTGCTGCGTAATACTCATGGATGAGTTTTTTTGTCAATGCGTAACTCCTAGTAAATTGTCATTCTGTTAGCGAAGCTTGGCTTAAGCCATACGGAACGGAGTGAGGTGTATCCCCCTTGGGGACACTGCGTGAACATTGTGCTGCGCTTCATACCCTGCGGGAAGCAACTACAGCATGAGAATAGACTTACACATGAGACTTACACATTTGGGATGCTCCCAATTTAATTAAGATGAAACTGTCTGTAATTTTACAATTACAGGAAAATGATCAGAAGGCCAAATATCTTCCCACTGTTGACGGTCAATAATTACTTGTTCGATTTGGAAACGGCGATCACAATATATCGTATCTATCGCATCCCAAGCTTCACCTGTAAACTCATGAAAGGTTTTCTGTTTGTCTAAGGGAAGAGTTGCTAAAGCATCTTGTATTTTGTAATTATCGGCTAAGATCATCCGTGCTAAGGTAGTGGGATTAGCGTTAAAATCCCCTGTTAGCAGTAAATAATCTTCTGACGGAAATTCCATTAAACGTAGAATAACTAAAGCTGCACCTAACTCTCTAGCTTTAGCATTTTCGTGATCTAAATGAGTATTGACAATAGTTAGAGAAATACTAGGATTACCAACTGTAAAATTAGCCCAAGTTGCCATGCGTGGTAAGCGAGTGTCCCAAGTAATACTACCAGGAATTTCTGGAGTATCGCTGAGGTAAAAATCTTTGGTTTGCTGAAGTTCTAAGCGTTGGGGATTGTAAAAAACTGCACAGTGTTCACCTTCTCCTGTCCCAGTGCGATCGCCCCCAATAAATTTATATTCTGGTAAAAGTGCTTGTAAATTACTAAGCTGAGGGGTTTTACCCTCTTGTGTACCAATTAAATCAGGTTGATAGTGTTGAATGACCGATGCGATGGCACCTATACGCTTTTCCCACTGACGGACCCCCGAATCCGGTTTGTCGTAGCGGAGGTTAAAACTCATGACGGTAATTTTCATTAGTTTCTTTAATTTAATTAATCTTAAAAAGAATATATATATTGAGCCTACATTTTATAGTTATGGAATAACTTAATTAGGGAGACTTAAACAAAAATTCAAAATTCAAAATTGCCATGAGGCTTGAGTAGACACAAATTCCCTGATAGACTTTAGCTGCAAAAATCAAAAATAAGACGAATTATCTAATCAAGCCTCAATTCAATAATGTGTTCATGAATTGCTCTTAGTATCGAGAGTTTAAACTTTAGAGCCTTCCGGTGGTTCAAACTTGTAACCATAACCCCGTACTGTTTTGATAAATTCTGGTGTACTAGAGTCAACTTCCATTTTTTTACGCAGCTGACCAATATGCACATCTACAACTCGTCCATCTCCCACATAATCACAACCCCAAATTTTTTGGATTAGTTGCGGACGACTCCAAGCTTGACCGGGATGACTGGCTAAAAAATGTAAGATATTAAACTCTAAAGCAGTTAAGGCTAAAGGTTTATCGTTTAGTGTCACTTCTCGACCTTCTGGGTTAATTGCCAGTTGTTTAAAAACAAGGCGTTGTGATTGACTAGGGTGGATGTAACGAATTCGTCTTAAAAGTGCTTCTACTCTAACTTCTACTTCTGCTAAGCTAAATGGTTTAGTCATGAAATCATCTGCACCTGCTGCCAAAACGCTAATTTTATCAGCCTCATCATTCCGGCTAGTAAGTATCAAAACTAAAACATTTGTACGACTTTGCATTTCTTGACAGAGTTTATAGCCATTAACATCTGGTAAATTCCAATCCAGAATTACCAAAGCTGGATTGAATTGTTCAAATAATGCCATAGCACTCTTACCATCTGCGGCCGATTCTATTCGATATTTTCGACTGAGAAACCGATAGACGAGATTTCTGACACTGAAATCGTCATCGACAATCATAATCTTAGGGGTAGTCATGGGAAGCGTATCCATAGTGCAATGCAGTCTGTTTATTGATTTATTGATTTTCTGTAGCGATAGATGAGTTTAGGTGTTCTTTTTGAAGAGTATATTTGCTCCTACTATAAACTAAGTATGAAAAATGTTGTAATCTTCGTAAACACTTAATTTTTCCGGAAATTTATGCAAACTTCATAATAAAGCTTCTAAAATGTATCGGTAATGTATGATTTTGGTATTTTTTTTTAAAATTTTGGTATAAATTTACAATATCTTGAAAACTAGGCGCACCAGTGATGCTAAGTACATTAGGCGATCACGCAAAAAATAAATAAGCGTATTATGTACATATATAAAAAAATGGCTGCAACAAAAACAGCGAGTAATACAGAAGAGTTAAAACGCACTAAAATTTCTCATCCGTTCTGGTATACACAGTTAATATTTACTGCGTATACAGCAGGAGTCAGGAGTCAGGACTAAAACTCTCTTTTTCTCTAGGTTTCAATTTAGATTCTGTACCTCATTGATCTGCAATCTCTTGTAGTTTGTCGTCACACTATATTTGATAAATTCTAAAAAATTTTATTATTTAGATTAATTTTAATTTGCTCAAATCCCAAAGGATTTTTTATCATTTTAATATATCTCAAGAGAGATTTTGCCAGGCTTATAGCTGAAGAAAGATAAAGGATTTTTTATCATTTTAATATATCTCAAGAGAGATTTTACCAGGCTTATAACTGAAGAAAGATAAAGGTAGTGTTTAGATTTTGTTAAGTTTTTGTTAACCTACTCGATATGAAAAGCTATGGCTAACAATCTCATGAGTGGCATTATTGCCCAACAGCCACCAATAGAGGCTGAGTCTGATGTTCATGTAGTTAAGTCTCGCCTGGAATGGGGTGAACCAGCGTTCACAATTTTGGATGTGCGCGATCGCTCAATCTATAATGAAGGTCATATTATGGGAGCAATGTCTATGCCCATAGATGAACTAACAGAGCGTGCAGCAATATCTTTAGATACCAGCCGCGATATTTACATTTACGGCACTAATGATGGACAAACTACTCAAGCTGCCCAAATATTACGTTCCGCTGGATTTAAAAATGTATCTCAACTCAAAGGTGGCTTTGGTGCATGGAAAGCGATTGGTGGCGCAACAGAAGGAATTATAGAATCAAGAACTCCCGCAGCTGCAGATGATTACAATGTTGTCTCCCGCATTCAAAATCATATAGAGACTCAGCAGAAGTGATTGGGGATTGGGGACTGGGAACTGGGAGGAGATAGGAGAAAATCAATAATTACGAATTACTAATTATTCCTAGTGTTCAAATAAATCTTTGAATTGTAATAAATCCAAAGAAACTAATGTTGGTAGAACTTGAAAACATTGTTGAGCAAGTTCCCAACGTCCTTCTCGTTCCAGCATTTGGGTGAGCTTTTGTTGTACATTGAGTAAGTAGCGCACATCATTGGCGGCGTAACTCAGTTGCGTCTCAGATAAATTAACCGCGTTACCCCAATCAGAGCTTTGGGCGCTTTTATCAAGTTCTACTTGTTCTAACTCCTGCACCACATCCTTGAGTCCGTGAAGATTGGTATAAGTACGGGCTAATTTACTAGCAATCTTGGTGCAAAAAACAGGTTGAACCTGAATTTCTAGGTTATGACGCAAAGTAGCAACATCAAACCGCGCAAAGTGAAATACTTTGAGGATGTGGGTTGCTTCCAAAAGTTGTTTTAAATTTGGAGCTTCTGTTTGTCCCTTAGCGATGCAGATAGCTGTCACTTTCCCTTGTGAATTGCACAACTGGACGAGACATAAGCGATCTCGCTGCGGTAATAATCCCATAGTCTCCGTATCAACAGCAATGGCCTCAGATTGCAAATATTCAGAGAGGGAAGCTGCATCTAAATCGCGATCGCTAACCTGAAAATCTGGTAATGTCATGAAATCTTCAGAAATAAATTAATTATAGTGTCTTGAAATTACACTCTCAGACACTAAATTATTATGTGCAGAAAGTCCGCAATAAAATCTATCTAGTATTGATAAATATTTGCGTGAGGTAGACTTCACCTTTAGCATTAGTGGCTACACCTACCCCTGTAAGTTTATATTTTCCTTGAATATTTTTCAAATGTCCCGGACTATTGAGCCAACCAACCACAGCTTGATGTGCTGGATCACTATATCCAATGTTAAAAGCCACATTTTCCCCCGCACTATCATATTTAAGAGGAATAGCTTTAACGCGCTGTTCAAAACCATGATGGCTAAACTTAACTGTACCCTTAGCCATATTTTGACTGTGAATTCTGGCCTGTTGAGTAATATTTGCATTTAACGTTAACTGTGAAAGTCCCTGAGAGGCCCGATATTGATTAATTTGCTCAAAAACTAATTTTTCTAAAGTAGAATTTTGAGAATTAAAATTCGACAGAGCTGCCTGACTAGAAGTATTGAATGACTGAGTATGAGCGTTTTTTTTAGTAAAATTATTACCGGGAATAGGAGCAGTCATCAATCCACTAGCAAGGACAAGCGTACTTAAAGCCATGCCAAAAGCAGTTTGTCGGAACATAGAGAATTAGGTATTGTATGGATTTATTAGACATATACTCTATCTTCTAATGGTCAGAAGAAGTACCAGGATACTGTCAAGTATTCATCAACTGAGGAATTAAGTAGAACGAGGTGAAAAAACAAAAGTATGTAAAAAAATGTAAATTAGCCTGAAAACCTCTTCACTCTTGCATGAGTCTCTTTTGCCCTTCGGGTTCTCCAGTGGCAGCCTGGGGGAAGGCAAAGCGCCTACATGGGGGAAACCACTTGCTTTATGCTGGGAAACCCCTCCACCGCAGTGGCTCCCCAAGTCCATGCTGGTTCACTTATTGCCTTGTCATAACGACAATTTTTAACCCCCACTTACTTATTTGATATATCAGGTTTGTCAGTTCACTTTCCTGAAAATCTGCCAATTTTATGACCTTTTCCCCAAAATTAGTATCCAGCATTTGTCTGTAGTCAATGCATCCCGTGATTAACTTTTATTGACACTACATTATTAATCAAAAAAATATATAAAAAATAGTATCCACTGACAGATGTCATGGATACTAAAACTAGCAAGTAAACATTCACAGAAAAGTTATTCGCGTAGGGATAAGTTGATAACTTTCGTAAGAATTCAGCAATCAGGCGTCAGCTTTTTCAGGCTCACACCAAAAATACCTATTTGATAATTAACCGATTTTTCAAACATTGTGACTCCTGATTCCTGACTCCTGAATTATTACTAACTTACTTACATCTTTACTGAGGAGTTAAAAATTTTGCTACTGTTTGCACATCCTTATCACCTCGTCCAGAACAGTTAATAATAATACGAGGACTACCACTAACTTGAGGACACAAAGTTTCTAAATAAGCGATCGCATGAGCAGTTTCCAATGCTGGTATAATTCCTTCTAGCTTCGATAGGCGTTGAAATGCCTCCAAAGCCTCAGCATCTGTCACACTATAATATTCAGCCCGGCCAATATCCTTCATATAGCTGTGTTCTGGACCCACACCAGGATAATCCAAACCTGCACTAATCGAGTGTGGCTCAATTACTTGTCCGTCATCATCTTGCAACAGATAACTCATCGCGCCATGTAATACACCAACTTGTCCTTTTGTCAAAGTAGCCGCGTGTTTGCCAGTATTCACACCTTCACCAGCAGCTTCCACACCAATTAACTGCACATATGGCTCTTTAACAAACTCGTGAAATAGTCCCATAGCATTAGAACCACCACCCACACAAGCCATCAGAATATCAGGTAAACCGCCCCATTTTTCCTGAGCTTGAGCGCGAGTTTCTTCACCAATAACCGCATGAAAATCACGTACCATCATTGGGTAAGGATGGGGTCCAGCTACAGAACCCAGAATGTAGTGGGTGCTTTCCACATTTGTCACCCAGTCGCGGATAGCTTCAGAAGTCGCATCTTTGAGAGTTCCCGTACCCGCAGACACAGGACGAACTTCAGCCGCCATCAGCCGCATTCTAAATACATTTAAAGCTTGGCGTTCCATATCGTGAACACCCATATAAATTACACATTCCAACCCGAAACGAGCGCAAACCGTCGCCGTCGCTACACCATGTTGTCCTGCACCAGTTTCGGCAATAATCCGCTGTTTACCCATGCGCTTTGCCAACAATACTTGACCAATGGCATTATTAATTTTATGAGCCCCAGTATGATTTAAATCTTCACGTTTTAAGTAAATTTGCGCTCCTGTGCCATCAGGACGAGCATAATAGGCTGTAAGACGTTCAGCAAAGTATAAAGGTGTCGCACGTCCTACGTAATCTCGCAGCAAACCTTGTAATTCTGCCTGAAAACTAGGTTCATTGCGGTATTGCTGATACGCTGTTTCCAGTTCAGCTAAAGCAGGCATCAAAGTTTCAGGAACATATTTACCACCAAAGGGGCCAAAGCGTCCCAAGATATCGGGAACTGAAGCAGTTTGTGGCAAGTTGCGGAAAAGGGGTGTAGTAGTCACAGATTAGGTTAAATTAGAGAACAAAGTTAATTTTAATTCTACAACTTGCTGAGGTTGCTGATAAAGAGCATTATTCCTCATAATCCTGTAATTGCTGTTGAGGTTCATTAATCGAAATCATAATTTTATTGCTCCAATCACTATCTTTGATAGTATCATCTTGTAAATCGTGATTGAAAATTGTCTGAATCAGGATTTACAGGATTTAAGGATGTACAAGATGATAAATACTAAGCATTCAGGAGTCAAGAGTCAGAATGTTTGAGAAATTGGTTAATTATCAAATAGGTATTGTTTGGTGTGAGCCTGAAAAAGCTTATGGCTGTTCGCATAGCGTGCCGTTAGGCATTAGCTGAATGCTTAGGATAAATGTTCAATTATACGTTCACAAATCGCACTAACCCAAACATTCCATAACACCAACTCCTCATTATAAAAGTAGGGTGTGTTAGGGTAACGCACCGATTAAATATCAATAAAAGAGAGTGCCGTACTTCTGGATAACACACCTTACGAGATAGCATATTATCAATTATCAAGAAATGCCTAATTATCACAGACCTAATATATCAGCTGCTATCTACTTTTTCATTCAAGTAACTTCCTCAACATACAACTTCATTAACATACAACTTCATTAACATACAACTTCATTAACATACAACTTCATTAACATACAACTTCATTAACATACAACTTCATTAACATACAACTTCATTTTTTCGATAAGCTTCAAGTACCGCCTAAAACAAAACCCCGCAATCTATTAAGATTACAGGGTTTCATCTTTTAATTTAGTGGCGGGAAGTGGATTTGAACCACTGACCTTCGGGTTATGAGCCCGACGAGCTACCAGGCTGCTCTATCCCGCGTTGCTTTTGTTTCTCCACTTCCTTAATATAACGCGAAGTCAAAAGTTTGTCAACTACAAAAGCGATAATTCTCCAATTACTTCCAAACGTTTGTATTTTCCCAGGTTCATAAACTTCTCAGATAGGCTCTGGGCGACGCTGGGAGTAATCCAGCCCATTTGTTGCAGCAGGTGAATGGCTACGGCATATTTTGCGCGTTTAGCTCCATCCATGACTTTAATTGCTAATCCCATGCCTTCACCAAGTCGGCCGATGCACTGCACACCTTCTGCACCAGCTTTACTGACCAGTTCACTGGGAGTTAGGCGCATTAATTCGGTATCAAATTCCCCATCTCCAGCCACCATCGTGGGATGATGGTTCATGGCGCGGACAATGCGCTCCATATCCAAGCTATTGCTAGAGGCAAGTACAGCATATAAAGATGCCATTTGACTAAGTTGCATTAAATATGTGGGTGCGCCACAGTCATCATGGGCGGTGAGAAATTCTTCTGCTGGCATTCGCAGCAATTCTGCAACTTTGGTGATAATTAACTGCTGAATTGGGTGTTTACGATCCAAATAGCTGGTTAAAGGCCAATGGCGTTGCTGACAAACAGCTAACATTCCTGCGTGTTTGCCAGAGCAGTTATATTCTAATGCACTGCTCTTACCTTGGGGAATTGGACAGTGTAGGGCTGTGGGGTCAAGGTCAGCTTGCCAAAGTATGTTAAATACCTGTCGCACCTGTTCCATGCTGCCTTTGTGGGAACTGGTGATAATTGCTAAGTCGCGATCGCTCAAATCATACCGTTCCAGTGTGCCTGTGCTGGTGAGAGCCAGTGCTTGAAATGGTTTAAGGGCAGAACGGACAAATGCAGCGGTTTCGGCGTTGCCAGCAACAGACAGAACTCGTCCCCGTTTGTCGCTAACTACAGCCTGGACTATATGCCGAGATTCGATAATACCTTCCCGCAGCAACCGGACTTCCAGTGCTGTAGCTTGTGTTCGTTTTCCCATTGTCATGGGTTTATATCTATTTTGTAGGTTGTTAGTCGTCAGTTGTCAGTTATCAATTGTTAGTTGTGTAACATTAATGACTAATAACTTATGACTAATTTATAGCAAATGCCAAAGTATAGTACCAATAAGATACATTAAAGCCAAACCTGCAAAGGTAATTTGCAAGCGTTGGAGGATGGGTTTGATTTCATAGGTGACAATTAAGCGATCACGGCTAATGACTTCCTGGGGTTTTGTCCAGGTTTGTCCGTCATACCAACCAGATTCTTCATAGAATACGGTGGGACTGTAGAGGCGATCACGCACGTAGAACCAACCCAAATACAACCGCATTAACAGCAGCACTAGTCCTACACTAGCGGCAGCAGATCCACAAAGAATAAAATAAAAAATATGCTTTTGTGGAGGAAAGCTGGCCGCTGCTACTGGACCTGCCACCAGCCACGACCAACCCCAAATCCAAAAAATTTTCTTGGTGTAATTACCCCAGGTTAAGGTCGTATCGCGAAATAGCCAGGAATTTTTTAATTCTTCGTACTCATTAAGCGGTTGTTGTTCTGTAGGAACTGGGCAATCAAAAACCGAGGCTCTCATAATTTTGGGTTACCGTCATCAGCGTTTGGTAGCGAAATGCGTTCGGCATGAACCCAGAACGCTTCTAAATTATAAAACTCCCGTTCTTTAGGCATCATGATGTGAACAATGACGTCACCATAGTCTTGTAATATCCAACTTCCCTCAGCTTTTCCTTCTGTCCTTAAGGGACGACGTTGCCAATCAGTTTCGACTTTTGCTTCTATTGCTGAGGCGATCGCCCTCACTTGTATCCTAGAATAGCCAGTCATCATCACAAAATAATCAGATAGGTAACAGATATCTGCTACTCTGAGCAATAAAATCTCACCAGCTTTGCGTTCTGATCCTGCTTCAGCAATGGTTATCGCTAATTTTCCGCTCACATCTTCAGTCCCAGCCATTGGGCTTTTCACTGTAGTTATTGTTAGCGGGACAGATTCTAATGGGAAATTTCCTTGGAAATAATTAGTCATTCAACCTCAGGTGCGTTTTTCCTTTTTTCACAATTTGTCTGATATGTCGTAGTCAAGATAATGACCAACAAAACTCAGGCAAAAGTTTTTGACAAATCTTGAATCATCAAAAGTTGAGAATGTGAGCTTGTGTTAACTACGTTGGCAACTACTACACTTACAAACAACTTGCGATTCTGTGAATAGGTTTTTTTAAATACTAACAAAAAAATAGGTGTTTATGGTGCTGGCTTCACAATTAGCTAGGAAGCAGCAAGCAGAATCCTTCCCCCTAAACCCCTCTCAATACGGTTCAGCCTCTTTCTCTCCCCCTACACCTGTGAGCTACACCCCTACACCCTTTTTATTAGCTGCTGTTGTGACAACTGCAGGCTGAATGGTTTTAGCATCGGCGGTCAATGAATAACACAATGTCTCATAATGATTTAAGGCTTGTTCAAAGGCGTATTGCTCAACAGCATATTGACGGCTATTGCAGCCCAGAGTCTTTACTTGTGCCGGGTTTTGGTACAATTCCAAAATCGCTGTTGCTAAGGCTTGGCAATCTTCTGGAGGAACTATAATTCCACCACCACTTTGTTTAATTGCTCTGGCTGCTGTGCCATTATCAGGTACGGAGCCAACCAACGCTCTACCGCTGGCAAGTAAAACCTGAATCTTTGATGGCATATTGAAGGAGATCACGTTTTTCTTTTGTATCACTAGCCCTACATCTGCTGCTGCCAACATTTGCGGTAAGTCTTGACGAGGTTGAAATGGTAATAACAAAACGTTGTCTGCTCCTTCGTCCAAACATTTCTGTTGCAGTCTTTTTAAGCCTTTGGCTTCACCAACAATCACAAAAGCAATTTCTGTGATATGACTTAATTTGGCGGCTGCTTTAATTACTGTTTCTAGACCTTGGGTTAAGGCGATGTTGCCAGAATACAAAGCTACGAATTTACCATTCAGGTTATGTGTAGCGCGAAAGGGGTTATTTTCTTTTGGTAAGGGGCTAATAAAATTGACATCAACCCAGTTAGGAATTTGCACAATTTTGTTGGCTGGTACGTCTTTGGAAAGTAAGTTTTCTACAAACCCATCAGCTATTACACTAATTTTAGTGGCCGAGGCGTAGGCAAATTTTTCTAGTGCTGTGAATATCTTGATTAGTAATTGATTTTTCAGTAAACCAACGTGGATAGCTGCTTCAGGTAATATATCTTGTAAATTTAAGATGACTGGACAGGAGCGTAACCATCCTAAAAGGCCTGCTGGTAAGCAAACTGGAAGAGATGGGGAGGTCAGAAGAATCACATCAGGTCGCCAGCCCATGATTGCAGGTAAAAAACTGGTGACTACAAAACTAGCATCCAACATTACCCGATCTAATAGGTTGGGTTGGGGGCGAATCCAAACATAACTGCGTTGGATATGAACACCATTTTTATATTCTGTTAAATACAGTTTGCCGCGATAGTCCTCATAAATTTGACGTTCAGGATAGTTGGGCATAGCTGTAACTACCCGTACTTGATGTCCACGTTTCACCAGTCCTTCTGCTAATTCAGTCATTAGCGGCGCAATACCAATAGGCTCTGGGTAATAATTGTAGGAGTAAATTAAAATCCGCATAACAAATTAGTCGGAGTTTCCTGGTTGTTGTTAACTGACAATCAGTATCTGTCGTCAAAGTCACTTAGGAGTATACTATCTCTTGGATAACTTCATTATCTCTTTATACTTCGTGCTTGTCAGTAACTTTTCGTTGAAGATTGTGTAAATTTTGATATCTTTTGTTAAAGAAGATTCAAATTTTTCAGTAATCTTACATTAAGACAACTTCCATGTTATGTGTGGTTGAACTTGAATTCAGTATAAAAACACTTCTGATGCTCATTTATTTACTTATATTTCGCTGGAAGGTGCTATAAACACTGAGCTTAGAGCAAAATTTACCCAGACCCGCTTTTACAGGTCTGGGTAAATTCAGAAATGAAACTTGGTAGTTTTTAGCTTCAACAGTGGTGCTGTTTAACAGTTATCAGTTAAACAGCACCACTGTTTTTGTTAAACAATATAGTTATGGTTTTGAGAATCAGTCTTAAATCGTAAAGTAAAGTCCAATTTTTCTGATACTGCAAATCCAAGCGAATTACATCTTCAAAACTGCGTACTGTGGAGCGTCCGTTTACTTGCCATTCGCCTGTCATTCCTGGTTTGACATCGAAACGCTGCCACTCTGGTACTTCATATCTTTCTACTTCATCTGGGGTAGGTGGCCTAGTACCTACCAAACTCATTTCACCTTTGAGGACGTTCCAGAATTGTGGTAGTTCATCTAGACTTGTACGACGCAAAAAGCGTCCTATTCTTGTAATCCTCGGATCGTTGTCATTTTTGAAAAAAGCACCTTCTACTTGGTTTTTGACTTGAGATTTTTTAGCTTCCGCATCAACACACATAGAACGAAATTTCCAAATAGAAAAACGCTTACCCATCCAGCCGCAACGAATTTGACTAAAGAAAATAGGACCGGGATCGTCTATTTGAATAGCGAGCGCAATGGGAATAAGTAAAACACCTGTAATAACTAAACCTACTAATGATCCAACTATATCAATCAGTCTTTTCATCCAAGAGGCCACAGAAGGATGAGTTTGAGGTAACGGCTCTACTTTTCGAGGCATCATGTTTCTCTGACTATCTCCAAGGCCGCTGGATTCTATGGGTTCGATTCTGTTAATAGACTCAATAGAAAATACCTGATCTAATCCGGTCAGGTTTAGCACTGCCATAACTTGAGGGGTAACATTACGAAGTGTGAATGCGATTCCTTTTTGTTGAGCATATTTAAAATTACTTACCAAAGCCCCTAAACCACTACTATCCATAAAAATAGTATTTTGGAAGTCAAGGACAACTTGCTGGGGATGTGAATCAGCTTGGATTAAGTTTTGGCAGGTTTGCTTAAAGCCAACAGCCTCAAGCACGCTCAAACGCATAGACACCTGCACTATAGCTGTATCGTTCAGGTAAGTAACTGGGAAATCTGCCTCTGTGGGTTGGCTACTCATGAAGCTATGCACTTTAGTTGCCATCTAAATCTAATCTGCCAAACATTATTTTGTCCTGGAAAATTACTTAACCTAAATTCTAAAAAGTAGGATTAAGGAGAGGTAACAATACTGCACGGGGTTTTGTAACTTAAACTTTTAATTGGTTAAAGAGAAAAGTTTAAAGGTGAAAGAACGGTTTTTTCTTTTTCTTTCTCCATTCCCTTTTCCTTCTTAACCGACAAGTATTGGTACAAATAGTCAGTTTTTCGCTCAGAGATTGGGGATCGCTAAATACAGTTCACAATGGAACAAGAAGCTGCAAATATTCCTGTTTTTGCTGTTCTTGTGCCTACGGTGTGATCATCGCACCGCTATCTATCATCTCATGATTGCTAAAACTACGGTTAAACCTACTGCACGCCTGGTTGAAGTTTTTTCTGCTATTCAAGGGGAAGGACTCAATGTCGGCACACGCCAAATTTTTATTCGCTTTGGTCTTTGTGACTTGCGTTGTCACTTTTGCGATAGCGCCCATACATGGGATGCACCATCTCTATGTAAAATAGAGCTTTCCCCTGGATTGAGAGATTTTGAAATGCACTCTAATCCTATTCCTCCAGCCACGTTGATAAAATGGGTGGAAAGGCAAAATTTACCTTTTCTACACGATAGCATTAGCTTAACTGGAGGCGAACCACTTCTTCATGCCCCATTTTTGGCGCAATTTTTACCCGAAGTGCGAGCCCAGACCAATTTACCTATCTACCTGGAAACTGGAGGACATCGCCCTGATCAATTGGCCATGATTCTCCCCTACCTCGACTCTGTAGGTATGGATTTAAAATTGCCTAGTGTGAGTGGCGAAACTCATTGGACAGAACATAAAGAATTCCTCCAAATATGCTTTGAGGCAAATTTAGATATTTTTGTCAAGATAATTGTCTCTCAAAGGACAGATCCTGGCGAACTCGAACGCTCGGCTTTGTTAGTTGCTGAGGTTGGTCAGGATATCCCCATCTTTCTACAACCTGTGACACCTTTAGCGGAGTCTCAACAATTCAGTTCAGTACCTGTGGAAGCTCCTGCTCCACAGCAAGTTTTAGAATGGCAAGCTTTGATGAAGAAGTTTGTTAAACAAGTGCGGGTGATCCCGCAGACCCATAAAATGCTGAATCAGATGTAGGTTGTTGGAGGATGAGGAGGATGAGGAGGATGATTTTACTTCCCCATCTCCCCAGTCCCCATCTCCCCAGTCCCCAGTCTCCTAGTCGTCTACAATCCACCTTCATCAGAGGGCTTAGATTTGGCTTTGGCTTTATTGGCGCTGCGTTTAAGAGCAGAAAGCCTAGCTTCGTAGCGAGAACGCTGACGCTTACCGGGGGTGGTGTCAATTAAGGTTTTTAAGGCACTACCTAAACTCTTGTAGGCGTTGGGGAGACTATAACCAAAACGAGTAGCTAGTGCGATCGCTTTTTCGTCAGCATCAACTAATTCTTTGAGTTGCTTGTCACCATTATTTTTTTGATACAGTCGCCAACCAGAAACACCACACAAAGCTAAAGCTAAGACCAGTAGCAAGCCATCATGTACCCATAACTCTCCCACAGCACCACCTAAACCGATTGCTAGTGCTGCCATTTCCCAGCCGTCTTTAGGAATTGTGTCGTTCTGCACATGAGCTACTTCGTGCCAGAATAGGAGATTACGCTGATCCATTGCCAAAGCATCCCATTTTACCAAGTCGATTTGAATTTCTACCTGGTCTTTACCAATTTCTTCGCAACGAACTAGGGGTGGATTGACCTCGGTTGTGCCTTCAACTGTTACCCAACTCTGCAATTCTGGCGGTAGCAAGCTTTTTAAGCGTCGGAGTTCACTCATTTCCGCTTTAGCTGAGGAGGTTGTATAGGATGTCATAAAATCCAGCCTTAAAAAATTTCAGTATATTAGTGAGGTTATCACTTTGGAGTATAGCTATTTCAGTGATATTCCGCCTCACTCATTGGGAAAACTTCCCCGCTTTTTCCGAGCTTCCATTGCTTTTTCTAGCAGATCCAGTAATCCTGGTGCTTCTTCTTGGATACTTAGTAACAGTCTTTCTCCAAGTTCTAGATTGCCTGGATCTTCTCCTGTGGCCATCACCTGTTGTAGTCGCGGTAAGGCTATGCTGTCAACAACCTGAATTAATCCACTCAAACAACGGTGAAATTGTCTTTCGGTGAGAATTGAGTCTTCGAGGGGAAACTCAATAATGGCACGGATTTCACCATCGGAGGGGTCATACTCCCATTGCAGCATTTTGGTTTCCCAGGAAATGGCCAGCATGGTTTGCAGGATAGAAGCTTTGTATGGATGCTCTTTCACTCCTGCGAGAACTTGAGGTGCAAAGACTCGGAAAAATTTTCCATCTTCATCCAACTGAACGACTATCAGAAAATCTTCTAGGTGATCAGCTTCTACACCTGTAATAATCCGGTCTTCTTCTTCATCAAAACGGTATTCCCAGCCAAGGTTGTCTAAGTAATTGGCTATCTGTTTCAGATTAGCTCCCATAAAAGCCTCATTAAGGAACGGTGGAGCGGCTGTCACCACACCTAGTGTAACCTGCTATGGACATTGATTTAGATTGATGCAGCTACTTTTTGGCAGTTGTCTAGAATTTATGCAGATTCCACAACTTGAGCGAAAAAAGTGAGAGTAAGTACCAAAATTTTGGTAAACTCATGTTTGAGTGTGGCTGATTAATTAATAATTATTTATTCACTAATTCTAATTGGAGATTATTCGCATATTAAGTAAGTGGGGGTTAAAAATTGTCGTTATGACAAGGCAAGAGGTGAACCAGCGCGGTCTTGGGGAGCCACTGCGGTGGACGGGTTTCCCAGCATAAAGCAAGTGGTTTCCCCCATGTAGGCGCTTCGCCTTCCCCCAGGCTGCCACTGGAGAACCCGAAGGGCAAAAGAGACTCATGTATGCAAGAGTGAAGAGGTTTTCAGGCTAATTTACATTTTTTACATACTTTTGTTTTTTCACGTCGTTCTACTTATATGTAAATTTTGAAAAAATTAACTAATTCAATTCATTAATTTTCGACTTTCAACATCCATGAATCAAAAATACAACTACTGTGGAGTAGAGGTTGTGAGTTTAAATTCTATTATGAGGTTGACATAAATTGGGTTACTTCATATATACATCTTGTTAAACAAATTTCAAATATATGCTTAAATCTGCTTTTATATTAGCGAGCGCTCCTCTATTCTTTACCCTTGCTGCTTGTAGTGGTGAGTCAGGAACACAGGTAAATACAGCCAGCGCTCCTGCAACCCAAGTATCTCGTAATATTGGTAGTACAGTTAAAAACCGTGGCAAGTTGATTTGTGGTGTTAGCGGTGAATTACCAGGATTTAGCTTTGTGGGAACTGACGCTAAATATAGCGGTATTGATGTAGATGTTTGTCGTGCTGTAACTGCGGCTTTGTTTGATAATCCAGATGCAGTAGAATTTCGCAACCTGAATACTAAAGAAAGATTTACAGCTTTACAAACTGGGGAAATAGATTTACTCAGCCGCAATACTACTTGGACAATGAGTAGAGAGACTTCAGTTGGTTTGCAATTTGCACCTGTGATTTTTTATGATGGTCAAGCAATTATGGTTAGTAAAAATAGTGGAATCAAATCTTTAGCAGATCTGAAAAATAAAGCAATTTGCACTCAAACTGGTACAACTACAGAACAAAATTTAGCAGACCAAATGCGGAAACGTTCTATTACTTATAAACCCGTTGTTTTTGAAGACGTTAATATTACATTTGCAACCTATGCTGAAGGACGTTGTGATGGTGTGACTACTGATCGTTCGGCTTTGATTTCTCGACGTACGACTTTACCCAAACCGGAAGATAATATTATTTTGGATGAATTACTGTCTTCAGAACCTCTAGCACCAGCAGTTGCTAAAGGAGATCCTCAGTGGAATGATATCGTTAAATGGGTTGTTTATTCATTGGTAAAGGCTGAAGAGTTGGGAATTAATTCTCAGAATATCGCACAACTTACTAATAGTAATGACCCAGATATTAAGCGTTTTTTGGGAACAGAAGGAAATTTAGGTGAAGGACTTGGCTTAACAAATGATTTCGCAGCGAGGATAGTCAAGCACGTTGGTAACTATGGTGAAGTTTACGATCGTAACCTGGGTGGAAAAACAAAACTCAATCTCCCCCGTGGTCAAAATCAACTTGCTATAAAAGGTGGATTACTTTATTCTCCACCATTTCGGTAATGAATCAGTTATCGCTATTCCCTATTGCTAATGACCAATGACTAATACTAAACCACCGATATGGCGTGATTATCGTTTTTGGCGAATTGCAGTGCAATGTATCGCTGTAATTTTAGTAATAGCTATAGTTGCTATTTTGTGGATGAATTTAAACCGGAATTTACAGCAATTAGGTATAAAATTCGGTTTTGATTTTCTCCAGCAGGAAGCGTCTTTTGATATTGGTGAAACTCTGGTTAATTATAAACCAACTGACACCTATATTCTGGCTTTATGGGTAGGTTTAATTAACTCCTTGCGGGTGGCAATAGCTGGAATTCTTCTAACGACAATTGTAGGGATAACTGCGGGAATAGCGAGTTTATTTGATAATTGGCTAGTGCGAAATATCAGTCTAGTTTATGTAGAAGTTTTTCGGAATACACCATTATTATTACAGTTACTGTTTTGGTATTTTGGCGTTTTTCTTGTATTTCCGAAAGTAGAAAATAAATTTTATGTGTGGGGGTTAATTCACCTTAGTCAAAATGGCATAGAACTTCCTGGTTTTACCTTTTCCCCAGAATTTTCAACTTTACTGCTGGGGTTAACATTTTACACAGGTGCGTTTATTGCCGAAATTGTGAGAGGAGGAATTAAATCATTACCTAAGGGACAATGGGAAGCAGGGTTATCTCTAGGACTAAAGCCAACATTGCTGATACGGTTGGTGATTTTTCCTCAAGCTTTACGGGTCATTATTCCCCCACTGACCAGTCAATATTTGAATTTAACGAAAAATTCCAGTTTAGCGATCGCTATCGGTTATCCTGATATTTATTTTGTTGCTTCTACCACCTTTAATCAAACTGGAAAAGCCGTAGAAGTGATGATATTAATTATGCTCACCTATCTTACTCTCAGTTTAATTATTTCATTGATGATGAATTTATTAAATCGCAGCGTACAAATTAAAGAAAGATAGTTCCAGGAAATAAACAGGAAATAAATAATAAATGAATAAAGTGACTTGGTTACGCAAAAATCTATTTAGTAC
This sequence comes from 'Nostoc azollae' 0708, assembly GCF_000196515.1. Classification (NCBI taxonomy): domain Bacteria; kingdom Bacillati; phylum Cyanobacteriota; class Cyanophyceae; order Nostocales; family Nostocaceae; genus Trichormus; species Trichormus azollae. The sequence continues at coordinate 2,630,998 of NC_014248.1, forward strand.
CTGGTATAATACATTATTAACTATAATTTGCCTATACTTTTTATTCTGGATAGTTAAAGGATGCTTACTTTGGGCATTTGATCAAGCACAATGGCAAGTCATTCCAGTAAACTTACATTTATTTTTAGTTGGTAGATTTCTCCAAAGCTTATATTGGCGAATTTGGATTGTTCTAGGAATAATTACAATTTTAACTTTAATAACATTAAGTCTATTTACCAAGAAGTCAAATATCATCAAGCGCAGATTTTCTCAATCTATCACTCCTTGGATTGCACCAACATGGTTATTATCTTTTCCGATTAATATATGGCTTATTGGAGGAGGATTTGGCTTACAATCTGTATCAACAAATCTGTGGAATGGACTATTACTTACACTATTAATGGCTATAGTTAGTATTGTACTGTCCTTTCCTATAGGTGTGATATTAGCATTAGGTCGTACAAGTAATTTATTCCTAACTCGTTGGTTTTCTATCCTCTACATTGAAATAGTTAGAGGATTACCAATCATAGGAATTTTGTTTATTGCTCAAGTTATGTTACCTTTATTTTTACCAACGGAGTTACGTTTAGATCGCTTAATTAGAGGAATTGCTGGACTTGTACTATTTAGTGCTGCTTACATGGCTGAAAACGTGCGTGGTGGATTACAATCAATACCTAGAGGACAAACTGAAGCTTCAAAAGCACTAGGATTTAATACACCGTTAGTAGTAATATTAATTATCTTACCTCAAGCTCTACGTGCCGTTATTCCCGCAATTGTCGGACAGTTTATAAGCTTATTTAAAGATACTTCGCTTTTATCCCTAGTTGGATTAGTGGAATTAACAGGAATTGCTCGTTCTATTTTAGCCCAACCGCAGTTTCTTGGTAGATATGCGGAAGTATATATATTTATTGGCTTAATTTATTGCTTATTTTGCTACTCCATGTCATTGGCCTCTCGTAAGTTAGAAAAGCAGTTAGGTAATTAAGATTTAAATAATTAATTAAAAAAAAATTAATATTTATTAACTTGAGGTTTAAATCAATGCAAGCACAAACACCAATTATTATTGCTGAAGATGTTCACAAGTGGTATGGTAAGTTTCACGTTCTGAAGGGAGTGAGTTTAACAATCAATCGCGGAGAAGTGGTCGTTTTAATGGGTCCTTCCGGTTCAGGAAAATCAACTTTTATCCGTACATTTAACGCTTTAGAAGAATATCAACAAGGAAGTATTAGTATTGATGGAATTACTCTCAGTCGTGATTTGCGAAATATTGAGAAAATTCGCAAAGAAGCGGGAATGGTATTTCAGCAGTTTAATTTATTTCCCCATTTAACAGTCTTAAAAAATATCACCTTAGCACCAATTTGGGTACGTAAATTACCAAAAGCTAAAGCAGAAGAATTAGCAATGCAACTCTTAGAAAGAGTGGGAATTTTAGAACAAGCAAATAAATATCCGGGACAGTTATCTGGTGGACAACAGCAACGAGTAGCTATAGCGCGTGCGTTAGCTATGCAACCAAAAATTATGTTATTTGATGAACCAACTTCCGCTTTAGATCCGGAAATGGTGCGAGAAGTTTTAGATGTAATCAAAAATCTTGCTAGTGAGGGGATGACAATGGTTGTTGTGACTCACGAAGTGGGATTTGCGCGGGAAGTTGCAGATAGAGTGATTATTATGGATGCTGGTTATTTAGTTGAGGAAGCCACTCCTGATACCTTTTTTACTGAACCGAAGGAGGAAAGAACGCGAAAGTTTTTATCACAAATTCTTTAGGTAATTGTATAGCAGTCATGAAAACATATCAGCCGTCAGCTTTTTCACGCTAAACCCAAAAATACCTATTTGATAATTAACCAATTTCTCAAACATTCTGACTGCTGACTCCTGAATTCTTACGATTTAGCCATTTATCCAATCTTCACCACCTGGTAACTAATTTAGCAAGACAATTATTTATCATGTCTGGTAATTCTCTATTTGCATAGTTATATGTCATTGTTAATAACTCAGTTGTATTGAATAATAATTTCTCTTGATGAAGCATTTGCGAAATTTATTGTCGTTTCAAAGTATAATTCAAAATATCTAAACTTGCATCTCCTATTGCTAGTCTAAGTTGATCTTCGATAAAAATTCGCCATTCATCTTCATTGCTGTCATACGATTTTTTATTATCTTTCAGATTCACATCTTGAATTCCTAAGATTGCATAACCAATAGAAGCAGCCCAATAATTTGTTAATCGCTATTCTATGTGATTCTTAATTAAATATATCAACCGGACCTTCAGAAAAAATTTAATTTGCCTCATAATTGCCTTTTTACTTATTCCTTCTAATTGATCCACAATTGCCAAAGCATGTGTGTAACGTCCTTCTGTAATACTATTTCGGATCTCGGTTAATTCTTGTGTCATCTGTATTAACCTCAACTTATAAATAAGAGAATATTTAGTCAGCTAGTCCATAATTGTATTTTATAGTTAAATCTGTTCATCTATTTCACTCGGATCAACCGATTTTGATCTATTCTGAATATAAAGCTATCCAAGCGCGGAGAATCAGAATTGTGAAGTTACATAAACCAATATTGGTGGGAGGACTGGGATTGTCCTTCTCCTTGTGGATGTTAGACACTTGGCATGATTCCATAGTACAGGTGGGAGAATTCGGACTTCTGAGTGCTTTAGCTGTCGGTGGGGGTTTCTGGTTATTGCAGAAAAATCGCCCTGGTGAACAGCTAAATGATATGGTTATAGATAGGGCATCTGTGGAAAGAGGAATTTCTCAAACAGAAGTTATAATTAATCAACTCGCACAAGAAGCAGCAAACCATCCAGGTTTAGAAAGCCTACGCGAACAATTTGCTAAATTACCCTTAGAGTTAGACAGACGAGAAATTCAAGTTGCTGTTACTGGTGGTAAGTCTGTAGGTAAAAGTACAGTTATTCAAATTCTCAAAAATGTAGAAACTTTATCTACAACGTCTCTACAATATACAGAAACAGCACCTTTATTTGCAGGAGTGGGTAAAAATTCTGATGCTGTCACATTATCAGAATTGCAAAAATATGATTTTGTTTTATTCCTCACAAAAGGTGATTTGACAGATTCCGAATTTCAAGTTTTGCAACAACTAAAAGCCGCAAAACAGTCAACATTACTGGTTTTTAATAAACAAGACCAGTATCAAGTAGATGAACGTGCTACAGTTTTGCAATCATTGAAACAAAGAATGCAAGGAAATGTGGTGGCTACTGCTGCTTCTCCATTACCTGTGAAAGTTAGAAAATATGAAACTGATGGTTCTGTGCAAGAATGGATGGAACAACCAGCAGCAGACATTCAACAGTTGACACAACAGTTCGGGGAAGTGTTAGCGCAGCAAGGAAAGCAGCTAGTTTATACAACAACGATGCGGAAAGTGCTGTTATTGAAAGCTGAAGCGAAAGATTGTTTAAATAGAGTACGGTGCGATCTGTCTACACCCATCATAGAACAAAATCAGTGGATAGCTGCCGCTGCTGCCTTTGCAAACCCAATCCCCGCATTAGATATTCTCGCAACTGCGGCCATTAACGCCCAAATGGTTATGGATTTGGGCAATATTTATCAGCAAAAAATTTTCTTAGAACAGGCGCAACAAGTAGCCGAAACTATGGGAAGCTTAATGTTGAAATTAGGATTAGTAGAACTTTCTACAAGGGCTGTGACTGGTATTCTCAAAACTAACGCTGTCACCTTCGTTGCTGGGGGAATGGTAGAAGGAGTGAGTGCTGCTTATCTAACCAGAGTTGCTGGGTTAAGTTTAGTTCAGTATTTTGAACAGCAAGAAATAGCATTAGAAACAGGAAATGGTTTGAACCTGGAAAAATTACACCAAGTTTTACAAACAGTATTCCAACAGAGTCAAAAACTGGCTGTTCTGGAAGCTTTTGTTAAGCAAGGTGTGAAACGTTTGTTACCGGAAGCAAAGGCAGTTGAAGTTGTTGGATAGTTTTGCACCAAATCAAGAATTTTAAACCCGCTTTCACCGGAATAATTCTCAAGTCAAGGCGGGTTTTATTTTGCAATTATGACAAATTTAAGGCAATTTTGAACAGATTCATAGAGGTGTACCAGTTATTCTCATAAGATCTCAGAATTTCTTAGATGTTTACATTCCTCGCAAACCTATGACACCTCAAGAATTTTTGGAAAATTTGGCTACAGCCGTAACAGACTCGGAAAAACTCATTGTTTTTGCGCGATATATAGATACAACTGCATTAGACCATGCAACAACTCCAAAATGGAGAAGTATTCCTCACAGCACAGAAATTCAGTTCGCACTCAATAATCTTGCTTTTCATCTAGAAGCACTTGCTGAAGAAAGCAATTAATGACTGAAGACAACACTCGATAGGTTGTCCTTATAGATACCTATCAAGTAGAGATATCTTTTTGGATTAAGTCGCGCAAATACCTATTCATAAATTTATAAAATAATTAGTTAAATTGACGATGGACTGCACATAAACAAGCATTGTATTACTTATCAACCTCAATATTTGTAAACACCCAGGCTACTTTATAAGGTTTTTGGTATTCTCCTAAAATATTGATCCGGTGACAAACATTAGGAATTTTGGTCAAATATCTGGGTTCTAAAGGTGCATCACAAGCAAATATTCCTTTGACTCGGCTAGCAATACCTGAGTTATGATATTTAATCATGATTACCACATAGTATCTATCATCTGATGAATATAGGACTTGAACTAGGTCATCATGAGTAATACCGAGTAAATGATCAGGTAATTTCAAAGCTTCGCTGGTGTCTAAGGGGAGGTTTTGAGTTTTTACCCAATTGATAATTTCTTGATATTTTATAAGTGCCGACAACCTACAGCACTTATAAAATATCAAAAACTTGAGTGAGCCAGTATATTAGTTGTACTGCGATTAATATAAAGCCGCTGAACATTCTTTTTAGTTTAAACATTTTAAACTGATGATATCCTATGCAACCTAAACATCCTTAGTTACGAAAATGTATACAAAAGCTGGAAAAATCACCCCAGATAAAGACAAAAACCACTATAGAACCTTTTCTAGAGAGTACTATAGCAGATGGTCTGTTAACTATCTATACGCCTCACAAGAAACTCCAATATATAGTTGAGATTAAAGCTCCCATCAGTTTAGAGACACTTGATTCAAGCATTAATTATCTCAAATACCTCAATAAAAAACTGAGCAATGATCAGAGAACACATATTATCACAGTTTTGCTAAAGTCTCCCAATGAAGAAGATAAACAGCGTGTTTATGATCAAGTTATTGATGAAATTACAGAAGCAAGATTTGAAGTAGATGAAGCTGCAATAATTTTCATAGGTAAAAACTTTCAAAATAAATTGAAAAGTGAAACTCTGAACGCAGTCAAGGAAATTATCGAATTAATTGTGAGTTTTCAAGATAAATATATTCCCCAATTTGTGCCTAAAAATTTAGAGGAGCAAGAAGGGGATGAAGCTTTTGATAAAATAGTTAAACGGTTTGAATCATGGCAATATGGATTAACTAACTTTTATAGATAATTGATTAGAGTGGGTTTAAGTTTTTTTAAGTTACCCATTTAGATGATAATTTTAGGGATCTATTAAAAATAATGTACATCACTATCATAATACCCAGCACCAACAAAAGCAGGAGTAGATGCAGATTGCTGATCTATTAATTCCAGCAAAGCTTCATTACAATGTTCCGCAATTTCTGGATATTTATTCGCATACCATCCCAGTGGTGTGACAATATAAGGACACTAATATCAAAACCTAACTTAATAAGTTCTTCAGTTTCTTGAATTGCAAGCAGGACTTAGGCAAGTGGCACAGGCGATGGGTGAAATATAGTACATCGGTATTAAATAAATCGGATACCGAAAGCTTTATCAACCCATCAGAAGTAGCTGCAACAGGAAACATTATTCAAATATTCATGAGAAAATAGGTAGGAGATTGTATTAGATAAATGTTGCTGAAGGTAATGAGATTTACTAAACTTGATTACTGCCAATACTTATAAAGTAGTCAAATTAATTATACAATTACTAATTTAGCAGAGCATTTAGAAACTATTAGCCATGATGCAATTAACTATTATTTAAAAACCGAAAAGTTAACATCTCGTTTACTATGGGATAAGGTGAAAGAGGTAGTAGAACCTAATGGTAATGGGTACATCATATTTGATGATAGTATTTTACACGAAAGATATTCTGAAGAAATAGAGATGGTGAGGAGACAATATAGTGGTAATGAACATGGCATACTCAAAGGAATTGGTGTAGTCAGTTGTGTATATGTGAATCCTAAAGTTCAAAGATTTGGGGTAATAGATTACAGTATTTTTAATGCTGATGTGGATGGTAAAACCAAGATAGACCATATGAAAAATATGCTACAAAACCTGGTGTATCATCAGCTTTTCCCCTTTGATAGGGTTTTGATGGACACATGGTATGCAGTAAAAAGTTTCATGCTGTATATTGATAGCTTAGACAAAATTTATTATTGCCCTTAAAAAAAAATCGGTTAGTTGATGATACATTTGCCAAGGGAAAAGATAAACATATTGAATTATTAGAATGGAGTACTGAAGAGTTAGAATGTGGTAAAATCATAAAAATTAAAGGGTTTCCCGCTCAGAAAAAAGTGAAACTATTCCGGGTTGCTGTTTCTACCAACAGAACGGATTATGTCGCTACTAAGGATTTATCTCAAAGTTCTACGAATGTTGTACAAGAGGTGTGTAAAATTCGTTGGAAAATCGAGGAGTTTCACCGAGAGATTAAACAAATAAGTGGCATTGAATCTTGTCAATGTCGTAAAGCTAGGCTTAAAAGAAATCATATTGCTTGTGCAATGTTAGTTTGGATTAGATTAAAGAATTTAGCCTATCAAACTGGTCAAACTGTTTATCAAAACAAGCATAGATTGCTTTCTAATTATTTAATTCAGCAACTAAAATGCCCAAGTCTTCCTATGTGCTTGGTTTGAGTTCAATTGTTCCGTGCCAGGGCTACATCCCGCCCGCTATTTGTGCCAGTTGCGTAAGTCCTGGCAAGATTGAAGATAGCATTACATTAAGGTCTACAAATGGTTCAGACATATTTAAAACCTTTTTATTATTCTTGTGCTAGTCGCTGAAGATAAGCGATAATTTCTACTTTACTTATTAAAGCTGATGGAGGAACAAGCTAACTAGGATAAAGATATACTTTCTGACCTAACTGACCAGTTTTTCTACTATCTACTGATGTACCCCAAGGCTCTGCATAAATAAACCAACGGGTACTTAACCTACTAGGAGGAATAGCACCCCATAACATTCCATTGACTAAACAAAACCAAATAATAGTAGCAGGTGGGTTCACCCATTGCTTACTTTCTACCTCTCCACACATCCAACCTTGATAACCAAAAGATAAGATATGCGGATTTTCTACTAAACCGGAAACACTAGACCTCTTGCACAATTGTTTCTGTGGTATGATAGAGAGTTTTAGATTTTATTTATGTATTTTTGGTGTTCTTTGCGCTCCCTAATTGAAACATAACTCTGTAACTCTAACTTTTGACTAGATAGAAAAAAGACAGTGTCTCATTATAACATAAAATCAATTCTGCAAGAGGTCTACTCTTGACTGATATCCAAAATAACTGACGCTGATTATCATTGCTATATACTGGAATATCTTCCTTGATCAGTACCAAATTCTGTTATTCTCAATTCACCACCATTGATACGACGATTTATTAACCTTCTATGAACTATTTCAACTGCTCGTTTTCCTTCAGATAAGAACTTTTCCCAATCAGATGAACACATATTAATATTTAATTAATGTAAGGATTCAGGTGGTGGGATATTGACAAGTGTGATAGGAGAGGCAGAATATAGCAGTTATGGAAAAGAAGCTGGGACCAAAAATAGAAAGAGAGTTATTGAAGCAGTTGGCAACAGAGCAACTGGTAGAAATCATTATTGACCGGGGGAAAAGTATAGAGAAGCTAACAAATAGAGTAGTAGAACTGGAAAAAGAAATAGATAAACTCAAGGTCAGTAGAGATTTAGAGACCATAACATGATCCAAACCACCCTTGGGAGACATCCTGAAAAAAACCGAGAACAAACAAGAAGAGAAACCAGAAGAGAAGCAGACACGAAAACGGAAACCAGGAGGACAACCAGGGCATAGGGGAAAAACGAGAAAGGTGTTTAGTGGAGTAGATAGAATAGATTTGAGATAGTGGGACGGCAAGTGTGTGGATGGTGAGGTCAGGGTCAATTGTTTGGCGAACCAATAAAAATCCAAACACAACAACTAGGGGAGTTGGTGGACAGGCCAATCCAAATAGTAGAATATGAAAGATATACGTGGATGTGCAGTGTGTGTGGGGAAACACAAAGGGCACACTGGTCACCAGAGATAGTATCGGTACAACATATAGAAATCACACTACAATCTTGTTTGGGATGGATCAATAACTAGGGCTATTGACCCTATGAAAAAGAATACTTCTTGTTGTGGGCACTGGGTCAAATAGAAATTGGAGTGGGAACATTAGTAGGTACCAATGAAGGAATAGATGGTCCAGTGGCTCAAAGTATTCATAGCCTCAAACAGTGGATAAAACAAACCCAGCCTCATATCCTTGGGGATGAAACACCCTGGGTACTCAAAGGGGTGAAACAATGTGGTTATGGATTTTTACCAATAGTGACTTCCCTTGATTTCATGGGTCTGATACTCCTTGTCCTGGCGAATTAGAATCCATTGTGGGTTCAAGTTACTCTGGTGTACTCAGTTCTGATGACTTTACTGCCTATAACGATTATGCGGTCACAGCTCAACAGAAATGTCAGGCACATCTCTACCCTACCCCGTCACTTCAAGACACTAATCAAGATTCCTGGCTTCAATCACCAAGAAATTGGCACAAAATTCATCGACCTCATAGATGAAGGTTTTAAAAACTACCCTTTATTCCAACAAACCCAAAACCTTCATGAATTCTTGACTTGCCCATCCTAGTTTCAACCAAAAGTTGAATCTTCCATTCATTCATTGATCAAGCCCCAGGGGAACCTGGTAAACTTTTACCTTCCTTAGGCAATAGACCTTGATCATAATTTAGCTGAACCAAGGTTAGGTTTAGCACTGACACAAGGAAAAGTCTGTGGTGGTTCTCTTTCTCTGGAGCTATTCCAACATCCTGCCAATTTATTGACCGTTATACAAACTTGTCGCCGTCAAGCACTTTCTCTAATTGAGTTTTTTGACCAACCTATGAAAGCCATAGTTCACTCTGCTTTCCATACACCTTCTTTAATCCCTCTACCTTAGACCTGAATCCTTACTAATTAATTCTACAAAAACGGCATCATTTGATTTTATCAATGAATGACACTATTTCCATCTTCTCCTTTTTCTCCGGTTCAGGATTCCTCGATTTAGGGTTTGAAACCACTGGCTATAACATCGTTTACGTCAACGAAATCTTCCCCCCATTCATGTCCGCATATCGCTATTCACGGGAAATTCTCCAACTCCCATCTCCTGAATATGGATATCACCAAGCAGAAGCCGCAGACGTAAGCAAATTAATAGCAGGAACACAAGCACAACAGCTAAATGAATTAGTTAAAAGTTCCCGTAAATCAAACAATATAGTTGGTTTTATTGGTGGTCCACCTTGTCCTGATTTTTCTATTGGTGGAAAAAACAAAGGACATTTAGGTGATAATGGTAAACTTTCAGCCTCTTATATTGAATTGATTTATCAAAACTTACCCGATTTCTTTTTATTTGAAAATGTGAAAGGGTTGTGGAGAACTACAAAACACCGTTTATTTTTTGAAGAATTAAAAATTAAATTACAAGAAGCTGGTTATATTTTGACAGAACGGTTAATTAATTCTATTGAATATGGTGTCCCGCAAGATAGAGACAGAATTATTTCAATTGGCTTCAATTCCCATTTCCTCGAGGAAATGGGAATTGAAGATGATTTTACCTTTCCTTGGGAAAAATATATTTTATATCCTCAATCCAAAGTCTTTGCTTATCCTTGGAATACAAGCCAACCATTTAAAGAGAATTCTATAATTCCTTGTCCTAATAACATTCCTGAACAACTAACGGTTGAATATTGGTTTAGAAACAATGATGTGCTGAACCATCCCAACGCTAAACATTATTTTCAACCCAGAGCAGGTATCACTAAATTTGCTACTATTAATGAGGGAGATGATTCAAAAAAATCATTTAAACGTCTGCACCGATGGCGTTATTCTCCTACCGCTTGTTATGGGAATAATGAAGTACATTTACATCCTTACAAAGTGCGACGTATTTCTGTAGCTGAAGCTTTAGCTATTCAATCTTTACCCGCTGATTTTTCACTTCCAGAAAATATGTCTCTTACGAATATGTTTAAAACTGTTGGTAATGGTGTGCCATACTTAGCAGCAAAAGCATTAGCTGAGACTATTCTGGATTTTTTAGGAACTGAAGTTACGAAAAAGAAGATCCCCTAATTGTGTGAGAAGTCGGGGATATAATCTAAGATGTCAAGTTGAATACTTAGGTATAATATTAATTACTGAGTTAACAACTCATCATTGAAGTTTCAACAATGTGCTGATTTTCAGGATATATTCGTAATATATATGGTCTAATATATAAGAAATGTTTTTTTTCATAAACTTTAATAATCTATCACTGGCAAAATAAATGATGGCAGCAGACTATCCTAACATTGATATTGCGCCATTTATCGACCACTCTGTGCTCTCACCAATTACTACTCCAGAGCAGGTTGAACAATGGTGTGAGGAAGCCCACAGATTTAACTTTGCAGCGGTTTGCGTTCATCCTTGTTATGTCAAGCAAGCTGTGGAACTGCTTCGCAACAAAAATCCGCACGTCTGTACTGTTATTGGTTTTCCCACGGGTGGGACGACTTCGGCAGTTAAGTTGTATGAAGCTCAAGAAGCGGTGGAAAACGGTGCAACCGAGTTGGATCTGGTGATGAATTTGGGCTGGTTGAAGGCTGGCAAAACTGAAGAAGTTCACCAGGAAATTGCTACAATTTGTGAAGAGGCTGGAAAACCTGTAAAGGTCATTTTAGAAACCAACCTGCTCACGGATGCAGAAAAAAAACTGGCAGCCGAACTAGCTATGGATGCAGGTGCAGCACTCTTAAAAACCAGTACAGGTTGGAATGGTGGTGCGACTGTAGCAGATGTGCGCTTATTAAAGCAAATAGTACGGGAAAGGGTGGGAATCAAAGCATCAGGAGGGATTCGTACCCACAATGAAGCCTTAGATTTAATCATGGCTGGTGCTACTAGGTTAGGTACATCTCGCGGTATAGATTTACTCCGTCAGCGCGATCACCCGTAAAAAGCTGAATAGTCATTGGTTATTAGTCAGTAGTCAGTTGTTTTCTCACTGACTACTGACTAATAACCAATGACTAATAACTAATGACTAATAACTAATGAGTAGAACTTATCAAGCAACTGGCATTAATCTCAAAACCCAGGCGTTGGGAGAGTCAGATAAAATAGTGACAATTTTAACTAAGGAATTCGGTTTAATTCGGGCGATCGCAACTGGGGCGCGTAAACACAACTCCAGCTTGGGCGGTAGAAGCGGAATATTCGTAGTTAATCAATTACTAATTTCCCAAGGGCGATCGTCACAACCAGCTACACCAACCCTAGATAAAATTACCCAAGCGGAAACTATAAAAACTTATCCAAGTCTAACTAAAGACCTGGGAAAACTAACAGCTAGTCAATATTTAGCCGAAATAGTTTTATGTCAAGCATTAAGCGAACAACCCCAAACAGAACTTTATGAATTACTTAATGAACATCTCCAGCGTCTAGAAGCCTTACCCAAAACTCAGGGACTAGATGTAGTAGCACATTTAGCCCATGGAGTTTTTCACCTCTTAGCGTTAGCAGGACTAACACCTCAAGTCCAATTTTGTTGCTTAACTCAGCGTCCCCTCACACCAGACTTAACAAATCCCAACTGGCAAGTAGGATTTAGCATCTCTGCTGGAGGGACGATTTGCTTACAAGCTTGGGAACAGTTAAGACAAGAAAGGGAAAAACAAAGAAAGGAAGAAAATTCCCCAGTCTCCAATCCTCCCTATGAAACCCTTGTCCATCACCAAGACATACCCAAAATTTCCAGTCGCCTGGGTGCAAAAGAACTAAATATGCTCCAACATTTGTCCCAACCAGAGATAATGCAAATAGATGCAGCCTCAGATTTTGGCTGGTTATCTGTTGAGCATATTTTGCGCCAGTACACTCAGTACCACCTTGGCCGTCCTATTCGCTCTGCTACCTTGATTGATTCTTATTTTGCCGCTAACCATGATGCAATCGTCTGATTTGGATAGAAAAGTCCCGCCTCTATCACCTAGCCAAGCTCAAAACAAGATTAGGGTATCAGAATCTACAAGACTTAATCATTTAAATTCTGTTCCCCAGTCTCAGCCTGGCCAAATTAATAAGCAAGAAATGTCTGTCAAAGAAGTTGCTAATGATCAAAAAGGGACAACAGAAGTTAATTTAACTGATATCCCTAAACCATCGGCACTGCATTCTGACATCGCCCTGACAATTACTGAACAAAATGGCAAAGTTAATAGAACACAACAGACTTTGCCAGAAGCGATTTCAACAGAAACATCACAATTAAATGGCTCTGGTTCGGGTGGAGAAACGGCATCACGAGATGTAGAAAAACAAGGATTTTTTCCTGTCCTGAAAAACCCGAATTTTCTAGCTCTTTGGGGTGGTCAAATTTTCTGTCAACTGGCGGATAAAGTATATCTGGTGCTGATGATTGCTCTGATTAATAGCGAGTTTCAACAGGGTGGTCAAAGCATTAGTGGTTGGGTATCGGCGTTAATGATGATTTTTACCATTCCCGCAGTGCTGTTTGGTTCAGTCGCTGGTGTGTTTGTAGATCGCTGGTCAAAAAAAGTTGTGCTGGTGGCATCGAATATTTGGCGCGGTATTCTAGTTTTAGCCATTCCTTTTTTACTTTGGTTAACCTATGATTGGCAACCTGTAGGAGTTTTGCCGGTGGGTTTTCTGATGATTTTGGCAGTAACTTTTTTGGTTTCTACGTTGACACAGTTTTTTGCACCAGCAGAACAGGCTGCTATTCCTTTGGTGGTGGAAGAACAGCATTTACTTTCTGCTAATTCCCTGTACACAACTACGATGATGGCATCGGTAATTGTCGGTTTTGCTCTGGGGGAACCAGTTTTGGTATTAGCAGATGGAATTTGGTCACAATTCGGTGGTAGTGGAGGACTGGGTAAAGAAATTTTGGTTGGTGGTAGTTATGCGATCGCCGGAATTATTTTATTACTGCTCAGAACTAACGAAAAACCCAACCCCCCAGAAACAGAATTCCCTCATGTTTTCTCTGATCTGCGCGATGGTTTGCGTTATCTCCAAGAAAATCAGCGTGTCCGCAATGCTTTATTACAACTAATTATTTTATTTTCTGTCTTTGCAGCCTTAACCGTACTCGCGGTTCGCATGGCAGAAATTATCCCCAATCTCAAAGCTTCCCAATTCGGCTTTTTACTCGCATCTGGTGGTGTTGGTATCGCCGGTGGTGCAACCATTCTCGGTCAATTTGGACAACGCTTTTCCTATAGGCAACTTAGTCTGTGGGGTTGTCTCGGCATGGCAGCATCTTTATTCGGTCTTTCCATCTTCACAACCCAGCTAGGTGCAGTGCTGCTATTACTAGCTTTAGTTGGTGTATTTGGTGCTTTGGTGGGTATCCCAATGCAAACGGCTATTCAAACCGAAACACCCCCAGAAATGCGCGGCAAAGTGTTTGGCCTGCAAAATAATGTGATTAATATTGCCCTCACCCTACCCCTAGCATTAGCAGGTGTAGCCGAAACCTTTCTTGGCTTACAGTCAGTCTTTTTGGCATTAGCTATCATCGTTTTCTTGGGAGGTATCTTAACCTGGTACAATTCCCGTGGTTAGTGATTAACTTAGTGAAATCGTTGGTTTTCGTGCTAAACTTGTTCCAGCCAAAATTCATCTAATACTTGCTGGGGATTAACCAAAGATTATTCTGATTAAGTTGTAATTCAATTCATTAATTAACAACTTACAAAGTGTAACACTACAGCCATAAAATTTCTCGTTCAATAGGCTTAAATATAAGCTTATTAAACTAAATTAAATATGGGCTTAGTTAAGCATGATCAAAAATTCAGCAAGTATAACAGGATAAAAACAGCTAAGTATAAAAAACAGATAATCTCAAGCCGATTTTATTCATATCAAAGAATGCGTATAGCCTGGATTGGAAAAAAATCGCCATTTTGCGGCAATGTCACCTACAGTCGAGAAATTACTAATGCGTTGCTAGACCGGGGACATCAAGTTAGCTTTCTTCACTTTGCTCAAGAAGAATCCCAAGCAGATAACTGGCCTAATTTTCAGGAAGTTTCTTTACCCTTCATTTACAAATCTCAGGTTTACACTATTCCCACTTTTAAAGCGACTAAGGTTTTAACTCAGTCACTAAGGGAAATCAAGCCAGATATTGTTCATGCTTCCTTGACTCTATCGACTCTGGATTTTGTTTTACCAGAAATTTGTGAAGAATTAAATGTCCCTCTCATTGCCACTTTCCACACTCCATTTGCTGGTAAAGGGGCAAAATTAATTTCTGGTACCCAGCTTTTAGCTTATCAACTATACGCACCTTTTTTAGATCACTATGATCGGGTCATCGTTTTTTCCCAAATTCAAAGGGAATTATTGGCACGCATGGGAGTTAGGGAAGAAAAAATTGCTGTTATTCCTAACGGTGTTGATACTGCTAAGTATTCTCCTGGTAGTTCTCAAATAAAAGCCGAATTTGGTGCAGAGCGCTTATTTGTCTATCAAGGTCGCATAGCCCCAGAGAAAAACGTTGAATCCATGCTACGCGCTTGGAAGCAGTCAGATATGGCGACTGATAGTAAATTGTTAATGGTTGGTGATGGCCCGTTAAAATCTTCCTTAGAAACTTTTTATGGTGCAGAATACGGTATCCACTGGTTAGGATTTATAGCAGATGAAAACCGCCGCATAGAAATATTACGCGGTGCAGATGTATTTATTTTACCTTCTTTGGTTGAAGGTCTATCTTTATCTCTTTTAGAAGGAATGTCCTGTGGTGTAGCTTGTTTAGCCACTGATGTGGGTGCAGATGGGGAAGTATTGGAAAAAGGTGCAGGTGTAGTGATTAGTACCAGTTCTGTGCGATCACAACTCAGAACACTTTTACCACTATTCCAAGATCATCCAGAGTTAACAACCCTGTTGGGGCAGAAAGCCAGAAAGCGAGTATTAGAACGTTATACCCTGAATGATAATATCACGCAATTAGAAGAACTTTATAACCGAGTTCTTGCACAGCGACCTTTAACACTAAGTTGGGGTGTTTAAGGAAAAATTCACACTTAATGTCTCTTGTAGGGTGCGTCAGATATGGAAAATATGTTGATTGTTCATGAATTATCAAGTCTGACGCACCGCACCCTACTAATATACTAGTACCGCCGTGAATTCAAAATGCTTCTTTGAGAACAGCTAAGCTAACAAAATAGTGCTTCCAGCCGGCTGCGCCAACAAAATTCAAAATGTATACGGCTTGAGCTTTTCAGAGATTTGGAATGGTTGGTTTACTTACGCCGTACTGTACTAGTTACATAAATCTTTTAAGCATTGGCTATAACCAAACAGTCTTTCTCTCTACTTCTGGAGGGTAAGATATATTGTATAATTAGTTGCTAAATATTAATTGCTTTCCACTTAATTATCTGAATTCATATTTGATACTTTTCGTCAATTCGTGATTCCTGTTCCTTTACAAACATTAAAAATATCGTTACATTACTTCACATGGAAGTTAAGTTAACAATGAACATTTTTAACTTAATCCTTCAAAGCGACTAATTAACAAATAATCTTGGAGATTCCGACTGTGGCTTTAACTATCCAGTCTGCTCAAACTATTTTTTCCAATACTCAAGTTCCTAGCCCCATTCCTGCTACCATAGCTTTGTTCGCTCAACTTAACGTTGATGATCAATTAGCATATCTTTGGTATGCTTATACTGAGATGGGTAAAACTATTACTCCAGCAGCACCCGGAGCAGCACGCTTACAACTAGCCGAAGGTTTGCTTACGCAAATTAAGCAAATGTCTCGTGAAGAACAAACAAAAGTGATGCGGGATTTGGCCAGCCGTGCTGATACTCCTATTAGTCGTTCCTATGGATTCTTTAGTGTCAATACCAAACTAGCTTTCTGGTACGAGTTAGGAGAATTGATGAAACAGGGAATCATCACTCCCATCCCAGTTGGTTATCAAATGTCTCCTGGTGTAAAAGTAGTATTAGAAGCCACACAGAAACTTGACCAAGGTCAGCAAATTACTGTATTACGGAATACAGTAGTAGATATGGGATTTGATACTTCTGAACTTGGCCCAAGTAGTTACCCAAAGGCAGATAAGGCAGATACAGAACCTGCGTTCCAACGGACGACTCCAGTTATTTCCTCAGTTAAAATTGACGGTATTACAGAACCAGCTGTGTTGGGCTACATTGAAGCTATGAATGCAGATAACTTTGATGCTGCTATTGCACTATTCACAAACGAAGGTGCGCTACAACCACCATTCCAGAAGCCAATTGTAGGCCAAAAAGCGATCGCTAAATATATGCGTGAAGAAGCCCAAGGACTTAATATGATGCCACAAAAAGGTATTTGTGAAGTTCAACCAGATGGTTCTAAACAACTGAAAATCACGGGTGTAGTACAAACTCCTTGGTTTGGTGTTACCGTCGGTATGAATATATCTTGGCGGTTTTTAATCAATCCCGAAGGAAAAATCTTCTTCCTTGCGATTGATATGCTTGCATCTCCTCAAGAACTGATGAACCTACGTCAAGTTTAATCAAATAAGGAGGCTGTTTAAATTGAGCTATTTTTACAGCCTCCCAATAATAGAGTAAACGTTATTGACACCAACGGGAAAATTTGTTATTATTAAAACGATAAGGAAAAACCATATTAATTATTTAAACGCAATATAAAGTATTAAGCTAAATCAGCAAATAATGAAAACAGTCATTGACACAAAAGAACTATATGAATCTAATTACCTACAATCCCTAGAGGAGACAATTAAATCTATCAAGTCTCGTCAGTTAGAAGATATTTACTACGATAACTTAATAGAAGAGTTAGAAGCATTGGCTAAAAACGAAACAAAGACGAGTAAGAAGTATATTAGAACAGATTATTATACAGTTATTACTTTATCAAAATTGGCATATAGAAAAGCCCAGAAATACTAACCATTGGGCAGCAGAAATTATTAGTTTTGGTAATTAAATAAATGAAGAATTAACCACTAACTTACGTAACGATACCATTTAGAAGAAAACATCAATCTCATTGATAGCAATGCCTTAGATTAGGTTAAAACCAAAACTAAAACCAAAACAAAACTAACCAATTTACCAGAACTATCTCCCTACAGCTTAGATTCGTATTTTACGTAAAAACTGGTTGCCTTCATCTTAAAATATTACCTTTGTTCCTTTACGTGATCTAAATTCAATCCTTCTCCAAAACAGACCACCCTAAACTTGTAGAGTGTTCATAAACCTTTTTTAAAGTATTTACATCTCGCACAGAAATAAGTGGTGGGTGGCGAACTTGAGAAAAATAAAGCGCATCAGTTTGTAACTGACTATGACCCCAAATTCCTAAAGCGTGTCCGAGTTCATGACGTGCTGCTGAAAGCACATAATCACCAGTTTGACTAGGACTCAACAGAATTGTGAAATGGTGAGATAAAATATTATTTTTAGTATATAAATCATAAACAGTTAAAGCCGAACGCGCACGGGGGATTTTACTATTAGGTTCAACTTGTAAAGGTGGCGCTTTTCGGAAAATTTTAATATCTGCAATTTCAGCTTCTTCAACAATCTGCAAAGGTAAATAAACATTCCACTCTTGAACAGCTTGTACAACACTATTAACCCATAGTTGTGCCTGTTTTTCACTTACTCCTGTTGGTGTTTCTATCTTCACCTTTACTGGAAAATTTGACCAAATTAAATAACCAACTTTAGTAGATTGAATTTGATCAAAATAGTCACCGCTATTGGTTTTATCTTGCCACTTTTCTAAAGTAGCTGGTAAAGGATGGGGTTTTTGGAGAATAGGTCTAGAAGTCAATAATTGGAAGTTGTTTTCCTCTTCTCTGAAAATAGTATTGACTGGAAAGTTAGTAAAAACAACTAACAGTCCTGTAATTATTGCTAAAAACAGAACTGCTAGTAAGGGTTGCCAAAATCCTTTATTTCCAGTTTTGGATATCAGCTTTTGAGTGTTTTTACCCATTACTTAGTTACTTAGGCAACCAATTAGCACTTAAAACCACAGTTAAACCGAGGAAAATTACTACTAATGCCCAAGTAACCCGATTTAAAGTATTTTCTGCACTCTTGGTGCTGCTGAATAATTGTGCTTGTCCACCAATCGCACCAATACCATCACCTTTAGGACTATGTAGTAATACAAGAATAATCAAACCTAAAGCGGAAAATGCCCAAATACCTTGCACGATCTTAGTAAGTGTCATAACTAATTCAAAATTCAAAATTCAAAGTTAACAAACATCAATATAAATAGCGGCTACACAGGTTCAGGCTGGATTTTTTGTCAGTCTATGTATGTCGACTTTGTTAGTATAGCCGCTATTTATAATCGTCAGGAATTGAATCTATTTTACAAACCTAGTTGTACAGGAGTGCGAGTAGGTTTCAACTCATATTCTGCTACTTTAAGGAGCGAGCGCCCAGTCATTTCCAGTGGCTGGGGTAGCTGTAAAATATCCAGAATAGTTGGAGCAATGTCGGCTAACTTGCCATCATTTCTCAATTCCACATTTGTTCCATATCCAGGTATTTTGACTTTTTCGCCTTCTACCAAGATTAAAGGAACAGGGTTAGTGGTGTGAGCCGTCCAAGGATTACCTTCGTCATCTAGCATATACTCAGCGTTCCCGTGGTCAGCAGTAATAATTGCCGTACCCCCAACTTTGCCAATACAGTCGATGAGACGAGCCAAACAGCTATCCACTGTTTCAATTGCTGTGAGTGTAGCTTCTACTAGTCCCGTATGCCCCACCATATCAGGGTTAGCATAGTTAATTACCACCAGAGAGTAGATCCCCTTTGTAATCGCTGTGATCGCCACATCAGTCACCGCTTTTGCTGACATTGTTGGTTCTTGGTCATAAGTAGCCACCATTGGACTACTGACTAGTTCCCGGTCTTCTCCATCACAAGGTTCTTCTAGTCCCCCATTAAAGAAATAGGT
Organism: 'Nostoc azollae' 0708; assembly: GCF_000196515.1. Lineage (NCBI taxonomy): Bacteria > Bacillati > Cyanobacteriota > Cyanophyceae > Nostocales > Nostocaceae > Trichormus > Trichormus azollae. The sequence goes on from NC_014248.1 coordinate 2,650,509, forward strand.
GACGTGAGCATATTTTTCCGTTTCCGCAGTCCGAAACTGTTTTAAACCTCGATCAGCAATAACTTCACCCAGAATATTGCTGAGATTTTGAGGTGCGAAAGCCACAAAAACCGGTAATTCCGGATCATATTGGGTAAAAGTTACAAAGGACAGCAGCTGAATTTGCTGTCTTTCAAAACCGTCAAACTTATAACTAACAAAAGCTTCAGTTAATTGTCTGGCACGATCGGGGCGGAAATTGAAAAATATTACCCCATCACCGGGTTCCACTGCGCCAGGAGTCAGGCGGACAGGGAGAACAAACTCGTCAGTGATACCTTCATCGTAAGATGCTTGCAACACTTCTACAGCCGTCAGTCCATTACCAGCGCCATCTTGTGTCATGACATCGTAAGCACGTTGGACTCGATCCCAACGGTGATCACGATCCATTGCATAATAGCGCCCGCTGACTGTAGCTATTTGCCCGATTCCGGTACAATCTATGTAGTCTTGCAGTTGTTGAATTGCTTTTATACCGTCCGTTGGCGGTGTATCACGTCCATCAGTAATGGCGTGAATCAACACTTGTGACAGTTGCTCTTTCTTGGCTAAGTCAAGTAGTCCAAACAGATGGGTAAGATGCGAATGTACCCCTCCCTCAGAACAAAGCCCTACTAGATGCAACTTGCCATTGCGAGAGCGAACTTCCTGGCAAATTTTGACAAGTGCCGGGTTAGAGGCTAGAGAACCGTCTCCAACCGCATCAGAGATGCGTACCAGTTCTTGGGGAACCACACGCCCAGCGCCAATATTCAAATGACCAACTTCCGAGTTGCCCATTTGACCTTCTGGCAACCCTACGGCTTTTCCTGATGTGCTAATGAGGGTGTGGGGATAAGCTGCCCATAAACTATCCATAATTGGAGTTTTAGCAGCAGCGATCGCGTTTCCTCGCTTGTCCTCACAGTAGCCCCACCCATCTAAAATGACTAGCACCACAGGAGCAACAGGTGCTTTGGTCATAGTAAAATTGCCCTTTACTTTTTGTAATAACCGAATGATACCATTGCTAATCACCTATGGAAGTTAAATTCTGCTGATTAATTTCTCAGGTGCGTTCTTACTATCAGCCCAGTGCCTCTTAAATCCTGTAAACAAGCAAGCTGAAAACCCAAAAACGAATGCGATCACTGTCTTGCTTAGATTTGATGCGATCGCATTGCACGCCGCAGGTATGGTCCAAATCTCCATCTTAAATTTATATCAAAAATCGGTATAATAGCTTTTGTCGCTAACAGCAAAGATTGTACAAAAGCAGGAATCTGGACAGCAAGTTTTGACTATCGCTAAATCAATCTGTTTACCTAAGTTCCAGCGAATTTGTAGCCGACGCTGATTGGTGCTGTCTTCTGACAAGTATGTTGATTTAGCGAGCGCATTCTCCAAAATGTGCTTGGTATTATCTAAATTTTCTAAATTTTCCAGAGGTGGCAATTTTACACCTAAAATAGTCGAAACAGTTTGGGTATCAGCCAGTAACCACGTCTAAAGATTTCTAATTGCTAAACCTACAGTACTGCGATCATTAATTGGTTGCTCGTTAATATCTAAATGATTATCACGAATTTTATTCAAAGCCCGTTCTAAATCAATTTCTCTTGGTTCTAGTTTATCATCTGCATCAACCACAATGAGGATCATATCTACCTCTTCGGGTTTCCATAAGATAACAATTTGGGCTAGATATTTTGGATCTAAAATAGAATGCCAAGTGCGTAAAGTAAGTTCTTGAATTTCTTGAATTGACGGATATCTTTGGACAAAATCACGATCAGGAGATCCAGCATTTACCAATTCTCGTCTAATTAAACTATGCAGTACAGCTTCATTTTTCCTTTCCATTACCTTGCCACCATCTTCTGGTTTAATATAAGGAATACTTGCCCCCAGTTCTGCCTCACCTTCAGCAATTGATCTAATCTGAACCCGACGATTCATGCTGTATTTCCTCCAAACACATTCGTAAACCAAAGTTCACCTAGTGCTCCATCATAAGCCTCTAAAGCTTTTTGAAAGCGGACAGAATGAATCTATAGGTAATTTATGTATGAACTTGAGCTTTACCTTCTTTATCTAACTCAACAGCACGCACCTGATGGGGTTCGACGTAATTTAAAAGCACAGGAGAATGAGTTCTAATTAAAACCTGCACAGGCTTACCAGTTATTCCTTCAGTGGAAACAATTTTTAGCAACTCCATCATTTTGTGCGGTAACCAAGGATGAACTCCATTTTCTATTTCTTCAAGACAAATAATACTTGGAGTGTTTTCTTGATATACTGCAGTGAGAAAAGCCAAAAGTCTCAATGTACCATCTGAATATATCAGCAGCCGGGATATGATGATCTGAATATATATCAACTAATTCTAGGGAAAAGGTTTGACTTTCACCACGGGGCAATACAATTGTTTTAAAATTAGGAACAAGCTGTGTTAACCGCTCTTGTAATTCATCGAAACCCTTATGATTAGTAAGCAAAATCTCAAGTAAAGCATAAGCAGGTCCTTCTCCAGTCCTTTCCATCCTGGCATTTGATGAACTTGTGAAAGAGATAGAAATTGGAACAAAATCGTAAACATTAACCTTTTTCAGAGCTTTGTATAGCGGAGAAGTAGAAAAATGATTAGAAACTAAAAATTCTCTTAATAGACTTGTATATCTATCTAGTAGAGTGTTAATCTTTTGAACATTACCTAACTTCACAGCTTGCTCAGAATAATCAGAATAAACTCCTAAATTAATGATAGCTGTAGATTCTCCATCAGAATTTCCTGCTATGGGAAGGGTACTAACCTGAAAGCTAAAAAAATCTGGTTTTCCATGCCAAAATTTAGATTCAATACTGTGCACATTTTTAAGTAAGTTCTGTAAACAATCTGAAACAGTTCGTATAATTTTCTTATGATTTGTGGTATCTATTAGCCTTTGCAAAAAATCAGATAATACGGCCAAAGCTTCACAAATATCAGATTTACCAGAAGCATTAGGACCAATGAATACAGTCAATGGTTCTAAATCTACTTCTGTATCAAAAAGACTCTTATAGAGTTGAACTCTGAGTTTAGATAATATTTATTTATTAAACCCCTACAATTCCCAATTTTGCAATTTTATCACTGCAACGAATTTTCTAAACTTAAACCATCCACTCTAGTTAAATCACTTTCATTAGAAACAACGTTAAACCTTTAATCATTGCAGTTGCAGAAATTCAAACATCTTCACTTTGAATAAGTAAACCCTTTAAGCTTAAATTAGCGTTAATTTCAGCAGCTTCTTCTAAAATTCCCAAATCATCTAAAGAAATAATTGGATAGTTTTGACAAAATTTTTTCAATCTTTCTCTTTGCTTAGAAGCATCAACCGCTAAAAATCCTCTCCTAATTTCAAAATAGGTAATACAGCTAATAGATATAATTTTTTTTGAGCTTTAATATCTTCAATTTTTTCACTGATTTTAAGATTGCCTCTAATAGCTAGAGCAACAATGTTAGTATCTTACAAATAATCCATAAATAAATCACCTATTTCGTTTAATTACCTCGTCACAAAAAAATAGCCATTTGTTCAGGTGTGAAATCATCACCTTTTTTTGATGAAACCTCTACTGAGATTACTCCATCAGAATGATCTTTTAATTCACTATCTGTGATATTATTAAATTCTTATAATGGTAAATTTCTTAAAAAGAGTTTAACAAGATATTTGACTATTCCTGCTTAATTAATTAAGCTCCTCTTTTTTAAAGATAGGGTTCTCTTACATCAAAATAGATACTAATTGCTCAACTCTGTTAATAAGTAATTCTTGACGAATATTGGTTGATAACATGATTATTACCTCTCATATAATATAAGTTGCTAGTTAGAAAACAGGTGACAGAAAGCTAGAATTACAATCAGTCACCCATTCATTTCTCTATTTCCGCTTTCCCCCAGACTTAGCAGCCTTAGCTGCCTTTTTAGCCGCTTTTTCTCCCTCCATAGCCGCTAACTTAGCTTGTTCTTTCTCTTCAGCAATCTTGTTGAGATAGTAATGATAATCTCCCAAATAAACTTGGAATTCACCATCACGGATTTCCACGATTTTGTTAGCTACTTGAGAGATAAAAAAACGGTCGTGGGATACTACAATGGCTGTACCATCATAGTTTTGCAAAGATTCTTCCAACATTTCTTTGGCTGGAATATCTAAGTGGTTTGTCGGCTCATCCAGAATGAGTAAATTTGCTGGACGTAAAAGCATTTTTGCTAATGCTAAACGGGCTTTTTCTCCCCCACTTAATGCCGCAACTTTCTTAAAGACAGTATCACCAGCAAATAGAAAACGTCCTAAAAGTGTGCGAACTTGTTCGTTTGTCCACTCGGGAACTTCATCATGAATTGTTTCCATGACTGTTTTCGTCAAGTCTAAAGCTTCTGCTTGATTTTGCTCAAAGTAACCAGGAATAACGTTGTGATCACCAAGCTTCACAGTTCCTTCGGTGGGTAGTTCTGCACCCATAATAATTTTCAACAGTGTAGATTTACCAGCACCATTGGGACCGAGAAAAGCAATTCTATCTCCCCGTTCAATCAGCAGATTTGCACCTAGAAAGAGAATTTTATCTCCATAAATATGAGTTAATTCTTTAATTTCTACCACTTCCCGACCACTGCGGGGTGCGGGTGGAAAACGAAAATGCAGTGTTCTTACTCCACCAGTGGGTGCTTCAATCCGTTCTATTTTGTCTAGTTGTTTTTCCCGGCTTTTCGCTTGGGTACTACGGGTTGCACTAGCGCGGAATCTATCAACAAATGCTTGTTGCTTTTCTAATTCTTTTTGCTGGCGTTCAAAGGCGCTCAATTGCGCTGATTGATTTTCAGCTTTTTGTTGCAGGTAAGATGAGTAATTACCAAGGTATGTAGTTGAAACTCCACGTTCAGTTTCTACAATTTGGTTGCAGAGTCGGTCAAGAAATTCCCGGTCGTGGGAAACTATGACCATTGGAGTAATTAGTCCTCTGAGGTAATTTTCTAACCACTCGATGGTTTCTAAGTCTAAGTGGTTTGTCGGTTCGTCCAGCAGTAACAAATCTGGGTTTTGCAGCAGGATTTTACCCAAACTCATCCGCATTTGCCAACCACCTGAGAAAGCACTAACCAGGCGATCACCATCTTCTACCTGAAACCCCATCTCTGGTAAAATCTTACCAATACGAGTATCTAAGCTGTAACCATCCAAAGCTTCAAACTTGCGTTGCCAGCGATCCATCTGGTTAATCAGTTCATCTAGTTCTTCGGGCGTAGAGGTTTCCATATCTCGATGCACCTGAGCCAAAGCTAACTGCACTTGGTTAGCTTCTTTAAATACTGTCCAAAATTCTTCATTAACAGTGCGACTTGGATCTACTTCAAATTCTTGGTTTAGGTAAGCTATATGCAAACTGCTAGGGCGGATAATTTCTCCAGATGTGGGTTCCATTTCGCCAGAAATGATTTTCAGTTGGGTGGATTTTCCTGCACCGTTAACGCCTACTAAGCCAATGCGATCGCCTGGTTTAACTTCCCAGTTGATATCTTTGAGAACTTCGCCAGTAGGATAAATTTTACTAATATGTTCGAGTCGCAGCATCCAGTATCTCTCAGGTAGGGGATTAGGAGGGGTAAAGCTAAAGCCGTATTTAATGTTAACAAAATTTAACGACAAATTGATATCAACACCCTCATTAGTTTTTTATTGTAAAATAATACATTACGGATCAGACTAATTAAACACACGTATCATTTTAAATGAATTAAGAAGATGAATGCACAAGTGGCATGTCGTATCGACATATCCCCTAACTAACGCCAGTTCACACCTTAAACAGGGGTTAATAAATTGCTTAAAGTCCTCCTTAAAAAGGAGGATTTAGCAGAATATAAAGTTTTGGATACCTCATTGATAACTTATAAAAATGGCAAAAATGCCAGACTCTAGGACTTTGATTTTTAACTTCGTTTCATCTGGTTGTAAAGCTATCACCTCATAGGAGGTGTGAATTGAATATGATTCGTAAGGACTCCTATTTGATTTTTGCGAAACTAGGTACACCTAAATCTTCTAGAATCATCTTGCCTTTTGCCTGCCTACACAAGTAATTGTGGCTTTGTCACGCAAGCAATCAGGAACCAAATCGGATTCCTATATATCTTATCACTTTACAAATTTAAATATTATATTTTGAGTTAGTTCTTCAGCCTTTATTGCTATTAACTCTTATTTAATTAGGTTTTCGCCTCATGATTGTAATTGGCAAACGCTATCCTTGACAAACGGATGTTATTTGTTAAATGATAGCAGTTTAGTATACCCTGATCAGAAAACCAGCCAAAGTAATTAGGCTTATTTATTATTTAGCCTGGTTTTGCATGGTCAGCTAGATATTAATGTATATTGATAGCAATGCTTGGATATCTATTGGGTATCGTATCAGTTTATTGTTCTCCAGCTTGAGTATAGGATTCTCCTGGATTGGACAGAGTTTAATTGATTTCCTTTAGTGAAAATATGATTACATTTTTTTCTTAAAATTAGGGATGATTTAATCAAACTCAGAGAGTAAGTTACAGTTATATTATAGGAGTTAATTCGTTGAACTTGTACAAATATCCAATCTGTTGATATATTATTTGCCGATTTATCAAAAAATCCTTTGAGTATCTTCTGAATCCTGATTAATTCATGGTTAAGGAAGCTATATTTTTATTAAAAAGTGTTAACAATTTATGGAAAATTCAACTTTATCTTTACCAAAAGGTTGACAATTTCGACAGTTGTAAAGAATCATCTTAGTGAAACCGGATAGTAAATAGTGAGGAAACTATGCACACAGTTATTCTCGTTCTGGTTGAAGTGTTAATTGTGATTGGACTGTCACGACTGGTAGGACTGGCCTTTAAATCAATAAAACAACCATTAGTAATTGGTGAGATTGTGGCCGGGATTATGCTGGGACCATCTTTATTTGGTTTAATTGCCCCCCATGCAGCAGCTACACTGTTTCCACCAGAAACGATACCTTTCCTGAATGTTTTATCTCAGGTAGGGCTAATATTTTTCATGTTTTTGATTGGTTTAGAGCTAAATTCAAAATATCTCAGCGGTAATTTACAAGCGGCTGTACTGACCTCAAATGTCAGCATTGTTGTTCCTTTTTCTCTCGCGACAATTTTATCTTTGCTGCTTTATCCTCTAGTTTCCAATGGTAGTGTCTCTTTTACCGCCTTTACCTTATTTTTAGGTGCAGCAATGTCAATCACAGCCTTTCCTGTGTTGGCAAGAATTATCACTGAAAATAATTTGCAAGGAACAAGGTTAGGGACATTAGCTTTAACTTGTGCTGCGGTAGATGATGTAACAGCTTGGTGTTTGTTAGCTCTAGCAATCGCTGTCGCTCGTCATGGTAGCATTGACCGACAAGCTATCCTCACAATTATTGCCAGCCTTCTTTACATAGGTTTTATGTTCAGCGTCGGGCGTTGGTTTCTCAAACGTCTAATTACCCATTATCGCCGCGCTGGACGTTTGAGCCAATTTGTTCTGGCTTTAATTTATATGGGAGTTGTAGCCTCCGCACTGATTACTGAATTGATAGGCATTCACCTAATTTTTGGGGCATTTTTATTAGGGGCAGCCATGCCTAAAGATGCTGAATTAGTCAGAGAATTAGCCATAAAAACCGAAGATTTTGTCTTAATTTTTCTATTGCCAGTGTTTTTTGCCTACAGCGGTTTAAAAACACAAATTGGCTTACTGAACCGTCCGGAATTATGGTTATTATGTGCCTTGATTTTAGGAGTTGCGATCGCAGGCAAATACATTGGTACTTATGTAGCAGCTCGTGTCAGTGGTATTAACAAGCGAGAAGCTTCTGCACTTGGTTGGTTAATGAATACTCGTGGTTTAACCGAATTAATAGTTTTAAATATTGGTTTAGAGTTGGGTGTGATTTCACCCTTACTTTTCACAATGCTAGTCATTATGGCCTTAGTGACAACATTTATGACATCACCATTACTGGAGTGGACATATCCAAAACGCTTAATCAGGTTAGATGTAGTAGAAGCAGAAGCAGAACACGAAACATATACAGAGGTTACAGAAAGCATAGAATCTTTCGTTACCCCCTACCGCATTTTAGTACCAGTAGCTAATCCCACCACCCAAAAAGGTTTGTTACAGTTGGCAGTAAGTATAGCTTTTAACTATGGACGATCGGCTGTTATCAATCCTTTCAGCCTGATTGAATTAGAAGAAGACTATAGTTTTGAAAGCACCCCAACTGAAGCAAACCGATTAATTGCCGAACGTCGTCAACAACTAGAAGAATTAATTAGTACCTTAGAACCACCAAGCATATACTCTCACATACATCCCATTGTTCGCATATCCAGCAATGTCGCTAGAGAAACAGCACAAATAGCCAAAATAGAACAACCAGATTTAATTCTTGTCGGATGGCATCGTCCAGCCTTTAGCAACAACCGCTTAGGTGGAAGAGTTGGACAAATTCTCACTACTGCCCCAGTAGATGTAGCAGTATTTGTGGATAAAGGTGGAGAACGTTTAGAAAGTTTGTTAGTTCCCTACTCTGCAAACATCCACGATGACTTAGCCTTGATTCTTGCCCTGCGATTACTCATTAACCGCGATACTTGTATGTTACATATTTTACAAGCTTTAACAGTAAATCAAACCCAAGATGAATTAAGTTATGAATTACACGCGATGATCGAGAGATTACCAGCTAGTGTACGCGAGCGCATAGAAATCAAAACCGTAGCCGCCCCAGAACCAATGGAAGCCGTAGTTACAGCCTCAGAAAATGTTGATCTAACCATTGCCGGTACCAGTCGCGCTTGGGGTATTGAAAGACAAACTTTAGGACGATACACAGATGAACTAGCAATAAAATGCCGTTCCTCACTACTCATCACCCGTCGCTACAGTCAAATTACCTCACATCTGACTTCCCTACTACCAGAAGTTACCCACCAAGAAATAATTCGTAATTCACAGCAGGGAATAGATAATTCTCCCCAATCACCAATCACCAACAATCACTAATCACCTATGATCAATCATTTCAATTTTAAGTCCTTAGTGTTGTATGGAGTAGCGATCACATCAGTTCTAATCTTATTCAAAACAGTCACCGCATATGGTGAAAATCATCTCCACGCTACCTCCCCCATTAACAGCCGCTATAGTCTTACCCTGTCCAAAAATTTGCCAAACTGCAAACAAACAAACAAACTGATTCTCAATATTCTACAATCTGGTATTTACCTAAATGCCTCATTATCACCAGTAATCACCAATGCAGATACAGAACAACAGCTTAATCTCACAGGCATCTTAGAAAATCAAAACCTAGATTTATCTGGCAAAATAGACATTGCCAATTTCTGTCAAGATCCTGCTTCTCAGATAAAAGCAATTCAACCGATTGCAATTCAAATGTCACAAATCAATCTAGATAATATTCCCGGTCAAATAAAACTTAATCAAAATTCCACAACTTTAGAATTTACCGCTATACCACAAACAGATCAAAAAGCAAAACCCAAATCAAACAGCCATTAACATAATGAAAATTAAACTCAGAAACCAGAAAATTTTCTCCTTATATCCTTTTAAAGTTAGCTTATTTAGCTTATTATATCCAGGCATTACCCTCAATAATGGCAATAGTATCGCCGCTGCAACATTCGGGAGACTCAACAAATGTTACTTTAACGCCAAATCACAGCAACTAGAAATTTCCCTTTCCTCAGCCACAACCCCTGAGTATTTCTACCTTGATCAACCCCCGCCTTTAGTTGTAGATTTGCCTAACACCAAATTAGGTAATGTTGACACCCAAAAAAACTATCCTGGAACCATCCAAAGAATTCGCGTTTCCCAATATAGCCCTAACATTACCCGCATAGTCATAGATTTAAAACCAGAAGGTTTTATAGATGGTAACCAAGTGAAACTTCAGCCCCTTTGCCCAAAAAACCCAAATCCTTGGGTTTTACGCCCCATATTTTCCTATAATAGCACTTCTCTAGGCAATCAACCATTTATGATTTTACCGCCCTCAACACTCAAAACCCTTCTCAACTATCCAACTTAATGATTCTCCCAATTTCTCAGATCATCCGAATACCATTACCATCCCCAATTCTTCACCCAATGTTCCTAATTCCCAGAACTATACAGATCAAATTATCAATATTCCCATAATTGAATTTGGTCAACCACTACCCACTATTAAATAAAAATTCAAAAGTCAAAATTTGAAATAGGGAATATTTATCTTTCTTCTACCTCCTAACTCCTGAATTATTACATTTTTAGAATCTTTCTGTATCCTGAGAAGGTCCAACTGCTCCCGGTTGAGATAAGAAAAAGTTTTGAGCAGATTCATTTTGATATATACACCTAATATCTGGCTTTTCACTGTCCAAGTTACCAGTAAAGCCAAAAGTATTCAGGCGATTTTTACATTCTCTCACCTGATCTGATGTGACAAGTTTTTTATTTTCTAAAATTGCCCAGTTATTCTGCCGGAGAACACATCCAGGACGGATATTCGGTTGGGCAACATAAACATTAAAAGGATTGAGAGTCACAAACAGTCTGGCATCCATCACCATCGCACTAGCGCCATACTGCACACAAATTTCAGGGTTTGGTGCCCTCGTATCAATAAATTCACGGGAAGCTACATTTGATGGAGTCAAAGTAGTTGTAGAACTAAAAGCAATCCCAATCCCAATACCCAAAATCAATACACCTCCCAAAATAGCAATGGTGGTGAAGTTAAATATAGGGGATTGGAAAACAGAGGGTTTAGAAGTAGTAGCTGATCTACCAGTAGGTTTACGTCTCATTTTTGCTTAATCACCTTCACGCCAACTTGGGGGGAGTGCTTGATTCTCTCGCTACCTTAGTATGGCGAGTCTTGAGGAAAATTGTCCCTTATTTTCGATCTAATTCCCATAGCTCTTGTGGAATGGGTATGTTATTCACTTAAAAAGTGAAATACTCAGTACATGCTTTTTAGAGTTTATCCCACTGCAAAATCGGTGTAATGTCGCAATTTCGGAGGATTAAAACCTAAAACAATGTCTTTCTTGGGAACACTAAGTTTAACTAATTCATTAGCAATACCAACTTCTGTGCCATCCTGGTGAACCCAAATGTTGCCATCACTAATATCAAGATGCAGGACAGTACCATAAACTTGCTTGGAGTTACCCCAACCAACATATACTAGTTGATAGTGGTCGTATTCAGTATCAAAAATAGTTTCAGCTTGAATGCGTTTATCCCAAACTAATTGAGCGCGTGCAGTTAGGGGACCTTTTATATGCTGTCGGTATTCATCAATGGTAGCCATTGTTCGATTACTTCCTCATCAATAATAGACCTATTACAGAATTTTTTATGTGGTAGGATAGAGAGCTTTAGATTTTATGTATTTTTGGTGTTCTTTGGGCTCGCTAATTCAAACATAACCCTGTAACTCTAACTTTTGGCTAAAACAGCGCGATCGCTAACTTACCAACAGAGTCTTTCTCAAAAAATTCTCATAAACAAAGTTTTCCAAAGTTTATCTCCCAAACTACTCAACAAAACGATAATCTGACTGCATAGTGGAGAAAAAACCCAGTAATGACCCAGCCTTCTAATATCCGCCAACTGTTAACTGATGCCAAACTAGGACTGCTACCATATCTAGATAACCGCCTCAATGAGATAGCCAACTCCTGGCAGCAACTAGAAAATCTGCATTTAGAGCCTTATGATATTGAGTTGGGAGAATGCAACACCATAGCCGCAAACGAACCTAGACCTCTAATTACTCAATCAGTTTCCCTCAAATGCTTTATCACTGGTAGTAGCAAAGATAAATTAGAACTCTTACTTTTAGCATCAGAATTACAAAATTCCCTAGACGCAACCATCTTTGAATGGAGTAACCGAGAATGGTATCAATTTGAGAAACCCTTGCGGCGACCAGTAACACAAATTATAGGTCGTTTAGATTGCGAACTGCAAGAAAAACCTGCTCATTCTTGCCGTCTAGGCATCTATCGAGAATTTGATTTAATCTACACCATCAGCTTTTGAAGCACAGATGATTAGAGTCAGCAGTCAGTTAAACAACAACTGACCACTGACCACTAACGAGTGACTAACTAGCTAACAGCGTCTTTTCTAGAGGAGTCCAACGGAAATAGCGATCGCCACCCCGTTCAATCACAACTTTTACCCGTGGTTCCAACTTCGGCAAGTTAGCCAAATACTCAACTTCCTGATTAGAAAGAATATGTCCCTCAATAATCCATAGCAATAGACCCTTAGACTTAGGTGGTAGCTGTTCTAGATGAGAACTGATCATCGGTGGTAGATAATGCACCTCACCCACAGCTGCACCACTACCAGTGCTTTTTTTGCCCAGATGAGGAGGTCTAACTCCATGAACTCTTGTCAAATATGCAGCAACGTCTCCTAGTCCCCTGGCAGTAATGTGGAGGCTAATATAGCCAGCAGCCCGCAATCGCCGACGATGCCGACCTTCATAGCCTCCTTCCAGAGGAACATATACACCCAGAGCGCCAAATTTCTCCAAATCGCGGATTAAACCATTGCCAGTGGTAATTAGTGCCATAGATTTTCGTCTTATCCCACTTAGATATCTCTATTATTCACCCTTTGATGGTAGATTAAGTTAGATTAAGTCACAGAATTTTAGCAATATCGGGCATCAAGCGTAGGCAATCATGTAATTTCCCTTGTTTATTGATCCCCCAGGCAAAACCTTACCACTAAATTACTAGACAAAAATAAATTAATGATTTATAGTATTAGATTGATTGATGATTGTGACCAAATACTAAAATTAAGTATAGTTTGTTAACTTAGCACCCTCAACCCGTGAAGCATCGAAGATTTGATGCCCTCACAATTTGCCCAGATATAATCTGGTGTAAATGTACAAGAGACTGCTAAACTAGAAAAACTTTCAGGTCAAACTCAGAAGCTAATGGCTATCAACCCAAAGCCAAAATAAAAGCTTCAGCCCATGTTCACTCCCGCAGCCCCTAAAAAAAGGCAAATCCTCAAACAATAGTTTAAGGTATTTAGAGAAGTAGAGCCTGAATAGCAATTTTCAGGAAACGGATACTGAGCGGTAATTCCCCACTTAAGTCCCACTACAGTCGGAGAGTGCCCGAGCAATCGCTTGGACGAAAGCATTGCTGCACACAGCGCAAAGCAATAACCTCTTGATTGATTTCAGAAGTAACACCTTAGTAAAACCTTTTCATAAGGAAGGTAATTATTACTGTTCTGGTAACCAAGTGAGTGAACAATAAACGGATTCACCAAACAGCAGACTCGTTGTTACGTCACGAAAAATTTGCACTGTCTAACGCCAGTCCAAATTTCGGAGGATAAACTCTCTCGGATGACGTTATTCAAACTTGTCTCTAAAAATCCGATTCCAAGGTCAGCAAGTAGAAAGGAGAACCGGTTACTGTGTCTGTAGGTATTCTCGGCACCAAGCTGGGCATGACCCAAATATTTGACGAAGCAGGAGTAGCCATTCCTGTTACCGTAATTCAAGCCGGTCCATGCACTGTTACACAAGTTAAAACAAAACAGACTGACGGTTATTGTGCCATTCAAGTTGGTTATGGCGTAGTAAAACCCAAGGTCTTAAACAGACCCCTGCTAGGACACTTAGCTAAATCATCAGCTCCAGCATTGCGGCACTTAAACGAGTATCGCACTGATGCCTCCGGTGATTATGCTTTAGGTCAAGAACTTAAAGCAGATATTTTTAGTGCAGGTCAGATTGTAGACGTAATCGGTACAAGTATCGGTCGCGGTTTTGCCGGCAACCAGAAGCGTAATCACTTCGGTCGTGGTCCCATGTCACATGGTTCCAAAAACCACAGAGCGCCTGGTTCCATCGGTGCTGGTACAACCCCTGGTCGTGTTTATCCCGGAAAACGGATGGCAGGACGTTTGGGAGGTACTCGAGTCACAATTCGCAAACTGACCATAGTGCGACTAGATGCAGATCGCAACTTAATCCTGATTAAGGGTGCCATTCCTGGTAAACCAGGTGCATTAGTGAATATCGTACCCACAAATAAAGTTGGTAGATAGTAAATAGTTTTAGTTGTTTAGCTGTTGTCAGCGTCAACTGACCACTGGCAACCGACAAAGGACACAAAGATGGTTGAGAGTGTAGTTAAAAATTGGCAAGGAGAGCAAGTTGGCGAAACCAGCTTTGACTTGCGAGTTGCCAAACAAGAAACAGCGGCGCATATAGTACATCGCGCCCTCGTCAGACAAATGACCAATTCTCGCCAAGGAACAGCCAGCACAAAAACTCGTTCCGAAGTCCGTGGTGGTGGTCGCAAACCTTGGCGGCAAAAAGGAACAGGTCGCGCCCGTGCTGGTTCTATTCGTTCACCCTTATGGCGTGGTGGTGGTGTGATCTTTGGACCTAAACCGAGAGATTTCAACCTAAAGCTAAACCGTAAAGAGAGACGTTTGGCACTGCGGACAGCCTTCGTTAGTCGGGCCGAAGATTTAATTGTTGTAGAAGAATTTAGCAACGAACTACAACGACCTAAAACCAAGGACCTGGTAGCAGCATTAGCCCGTTGGGGAGCAGCACAAGAACAAAAATCCTTGTTAATTTTGTCTGAAATAGCAGAAAACGTACTTTTGTCAGCCCGCAACATAGAGAACTTAAAGCTAATTGCCGCTGACCAGTTAAATGTTTACGATTTGCTCCACGCTGACAAAATCGTTGTGACACCAGCAGCTTTAGAAAAAATTCAGGAGGTCTACAGTGCCTAACTTTGACCCCCGCAACCTTGCCGACCTAGTGCATCGACCGATTCTGACAGAAAAGGCGACCATATTGATGGAGCAAAATAAATACACATTTGAAGTAACTCCAAAATCGAGCAAGCCAGAAATTAAAGCCGCAATTGAAGACTTGTTTCAAGTCAAAGTTGTAAAAATCAACACTGCCTTACCACCACGCAAACAGCGTCGCGTTGGTAAATTCATCGGTTACAAGCCCCAATACAAGCGAGCTATTGTCACCGTTGCACCTGGGGATGAAGACAAAATCAGAAAACTTCTATTCCCAGATGTCTAAGAATTTTAGATTTTAGATTTTAGATTTTAGATTGGGCTAGTAAATAATCGCCAAAAAACAATTAAAAATCAGAAATCGAAATCAATAAAATTCTCAAGCCCAAATCGAAAATCCGAAATCCAAAATTACTTATGGGTACTCGTTCTTATCGCCCTTATACCCCTAGTACTCGCCAAGTTACAATCTCCGACTTTGCGGAAATCACCAAAACTGACCCGGAAAAATCACTGACCGAATCAGTACATCGTCCCAAAGGTCGGAACAATCAAGGGCGGATAACCAGCCGTCGTCGGGGAGGCGGACACAAACAACTATACCGGATTATCGACTTTAAGAGAGATAAACGGGATATTGCTGCTACAGTCACAGCAATTGAATACGATCCTAACCGGAATGCGCGAATCGCCCTAGTTCAATATGAAGATGGCGAAAAGCGGTATATGTTACATCCCAATGGCTTGAAAGTCGGCACAACAATTATTGCTGGCGTTGATGCTCCCTTTGAAGATGGTAATGCCTTACCTTTATCCAAAATTCCTTTGGGTACTAACGTTCACAACGTAGAAATGACACCAGGCAAAGGCGGTCAAATTGTCCGTGCCGCTGGTGCAACAGCCCAAGTTGTGGCTAAAGAAGGTAATTATGTAACTCTCAAATTACCTTCTGGTGAAGTTCGCATGATTCGTCGTGAATGTTACGCCACCATTGGCCAAGTAGGCAACACTGACGCGAGAAACCTGAGTGCTGGTAAAGCCGGACGAAACCGCTGGAAAGGTCGTCGTCCCAAGGTTAGAGGTAGCGTCATGAACCCCGTGGATCACCCACATGGTGGTGGTGAAGGTAGAGCGCCCATTGGTAGATCCGGTCCTGTGACACCTTGGGGTAAACCAGCTTTAGGTGCGAAGACACGCAAGCGGAAAAAAGCAAGCACTAAATTAATTGTACGTCGCCGTCGTAAGTCTTCTAAGCGCGGTCGCGGTGGTCGTCAGTCTTAGAACTTGAGATTTTAAATTTTGGATTTTAGATCGGGTCTACTTGTAGGCATCGAAAATTGGGGAAACCTCAATGAGAAACCTAAAAATCCAAAATCCAAAATCCGAAATTCTAAATCCAAAATCCAAAATCCAAAATCCAAAATCGAACTATGGGTCGTTCTTTAAAAAAAGGTCCTTTCATTGCTGATCACCTACTCAGCAAAATTGAAAAGCTGAACGCTAAAAACGAAAAACAAGTAATTAAAACTTGGTCGAGAGCTTCGACAATTTTACCGATGATGGTAGGTCATACCATAGCTGTTCATAATGGTAGACAGCACGTTCCAGTTTTTGTCAATGAACAGATGGTAGGCCACAAGTTGGGAGAGTTCGCCCCGACACGCACCTACAGAGGTCATGGTAAAAGTGACAAAAAATCAGGGAGATAGTCATTAGTCATTAGTTACTCCCTTCCCAGTATGAAATTAGGGGTGTGGGATTCCACCTTACGCAGAAGCATTATCCCTCTACCCTATTAATTACTATGACCTTATTCTTTTAGTGGGAAGGGAGTATTAGCTAAAGACAAATGACAAAAACGGAGACAATTATGGCAATTGATACTACAGAAGTTCAAGCAATCGCTCGTTATATCCGCATTTCTCCCTATAAAGTGCGTCGGGTACTCGATCAAATCCGGGGACGGTCATATCGAGAAGCACTCATCATCCTAGAATTCATGCCCTATCGCGCCTGTGAACCAGTATTAAAGGTACTAAGAAGCGCGGCTGCTAATGCAGAGCATAACGAAGGCTTAGACCGAAGCGAACTAGTTATTACTCAGGCGTATGCTGACCAAGGGCCAGTTCTAAAAAGGTTTCAACCCAGAGCGCAGGGTCGAGCTTACCAAATTCGCAAACCAACGTGTCATATAACTGTCGCTGTTGGCGCTGGTGTCACTGGCAAATAACCAAGAGACAGACACAACTAATTGCGTACAGTAAGAAATTTTAGAGGAAGCATTTGTGGGACAGAAAATTCATCCAGTCGGTTTTCGTCTGGGTATTACTCAAGAACATCAATCTCGGTGGTTTGCCGTTCCTGATCGTTATCCAGAACTACTACAAGAAGACCACAAACTTCGTAAATACATAGACCAAAAACTGGGTAGATACGCTCAAAACAACGCTGGTATTTCCGAAGTACGTATTGAGCGCAAAGCTGACCAAATCGACCTAGAGGTCCGGACAGCTAGACCAGGTGTTGTAGTAGGTCGTGGTGGACAAGGTATAGAATCACTCCGTACCGGACTCCAAGAGCTTTTGGGCAGCAATCGCCAAATTCGCATTAACGTAGTTGAAGTTCAACGAGTTGATGCTGATGCTTACCTGATTGCTGAATATATTGCTCAACAATTAGAACGCCGTGTTTCTTTCCGGCGAGTAGTTCGTCAAGCTATTCAACGCGCTCAAAGAGCGGGTGTACAAGGAATAAAAGTTCAAGTCAGTGGTCGGCTCAACGGTGCGGAAATTGCCCGGACAGAGTGGACACGCGAAGGCAGAGTACCTCTGCATACATTACGGGCTGATATTGACTATTCTTACTGTACAGCACAAACAATTTACGGCATTCTGGGCATCAAAGTTTGGGTCTTCAAGGGAGAAATTATCCCTGGACAGGAAGAAACACCAGCCCAACCAACAACACGCGAACGCGAACCTCGTCGTCGTCAACAACAACGCCGTCGCCAGCAGTTTGAAGATAGATCAAATGAAGCATAGTCGTTAGTCAGTAGTCATAAGTTAGTGGCAAAAACTGACAACTGACAACTGACAACTGATGACCACCGAAAAATAGCAAACCATGTTAAGTCCTAGAAGAACTAAATTCCGCAAACAACAACGCGGACGAATGGAGGGGCTGGCCAACCGTGGTAGTACCCTGAACTTTGGGGATTTTGCTCTCCAAGCTCAAGAACCAGCTTGGATTACCTCCCGCCAAATAGAGGCTTCTCGTCGGGCAATGACCCGTTATATCCGTCGGGGTGGCAAAATCTGGATTCGCATTTTCCCCGACAAACCTGTCACCATGCGTCCAGCAGAAACTCGGATGGGTTCTGGTAAAGGTAATCCAGAATTTTGGGTAGCAGTAGTCAAGCCTGGACGAATTTTATTTGAAATCGCTGGTGTTTCTGAAGAAATAGCTCGTGAAGCCATGCGATTAGCTGCCTATAAGCTGCCAATTAAAACTAAGTTTATTGTCCGCTCTCAACCACAGGAGCAGGAGTAGGATATGGCTCTTTCTAAAATTTCAGAAGCTAGAGAATTAAGTGACGACAAACTGGCTGAAGAAATTGTCGCTATTAAAAGACAACTATTTCAGCTGCGCTTGCAAAAAGCCACTCGACAACTAGAAAAACCCCACCAGTTCAGACACGCCCGTCATCGTTTAGCCCAACTATTAACAGTAGAGGGAGAACGCAGCCGGGTAGCAAGTCAATCGACTAAAGAAGAAAAGTAGGAGATTATGGCAGTCAAAGAACGAGTTGGCTTGGTAGTGAGCGACAAAATGCAAAAAACGGTCGTGGTGGCTGTAGAAAACCGCTCTCCTCACCCCAAGTACGGCAAAATTGTAGTTCAAACCCGGCGCTATAAGGCTCACGATGAAGATAATCACTGTAAAGTGGGCGACCGTGTGCGTATTCAGGAAACTCGACCCCTGAGCAAAACTAAGCGTTGGCAAGTCACAGAAATCCTCAATGCTAAAGCTACAACATAAATAGTTGTTATAAAATTAACAACTCTAACCGGGAGACTAATTGTGATTCAACCCCAGAGCTACCTAAATGTTGCTGATAATAGCGGAGCGCGTAAGTTAATGTGCATCCGTGTATTAGGCGGAGGAAACCGTCGTTATGGCGGTGTGGGCGATAAAATTATCGCCGTTGTTAAAGATGCCCAACCCAACATGGCTGTAAAAAAGTCTGATGTTGTCGAAGCTGTAATTGTTCGTACTAGGAAAAGTATTAATAGAGACAGCGGTATGAGCATTCGTTTTGATGATAACGCGGCAGTTATCATTAACAAAGATGGTAATCCCAGAGGTACACGGGTATTTGGCCCTGTAGCACGGGAATTACGCGATAAAAACTTTACCAAAATAGTTTCTCTCGCGCCGGAGGTGCTGTAATGGCGAAGCCAGAACCGAAAGTTTTTCATAAAATGCACGTCAAAACTGGCGACACTGTACAAGTAATTGCTGGTAAGGATAAAGGTAAAGTTGGTGAAGTAATCAAAGCACTACCCCAACTCAGCAAAGTGCTGGTCAAAGGTGTGAATATTAAAACTAAGCACGTTAAACCTCAGCAAGAAGGGGAATCTGGGAAAATCGTTACTCAGGAATTTCCTATTCATAGCTCTAACGTGATGCTCTATTCCAGCAAACAAAACATTGCCAGTCGCGTTTGCTACACTTTCACAGCCGAAGGGAAGAAAGTTAGAATGCTCCAAAAAACAGGCGAGATTTTAGACAAATAACCTGTAAATAGGGTGAGATTTTAGATTTGAATAGATTTAGATATTTTTAATTCAAATTCTAAAATCCAAAATCTAAAATTCCCTGACCAAGACCAGGGATAATCAGGACAAAAAACTATGGCGACAACCAGACTCAAGAATTTATACCAAGAGACAATTGTCCCGAAGCTGACCCAACAGTTTCAATATACCAACGTTCATCAAGTACCGAAGGTCATAAAAATAACTGTTAACCGGGGTTTGGGAGAAGCGGCTCAAAATGCGAAAGCATTAGAAGCTTCTTTAAACGAAATTGCACTGGTTACTGGTCAAAAACCAGTAGTGACAAGGGCAAAAAAGGCGATCGCAGGCTTCAAAATTCGTCAAGGTATGCCAGTTGGCATCATGGTGACTCTCAGAGGCGAACGGATGTATGCCTTTCTCGACCGACTGGTTAGCCTGGCACTGCCCAGAATTCGCGATTTTCGCGGTGTTAGTCCTAAAAGCTTTGACGGGCGGGGTAACTACACTCTGGGTGTACGAGAACAGCTAATTTTTCCAGAAGTTGAGTACGACAGCATCGATCAAATCCGTGGTCTTGATATTTCAATTATCACCACAGCAAAAAATGACGAAGAGGGTCGCGCCTTACTCAAAGAAATGGGAATGCCCTTTCGCGATCAATAAGTTCATCTAAAGAGGGAACGATGGCGGCTAACGACACAATTGCAGATATGCTGACGCGCATCCGCAATGCTAATCTGGCAAGGCATCAAACTACACAAGTGCCAGCAACCAAAATGACTCGCAATATCGCTAAGGTCCTTCAGGACGAAGGCTTTATTGCTGAATTTTCCGAATCTGGAGAAGGGATCAAACAAAATCTGGTGATTTCCTTGAAATACAAGGGTAAAAATCGTCAGCCCTTGATCACAGCATTGAAACGAGTGAGTAAACCTGGTTTGCGTGTTTACTCCAATCGAAAAGAATTACCAAGAGTGCTAGGTGGTATCGGTATTGCCATTATTTCTACATCCAGTGGTATCATGACCGACCGCGAAGCGCGTCGTCAGAACTTGGGTGGTGAAGTGCTTTGCTACGTTTGGTAAGACAAGGAGTATGGCTGCACCAAGCTCCGCTATCAGGAGTTCAGGAGTTCAGGAGTATGGCTAACGCCACGCTATCAGAATTTTTAGGGGTTATTAACCAAAACTCATCACTCGCAACTCAAAACTGACAAAGGACAAAATTAAGTCATGTCTCGTATTGGTAAATGTCCAATTACTGTTCCCGCTAAAGTACAGGTGGCGATTGATGGCTCTAAGGTAGTAGTGAAAGGCCCAAAAGGAGAACTTTCTCGCAATCTACCTCCTCATGTCACAGTCTCCCAAGAAGGGGAAACATTACTAGTAACTCGTCGTGATGATACTCGTACTTCCAGGCAGATGCATGGTTTAAGCCGCACCTTGGTGGCCAACATGGTGGAAGGAGTTTCCCAAGGTTTTCAACGTCGTTTGGAAATTCAAGGGGTCGGTTATCGCGCCCAAGTTCAAGGCCGTAACCTAGTTTTGAATATGGGTTATAGCCATCAGGTGCAAATTGAGCCGCCAGACGGAATTCAGTTTGCAGTGGAAGGTACTATTAATGTCATAGTCAGCGGCTATGACAAAGAAATTGTAGGTAACACAGCAGCTAAAATTCGTGCCGTTCGTCCACCAGAACCTTACAAGGGTAAAGGTATTCGCTATGTCGGTGAAGTGGTCAGACGGAAAGCTGGTAAGACCGGTGGTAAAGGTAAGAAGTAAACATGAAACTTACTCGTAGAGAATCAAAAAATCGTCGTCATCGGCGCGTGCGTGGCAAAGTCAGTGGTTCCCCAGAACGGCCACGCCTAGCTGTATTTCGCTCTAATGAGCATATTTATGCTCAGGTAATTGACGATACCCAACATCAAACCCTCGTGGCAGCATCCACCGTTGAACCAGAGTTGAAATCTAATTTAGCTTCTGGGGCTAATTGTGATGCTTCAGCGCAAGTTGGTAAGTTGATAGCAGTGCGGTCATTAGAAAAAGGCATCACCAAAGTCGTATTTGATCGCGGTGGCAACCTCTATCATGGACGCATCAAAGCACTAGCTGAAGCAGCACGCGAAGCTGGTTTAGATTTCTAAAGTCATCGGGCATTAGGCATTGGGAAAAACTAATGGCTAATGACTAATGACTAATGACAACTGACGTTGAGAGAACTTTGATTATGGCAGCGGGTCGTCGTAAAGCAAACCGAGCAAAGAAAGAAGAAACTAACTGGCAAGAGCGAGTCATCCAAATCCGCCGTGTTAGTAAAGTTGTTAAAGGTGGTAAAAAACTCAGCTTCCGGGCTATTGTGGTCGTTGGTAACGAGCGCGGTCAAGTCGGTGTGGGCGTGGGTAAAGCCTCTGATGTAATTGGCGCAGTGAAAAAAGGTGTCGCTGACGGCAAAAAGCATCTCATTGATATTCCCATTACGAAATCTAATTCCATCCCTCATCCCATTGATGGTATTGGTGGTGGTGCTAAGGTGATGATGCGACCAGCAGCTCCAGGTACAGGGGTAATTGCTGGTGGTGCAGTTCGGACTGTATTAGAGTTGGCAGGAGTTCGTAATGTTCTCGCCAAGCAACTCGGATCTAATAATCCTCTGAATAATGCCAGAGCTGCAGTTAATGCTCTATCTACGCTGCGTACATTTGCTGAAGTAGCTGAAGATCGTGGTATTGCGATCGAGAAACTCTACATCTAGTAGATTAGATGGGATGCTTTTTTAGTGTAAAAAACTACTAATCACAATATGAGACTCAACGATGTTAAGCCTCAAAAAGGCTCAAAAAAACGCCGTAAGCGTGTAGGTAGAGGTATTTCTGCCGGTCAAGGCGCTAGTGCTGGTTTAGGGATGCGGGGACAAAAATCCCGTTCTGGTAGTGGTACTAGACCTGGGTTTGAAGGTGGTCAACAGCCATTGTACCGCCGAGTACCGAAGTTGAAGGGTTTCCCTCTCGTTAATCGTAAAACTTACACTACGATTAATGTAGAGAAGCTAACCTCCCTACCAGCTAATACAGAAGTAACTTTAGCGTCTTTAAGACAAGCAGGTATTCTTACTGCTGTTAAAGGTCCGTTAAAAGTTTTGGGCAATGGGGAGTTGAATGTTCCTCTCAAGGTGCAAGCAGCAGCTTTCACTGGACAAGCTCGTATCAAAATTGAGGCAGTTGGTGGGAGTTGCGAAGTCCTATGAAGGATGAAGGATGAAGGATGAAGGATAAAAAATGAACAACTTAATACTTCAAATTTATTTCTCACTTCAGACTTCATATTCTTCACAATTCAGACTTCATACTTCAAAGGTAGAACTCTATGATCAGTCGAGACAAAGCCCCAACGGCTCAAGAAACTTTTATGCAGATGGCGCAAGCAGCCGGACTGAGAGGTAGGCTGCTTGTTACAGTCGGTATTTTAATTTTGGTTCGCCTGGGTATCTTTTTACCAGTTCCAGGAATTAACCGCGAGAGATTTGCCGAAGCTATATCGGGTAATAATTCCATATTCGGTTTATTGGATATATTTTCGGGACGAGGACTTTCTACTTTAGGCGTATTTGCCTTGGGGATTTTGCCGTTTATTAATGCGTCCATTATTATCCAATTGTTGACTGCTGCTATTCCTTCTTTAGAAAATTTACAGAAAAATGAAGGTGAGGCAGGTCGTCGCCAAATATCACAAATTACCCGTTATGTGACTGTAGCCTGGGCAATTATTCAAAGTGTGGCTTTTTCGGCATTATTCCTCCAACAATTTGCCTTGAACCCAGGACCAATATTTGTAGCAGAAACTGCGATCGCTCTTACCGCTGGTTCTATGTTTGTCATGTGGGCATCAGAACTAATTACAGAACGGGGTATTGGTAATGGTGCATCTTTGTTGATTTTTGTCAATATTGTTGCCTCCCTACCAAAATCATTGGGTGACACCATCGACTTGGTACAAGTAGGCGGAAGGGAAATAGTTGGTCGCGTCATTGTCCTGGTATTGGTTTTCTTAGCAACCATTATCGGAATTGTGTTTGTTCAGGAAGGAATGCGCCGTATCCCTATTATTTCTGCTCGTCGTCAAGTAGGTAGGCGAGTCTTGGCAGAGCAGCGCAGCTTTTTACCCTTGCGGCTGAATCAAGGTGGCGTAATGCCCATCATTTTTGCTGCGGCTATCCTCAGTTTGCCACTACTAGTTGCCAATTTCACTAAAAATGCGGACTTGGCCAATATAGTTAACACTTACCTGAGTCCTAGCGGTTCTGGATCTTGGGTGTATGCTTTGGTATACATGATTTCTATTGTCTTCTTCAGCTACTTCTATTCTTCGTTGATTCTCAACCCAGTAGACGTAGCCCAGAATTTGAAGAAAATGGGTTCGAGTATTCCCGGTATTCGTCCTGGTAAGGCTACCAGTGAGTACATTGAGCGTGTCAGCAGCAGACTAACTTTTTTAGGCGCACTCTTTTTAGGCTTAGTGGCTATTATCCCTACTGCTGTAGAAAGCACTTTAAATGTACCAACCTTTAGAGGTTTGGGAGCTACCTCTTTATTAATTTTAGTTGGCGTGGCGATTGATACCGCAAGGCAAATCCAAACCTACGTTATCTCTCAACGGTATGAAGGAATGGTGAAACAATAGTGACGCGATTAATCTTCTTGGGACCGCCAGGTGCTGGTAAAGGAACTCAGGCTAAAAACTTGGCTGAATTTTTGCATATTCCCCATATTTCCACTGGTGATATTTTACGGCAAGCGATTAAAGATCAAACGCCTTTGGGTCTCAAAGCACAAGTTTATATGGATAAGGGCGAGTTAGTTCCCGATCAACTTGTGGAAGATTTGGTTAAAGAACGTCTTAATCAACCAGATGCCCAAAATGGCTGGATTTTAGATGGCTTTCCTCGTAAAGTAACGCAAGCAGCTTTTTTGGAGGAATTACTGACCACTATAGGACAGGGTGGCGAAAAAGTAGTCAACTTGGATGCACCAGATGAAACTGTCATCTCTCGGTTGCTGGGACGCGGCAGGAAAGACGATAGCGAAGATGTGATTCGTCGTCGTTTAGAAGTCTACCGTGAGGAAACCGCACCCTTGATTGATTATTATGGCGCTCGCCATAAACTCCTCACAGTTAACGGTAATCAGTCTCCAGAAGAAGTCACCACCGAATTACAAAATCTCATAGCTGCTTAAGGGGACAGTAGGGGGAAGCAGAGGATCAATGGAGATAAGGCAAGCAAAGGTAAATATTTATCTTTATTTTACCAATCCCCAGTCCCCAGTCCCCAGTCCCCAGTCCTTAATCCCCAGTCCTTAATCCCTTTTAGCTCAGATATATTAATAAACTGTTGATATATTTCGCAAATTGTGTTTTCGTGCCAATTGTATCTGTGGCAAGGGAACAATAAATTATAGAGTTGAGGAAAAAACTTGTCTAAACAAGATTTGATTGAAATGGAAGGAACTGTCACCGAATCATTGCCCAATGCGATGTTTCGAGTTGACCTGGACAACGGCTTTAACGTCCTAGCACACATTTCCGGCAAAATTCGCCGTAATTACATCAAAATTTTACCTGGTGATCGCGTCAAAGTGGAGTTAACTCCCTACGACCTCACAAAAGGTAGAATTACCTACCGGCTACGGAAGAAGTAAATTTATGTCCAAAATCCTACCATAAACCAGATTTTTTGGGGATTCCCCATTTACTTAACTGAATTATTTTCTCTAGAAATGCTATAATTTACTATTTGGAGTCAAGTAAAAAGGCATGAAAGTCAGAGCCTCAGTCAAGAAAATTTGTGAAAAATGTAACGTGATCAAACGCCGTGGTCGCGTCATGGTAATTTGTGAAAACCCCAAGCACAAGCAACGTCAGGGATAAACACTCTAACTACTACAGCTTGGTGCAGACTAATTCACCACCCAAGGACGCGATTAATCACGTTTTGGCAACTGCGATTAAGAACAAAAGAGGGAGATATTCATTGTGGCACGGATTTCCGGAGTAGACCTTCCCCGCGATAAGCGCATTGAGATTGGTCTAACTTACATTTACGGAATTGGGTTATCAAGGTCGCAAGAAATCCTAGCGGCAACAGGTGTGAACCCAGACACCCGCGTTAAAGACCTAAATGATGCTGATATAGCTGCTCTGCGAGGAGAAATTGAAAGCAACTATCAAGTTGAAGGTGACTTGCGCCGCTTAGAGGCGATGAACATAAAGCGCCTCGTTGATATTGGCTGTTATCGAGGCCGTCGTCATCGTATGGGCTTACCCGTTAGAGGACAAAGAACCCGCACCAATGCTAGAACCCGACGTGGGAGAAGGCAGACAGTGGCAGGTAAGAAGAAAGCCCCTGGCAAATAAAGTTTTTTGCTTGCTAACCCAAGCACTTTTTACCCCAAATTCACTAAACAAATATGGCGAGACAACCAACAAAAAAATCCGGGAGCAAAAAGCAAAAACGGAACGTACCTAACGGTATGGCCTACATTCAGTCTACTTTCAACAATAGCATTGTCACCATCACCGATCAAAATGGAGATGTCATCTCCTGGGCTAGTGCTGGTTCTAGTGGATTTAAAGGGGCAAAAAAAGGAACTCCCTTTGCTGCCCAAACTGCCGCTGAAAGTGCAGCCCGTCGAGCCATTGATCAAGGGATGCGTCAAATTGAAGTGATGGTCAGTGGTCCGGGTGCAGGAAGAGAAACTGCTATCCGCGCACTGCAAGGAGTAGGATTGGAAATTACCCTAATTCGGGATATTACCCCCATCCCTCACAATGGTTGCCGTCCACCTAAGCGTCGTCGCGTTTAGACAAAACCTGTTGAGCGATGAAAGTGGAAAATTGAAGCAAAGGTAAAACACCTGTAATGCCATCTAGGTCATATAAAGTCTAAACTGCTTTTGCACGGTGAATGCTGGTAAACTTTATAACCCTTGCGTGATGAAAAAGCACGTCAGCTCTTCCCATAGGGAGGGCTGCACAACTTTAGAAAATACTCAAAATTATCAGTGCCTGTGGTACTGAATTCGGGATCTAAACTTTACCAACTTTAAAATGTTGGCAGTTTGATCAACCTTAACAACAGATCAGGCAATAAAGTAAATTCGAGAGGCAATTTATTTGCCTGCTAGCAGCACCTTAACAAGGGAGGCTACTCCGTGGCGCAGTTTCAAATTGAATGTGTAGAGTCTAATACAGAGGAAAGTCGGAGTCATTACAGTAAATTTGTTCTTGAGCCTCTAGAACGTGGTCAAGGAATAACAGTAGGCAACGCGCTGCGGCGGGTTTTACTTTCTAATTTAGAGGGTACAGCAGTTACAGCAGTGCGTATTGACGGTGTTAGTCATGAGTTTGCCACAGTTCCAGGTGTGCGAGAAGACGTGCTGGAAATCCTGATGCGAATGAAGGAAGTCATACTCAAAAACTATTCTTCTCAGCCTCAGATTGGTCGGTTACTTGTTAACGGACCAGTAACAGTCACTGCGGCACATTTTGATTTACCCAGTGAAGTAGAAGTCATTGACCCAACCCAGTATGTAGCTACCATAGCAGACGGTGGCAAACTGGAAATGGAATTTCGCATTGAGAGAGGTAAAGGATATCGCACTGTAGAGAGGGGAAGAGAAGAAGCTACATCTTTGGACTTTCTCCAAATCGACTCTGTGTTTATGCCAGTGCGAAAAGTCAACTACAGCGTTGAAGAAGCTCGTGGGGATGGATCGCTCAAAGATAGACTGCTGTTAGAAGTTTGGACTAATGGTAGTATTTCCCCTCAAGAAGCACTATCCTCAGCAGCTGGAATTTTGGTAGATTTATTCAACCCCTTGAAAGATATCTCCCTGGAACCAACAGATACAGGTTCAGATATTCCAGACGATCCAACTGCTCAAATTCCCATTGAAGAATTGCAACTTTCTGTCCGAGCTTATAACTGTCTCAAACGGGCGCAAGTTAACTCTGTGGCAGATTTGTTGGATTACACCCAAGAAGACCTCCTAGAAATTAAAAACTTTGGTCAAAAGTCAGCGGAAGAGGTAGTGGAAGCTTTACAGCGACGCTTAGGCATTACCCTACCGCAAGAAAGAGGTTCTGCTCCAACCTAAGCCACAATCGTTAATAACAAGTAGTCCATTATTATGCGTCACCGTTGTCGAGTCAAAAAACTCAGTAAACCAGCTGACCAGCGCCGCGCTCTGTTGCGAGCGCTAACTACAGAGCTAATCCGTCATGGTCGAATTACTACGACTTTAATTCGTGCTAAAGTAGTACGTAGTGAAGTTGATAGAATGATTACCCTGGCTAAAAACGGCTCTTTGCCAGCACGTCGGGCTGCACTAGGCTATATGTACGACAAAGCACTGGTTCACGCTCTATTTGAGCAAGCTCCCACTCGGTATGCTAACCGCCAAGGGGGTTATACTCGTATTCTCCATACTGTTCCACGTCGGGGCGACAACGCGGAAATGGCAATTATCGAACTAGTTTAAAGTTATTAGTCATAGGGAACAGGGAACAGGGAACAGAGGGAAATAAGAAGATTAAATTATTGCCCATCACCTATTGCCTATTGCCTTCTTCCACTGACAACTGACAAACAAGTATGTTAGAAAGCCGCCAGCCTACACCAACTTATCGAGTCGCCTTGGTTATTCAATACCGAGGAACTCATTTTCGTGGCTGGCAACGGCAATCATGCCAGCGAACCGTCCAGGAAGAAATAGAAACAGCTATAGCTACTATTCTGGGGTATCATGTCACACTCCATGGTGCAGGAAGAACCGATGCCGGAGTTCACGCAGCGGCTCAAATAGCTCATTTTGATGCTACTGGTTTTATTCCCGCACACAAGTGGGCAACAGTTCTAAACAGTTATCTACCGCCGGATATATTAATCCGAGCTTCTGCCAGTGTAAATGACTTTTGGCACGCTCGTTTTAGTGCAGTTTCTCGACGTTATCGCTACACAATATACACTGAAGTTTTACCGAACTTGTTCGTAAACCCCTTCAGTTGGCATTATTATTATGCGCCCTTGGATGAATCTGTAATCCAAGCTGCCCTTAAACCTCTGCTGGGAAAACATCATTTAGCTGCTTTTCATCGTGCAGGATCAGCCAGATCACATTCCTGGGTAGAAGTACAAGTAGCCGAGTGTCATCGTAGTGGGCCATTTATCCATATTGAAATTCAGGCAAATGGATTTTTGTATGGGATGGTGCGGCTTTTAGTCGGGATGCTAGTACAGTTAGGTTCTGGACAAGTGACACTCGATAATTTCACTGAAATCTGGAAAGAAGAACGCCGGGAAAAAGTGAAATATGCCGCGCCTCCCCAAGGCTTATGCTTGTTGCGAGTAGAGTATCCAGATTTTCCTTTTCCCAAAGAAATTTGGTACGACACCCAACCATATTTACTGTTTGGTCATTAGTAACAGGGAACAGGGAAGAATGACCACTGATAACTGTCAACTGATCACTGATAACTGTCAACTGACCACTGACAACTGACAAAGGACAAATAAAAATGAGTAGTAAAACTTACCTTCCTCCTCAAGCATCTCTTGAGCGCGAGTGGTACGTAGTAGATGCCACCGACAAACGCCTTGGCCGCTTGGCCAGCGAAATTGCTATGGTTCTAAGAGGTAAAAGAAAAGCTGAATATACTCCCCACTTAGACACAGGTGATTTCGTTGTTGTCATCAACGCAGAAAAAGTAGCGGTGACAGGCAAAAAACGTACTCAAAAATTTTACCGTCGCCATTCTGGTCGTCCTGGTGGGATGAAAACAGAGACCTTTGCTAAATTGCAACAGCGCCTACCAGAACGGATTTTAGAACACGCTGTTAAAGGTATGCTGCCTAAGAACAGCTTAGGTAAGCAATTATTTACCAAATTGAAAGTTTACGCTGGACCTACTCATCCCCATGAGGCTCAAAAACCTAAAGAACTAATAGTTAATACAATTCCTGGAGAAAACTAATGCAAGTAGCAGAAGCCAATAGCGGTCGCGCCGTTTACTGGGGTACTGGTCGCCGTAAATCAGCAGTAGCACGGGTACGCCTGGTTCCCGGCGAAGGTAACTTTGTGGTTAATGGTAAAGAAGGAGAATTATACTTCCAATTCAATGCCAACTACCTCGGAGCTATCAAAGCGCCCCTGGAGACTTTAGGACTAGAAAGCGAATATGACATTCTGGTTAAAGCAGAAGGTGGTGGTTTGACAGGACAAGCAGATTCTATCCGCTTGGGTGTAGCCCGTGCCTTGTGTCAACTAGATCCAGATAATCGTTCACCTTTGAAAATTGAAGGTTATCTGACTCGTGACCCACGAGCTAAAGAACGGAAAAAATACGGTTTGCACAAAGCTCGGAAAGCACCTCAATACTCCAAACGATAGGGGACTGGGGACTGAGGACTGGGGACTGGGCAAATTTCCGTACCCATCATTTCTAATCCTTAATCCCGGTGGAAACCTGAAAGTTCTAATTGATATAGATTCACCACAAAAGGAACAATGGCTAAACCTGATATTCATCCCCAGTGGTATCCAGAGGCTAAGGTCTACTGCAACGGTCAAGTTGTGATGACTATCGGCTCTACTAAACCCGAACTGCACGTAGATGTTTGGTCTGGAAACCACCCGTTTTATACTGGTACACAGAAAATTATTGATGCTGAGGGTCGAGTTGAACGCTTCCTCCGCAAATACGGTATGTCTGGCGAGCAGAGCGGCAAAAACAAAAAGTAGCCGGTTGGCTGTAGCTGTTAACGACGACCCTACATTAATGCAGGGTCGATTGTCATTTAATGCTCGAGCCAACTTGTTATTTTAATGGGATTGTACTCATGGCTGAAACATACCTGCTGGAGAAACTTCAATCTGTTGAACAAACTTTTCATGAATTGACTCGTCGCCTGGCCGACCCTGATACGGCTAAAAACCCTGATGAGTATCAAAAAATTGCTAAGTCTCGTTCTTCGTTGGAAGAGGTAGTTAATACTTATGAAACTTGGAAAATTGCTCAGGAAGAATTAGTAGGGGCGCGTCAGGTACTGAAAGAGTCAAATAGCGATCCTGAGTTGCAAGAAATGGCGGCTTTGGAAGTCAAAGAACTGGAAGAAAAGCTGGAATATTTAGAAAGTCGCTTGAAGGTGTTGCTATTACCCTGTGATCCCAATGATGATAAAAACATCATGTTGGAAATTCGCGCTGGTACTGGTGGCGATGAAGCGAGTATTTGGGCTGGAGATTTGCTGCGGATGTATTCCCGCTATGCTGATACTCAGGGTTGGAAAGTGAAGCTAGTCAGTCAGTCTCTAGGTGAGATGGGCGGCTTCAAAGAGGTGATTTTAGAAATTCAAGGTGATAGGGTATACAGCAAGCTGAAGTTTGAAGCGGGAGTACATCGTGTGCAGCGCGTTCCAGCTACGGAATCTGGGGGCAGGGTTCATACTTCTACAGCTACTATTGCTATTATGCCGGAAGTGGATGATGTAGAAATACATATTGACCCGAAAGATATTGAAATGAGTACAGCCCGTTCTGGTGGTGCTGGTGGACAGAACGTAAACAAGGTGGAAACGGCTGCGGACTTGTTCCACAAACCGACAGGAATCAGAATTTTTTGTACAGAAGAACGTAGCCAGTTGCAAAATAAAGAACGGGCTATGCAAATTTTGCGGGCTAAACTCTATGAAATTAAGTTACGGGAACAACAAGAGGCTGTTACTTCGATGAGGCGATCGCAAGTCGGTACAGGTTCCCGTTCTGAAAAGATTCGCACCTACAATTATAAAGATAGTCGGGTAACTGACCACCGTTTAGGTAACAACTTTACCCTTAACCCTGTCTTAGAAGGTGATTTAGAAACCATAGTCCAATCTTGTATATCTCAATATCAACAAGAGCGTTTAGCAGAATTAGTTGCCTCTAACAACTAATTTGATTTTCACAAATCAAACCTTCAGATCCCCGACTTCTTAGAGAAATCGGGGATATTGTTGTATGGCTATAGCTTGTGTAATGACGTAGAAATTATACACCAAGCTGGTCTATCATATTTTATTGAAAATTCCTGTATTAATCATGTTCTACAAAATTGGTTTTCATAGTTTAAATGTAGACTTTAGAGGTATTCGCATCAGCAGGTAACCTTTATCCTAGAAAGAGTAGCGACCTAATGGAGAGAATTCATGGAATTTTTATCCGATTCCATCGTCTTATCACGGATGCAATTCGCACTCACTGCAATTTTTCATATACTTTGGCCTGTTCTGACTACAGGAATGGGCATTTATCTAGTTATAGTTGAAGGACTATGGCTAAAAACTCGTAACCCAGATTATTATTTACACGCTCATTTTTGGTCTAAATTCTATGTTCTTAATTTCGGTATTGGTGTAGCTACTGGTATCCCAATGGAATTTCAATTTGGAACAAACTGGGCTCCATTTTCGGAAGCTGTAGGTAACTTTTTTGGTAGCGTTATTGGCTTTGAAGCTTCTTGGGCTTTTATGCTGGAAGCTGCTTTTTTAGGAATTATGTTATTTGGTTGGGAGCGCGTCAACCCAACGATTCATTATCTTTCGACAATTTTGGTAGCTGTTGGTGCTAACCTGTCAACATTGTGGATTTTAACAGCAAATTCCTGGATGCAAACTCCTGCTGGTGGGGAATTAGTTAATGGTAAATTTGTTGTCCATGATTATTTTGAAGCAATTTTAAATCCCTTCATGATTAACAGTGTGCTGCATATGTTTTTTGCCACACTGGAAACATCTTTATTTGTGATTGGGGGAATTAGTGCTTGGTATATTCTGCAAAGACGAAATACAGCTTTTTTTTCTAAGTCTTTAAAGATAGTTTTAGCAGCTGCGATCGCAGTAGCTCCACTACAAATATATATCGGACACCTCAGTGGTGAACAGGTTTATCACTATCAACCCACCAAACTGGCGGCAATGGAAGCACAATGGAAATTTTCACCTGCGGGAAAACCTGCTGATTGGAGTTTATTAGCTATTCCCAACGCAAAGGCCGAGAAAAACGACTGGGAAATTACTATTCCCAACGCACTAGGTTACATTCTGGAGTTTAAACAAAATCTTTCTCAACCAGTACGGGGTTTAAAAGAGTGGAAACCAGAAGATAGACCAAAAATGGTAGGTTTAATTTATTATGCCTTCCGCATCATGATCGGCATTGGCTTTTTCTTCGCTGGATTGATGTTATTAAGTTCCCTGCAATGGTTACGGGGTAAACTTTCAGCCGATAATATTAGTCAGCAACGCTGGTTAATGTGGGGTTGGGTATTTGCTGCACCTTTAGGTTACATTGCTGTAGAGTCAGGTTGGATAGTACGTTGTGTAGGAAGACAACCTTGGGTATTGTATGGAAAAATACGCACAGTAGACGCAGCTTCTCATTTACCTGCTAGTAATGTTTTAGTTTCCCTAACTAGCTTTACTACAGTTTACACTCTTTTATTTATTGCCGCCTTGTACTTTAGTAGTCGCATTATTCGCACCGGGCCAAATCTTGATTTACCAATTCCTGGTGTAGAAATTACCAAACCCGCAGTAGATACAACACCAGCAGAATTTGTGCCAGATGAACGTCCTGTAGAAGCCCAACAGTAGGAGATTCTATGGAGACGCTACAATATTTTCTCCCTCAAGTTTGGTTTGTGATTTTAGCTTTTTTCCTCTTTCTTTACGTCATACTAGATGGGTTTGACTTAGGGGTGGGGATATTATCTCTCACATCTTCTGATGAACAACGTCGGGGAATTTTGATGACTAGCTTAAGTAATATTTGGGATGCTAATGAAACTTGGTTAGTTCTCATGGCTGGAGGTTTATTTGGTGCATTTCCTCTTGCCTATAGCACAATTTTAAATGCTTTGTATATCCCGATTTTAATAATGATATTCGGCTTTATTTTCCGGGGTGTAGCGTTTGAATTTAGGGAATTATCCCAACGTAAAATATTTTGGAATTTGGCTTTTGGGGTGGGAAGTTTCACTGCTGCACTAGGTCAAGGTTTTGCATTAGGTGCAGTTTTAAAAGGTATCAAAGTTGATGAAAATGGGCATTTTATTGGTAGCACTTGGGACTGGTTAAGTTTACCCTCTATCTTGGTCGCGTTAACTTTAATTCAAGGCTACGTTTTAATTGGTTCTACATATTTAGTTTGGAAAACTACCGGAGAATTACAAAATACTCACTATAAAACCGCGAAACTTGCAGCTTGGACGACTTTAATTGGTGCAGTGTTGATTACAATTACCACACCCATAATTTATGAAGGTGCGAGGATGCGTTTGTTTCAACAGCCATTGGTTTATATCTTTGCTTTGATTCCAGTTTTGGGAGTGTGGTTAATTTGGCAACTTCTACAAAGTTTAAACCGCAAGGAAGAACGCGCACCTTTTATCTGGACTATTTTGTTATTTGTGCTTACGTTTCTGGGTTTGGGTTTGATTATTTTCCCCTACATTATCCCCAGACAAATTACGATTTATGAAGCTGCTGCTGATCCTAGTTCCTTGGTAATAATGATCATTTTTATCGGTTTTCTGATTCCGGTGATGTTGTTTTATAATCTGTATCAGTATATTGTCTTCCGAGGAAAGGTGACTGGTGGAGAGTATGGGGAATAGTTGATATACTAAAAACGGTTTAAAAGTATTATTCTGAACCTTCTCAGAGCGTCTCTGAAAGAGATATTGAGGAATCTCCGAGATACTAGAGCCTACGGCATGCTACGTGTTAACGCAGTGTCCCGAAGGCATACGCTGGCTGCACTATGTTACCCGTGGCTTACGCCACACTGCGCTATCAGTATGACATAAGTTCAAGTTTCACCCGTTTGCAGTATAACTAGCTTTTTTGCGCGGATGGATAGGTGTTAAAAATCAAGAAACTGAAAAAATGGCTGTATCCCTTGATAGGCTTGATTTTGCAGCTGTTAATGTTATTCACCTATCCGCGCACCTTACCCACACTGGGTTTCAGCGCTTTTTGCCCTTGACACATTTTCTAGAATGGACTATGATAATACCATCCGTGCAATGGAACCTTAGAAAACTACATATAGTATATAGGCTTTCAGCGTCCCGCTATTGCAATTCCAACTAATCCCTATTAGGGATTGAAACGGTCACATCTCCACACAAAGATTTGTTCAATATTGCATTGCAATTCCAACTAATCCCTATTAGGGATAGTTTATAAAGTAACCCCTACATTGTAGATTGCATTATAGCAACGCTTAAAGTACCATATCTATCGGTGCGTAACGGTTAATTGTCACTCTCTAAAACTCCCAAATTCTTGCATAGCCGTAACACACCCTACTGAATATTTAGTTTATAAATGGGCTTTTAGGGATTTGTATTTTGCGTTACAAGCCAATCCTTTTAGTTTGCCCTTAAGGACTCAGGTCTAAGGTAGAGGGATTAAAGAAGGTGTATGGAAAGCAGAGTGAACCATGGCTTTCATAGGTTGGTCAAAAAACTCAATTAGAGAAAGTGCTTGACGGCGACAAGTTTGTATAACGGTCAATAAATTGGCAGGATGTTGGAATAGCTCCAGAGAAAGAGAACCACCACAGACTTTTCCTTGTGTCAGTGCTAAACCTAACCTTGGTTCAGCTAAATTATGATCAAGGTCTATTGCCTAAGGAAGGTAAAAGTTTACCAGGTTCCCCTGGGGCTTGATCAATGAATGAATGGAAGATTCAACTTTTGGTTGAAACTAGGATGGGCAAGTCAAGAATTCATGAAGGTTTTGGGTTTGTTGGAATAAAGGGTAGTTTTTAAAACCTTCATCTATGAGGTCCATGAATTTTGTGCCAATTTCTTGGTGATTGAAGCCAGGAATCTTGATTAGTGTCTTGAAGTGACGGGGTAGGGTAGAGATGTGCCTGACATTTCTGTTGAGCTGTGACCGCATAATCGTTATAGGCAGTAAAGTCATCAGAACTGAGTACACCAGAGTAACTTGAACCCACAATGGATTCTAATTCGCCAGGAAAACGAGTATCAGACCCATGAAATCAAGGGAAGTCACTATTGGTAAAAATCCATAACCACATTGTTTCACCCCTTTGAGTACCCAGGGTGTTTCATCCCCAAGGATATGAGGCTGGGTTTGTTTTATCCACTGTTTGAGGCTATGAATACTTTGAGCCACTGGACCATCTATTCCTTCATTGGTACCTACTAATGTTCCCACTCCAATTTCTATTTGACCCAGTGCCCACAACAAGAAGTATTCTTTTTCATAGGGTCAATAGCCCTAGTTATTGATCCATCCCAAACAAGATTGTAGTGTGATTTCTATATGTTGTACCGATACTATCTCTGGTGACCAGTGTGCCCTTTGTGTTTCCCCACACACACTGCACATCCACGTATATCTTTCATATTCTACTATTTGGATTGGCCTGTCCACCAACTCCCCTAGTTGTTGTGTTTGGATTTTTATTGGTTCGCCAAACAATTGACCCTGACCTCACCATCCACACACTTGCCGTCCCACTATCTCAAATCTATTCTATCTACTCCACTAAACACCTTTCTCGTTTTTCCCCTATGCCCTGGTTGTCCTCCTGGTTTCCGTTTTCGTGTCTGCTTCTCTTCTGGTTTCTCTTCTTGTTTGTTCTCGGTTTTTTTCAGGATGTCTCCCAAGGGTGGTTTGGATCATGTTATGGTCTCTAAATCTCTACTGACCTTGAGTTTATCTATTTCTTTTTCCAGTTCTACTACTCTATTTGTTAGCTTCTCTATACTTTTCCCCCGGTCAATAATGATTTCTACCAGTTGCTCTGTTGCCAACTGCTTCAATAACTCTCTTTCTATTTTTGGTCCCAGCTTCTTTTCCATAACTGCTATATTCTGCCTCTCCTATCACACTTGTCAATATCCCACCACCTGAATCCTTACGTGTTGAGCTACAAGTATTATTTATATTTTTCTCTATTCCTCCCGTGAATAAATTGGTAAACATCACTTTACAAATGCAGAAATTAAGAGATGATGGAATTGACAGTAATGAGAGGAAGATAATTTCCACCATGAATAAATCATTAGATGAATCATTGTCTCAGGAAGTTGCTGAAAGCATCAAAAGTAAAGCCAAGGCCCCTTTTGAAAATGCTTATAAAGCGGTTTTAGCAACTGAGGGTGCAAGGTATGTTCAAGGTTTTGTGGTGTTTACTGGGCAACCATACAAACCTGTTGAACACGCTTGGATTGAGTTACAGGATGTGATTATTGATCCTACTTTTCCTTATCTCCAAAGAAATCCTCACAATATTTGGTATTTTCCGGCGCAAAGTCTGACTGTTAAAAAGCTAAAAGCCATAATTGAGGAATCAAAAGAAGACTATCCAGAAGATGATCCTTTACCAGTTTATGGTAAAATACCTTATGAGTATTATGGTGATTTGATGTTAGGTGATCAGGAATATTTGATAGCGTATCAAGCTGCTGAGGTGAAATGTCGAGAAATCAATAGTGTGGATAGGGGAAAAAACTAATAGGATTTACCATCACTGCCAAAATATTCTCTATATCCATAAATTTTATCATCCCGCACATCAAAGGCAACAGCAACCCGATTTTTATAAGGTTGTCCAAATAAGTTACCTTCATCCCGAAATTCAAAAATAACGGTTTTTTCGTTGCTGGTAATGCTATGTAAAGAAGTAAGTTTAATTCCTGGTTGAAAAGCTTCGTAAACGTATTCAAGAAACTCTTTAGCCCGTTCTTTACCTGTATTTAAACCGTGAAATTTTCCCATGGGAAACCAAAAGGTAAAATCATCTGTCAGCATATCTATAAAATCTTGCCAATTACCATTTTCTAGACCGTTTGTAAAGTACTCAAATGCTTGTTGAGCAATTTTTAGAATTTTTTCTGATTCGGGTTGCATTTAAACTACCTATTTGTTATGAATTTACAATTATTACTGTTTTAGTCACAAATTACATATCGAAAATTGCATGAGTTCTATTGAAATCATTGCAGCTATTTTCGGTCTTGTCAGCGTCTGGTTGACTGTTAAAGAAAATATCTGGTGCTGGCCTACAGGTTTAGTAATGGTATTTTTGTATATCTTTGTTTTCTATGAAGCACGTCTTTACTCAGATGTCATTCTTCAGGTGATTTATATCTTTTTACAAATCTAGGACTTACGCATTGACAAAGTAGCAAAAGAGTGTAGTAATAAAAAATGTCATCTACTTAGGAGGTATTGGAGAATTAGAGAAATAACCAAACCTTCTACAGCAGAATGCAATCTGGAATATTACACTCTGTTGTTGCTATGAGAACCAAAGGATGGGGGATGTTGTAGATTAGCAGAGATATCGGAAAACGTTTCACATGACAGTGTAAATAGATTATTGCTCAGACAGAGATAGGAAACGAAAGATTTATTCGATACAGTAAGGAAAATAATAAATATAATATAATAGGAGGGATTTTAAGTGTAGATGACACACTAGTATAAAAGTTGTATAATGACCCGATAAATTCAGAATTCATCAGTTGTTTTTGGTCTGGTAAATATCATAAGAGCATGAAAGGAATAAATTCAATCACACTGTACTACAGTGATGTGTATGGAAATTCAGTACGAATAAATTACAGAATATACGACCAAAAGCAGGGAAAGACGAAGAACGATTATTTTTAGTAAATGCTCAAGAAAGTGATTTATTGGAGTGTAAAAACAAGAATATTTACAGGAGACAGTTGGTATTCAGGGGTAGAAAACTTAAAATTTTTAAAAAACCAGAAATTGGCTTTTCTATTTGGGACTGAGAAAAATAGAACCGTATCAAATAAACTGAAAAAGTATTGTCTATTAAGGAGTTTAGAAATTCTCGATGAAGGTTTGATAACTCATTTGAGAGCATTTGGATTGATCAAATTGTTTAGGCAAGAGTTCAAAAAAGAAGAATCTAGAGACTATATAGTGTATCTACCAGATGAAGAAGCTCTCAATCAAATCAGCAAAAGTGAATTTGTGACAATTCATGATACTTATTGGGGGATTGAAAGTTTTCATAGAGCCATCAAACAAGTATGTGCAATTTGTCGATTTATGCTTAGAGATAGCCAAGGAATTAAAACACAGAAATCATGTTTGAAGTGAACATTATTTTTAATTGGTATGAATTGTAAAGGAACTTATTCACTTTAGTCGTGCGCGACTACATTGTGGAAAATCTTACCAATGCTGGTGCTGCGTAATACTCATGGATGAGTTTTTTTGTCAATGCCTAACTCCTAAAATCTATGGTTGCTATGCTTGGTTACATGGAGGTAAGAATGACACTCCTCTTTCTGTTAATCGCATCTCTAAACAGGGAAAATTTGTTTGGTCTGGGGTGGCATTTATTGGCAGTTTATCTTGAGGTTATATCATCAATAATTATACGAATGCTGCTTTACCTTACCCTGATGCAAGTATTATTATTTTAAGTTTAATTGCCCAGTCGTTAATGGCTAAGAAAATATTAGAGTGTTGGATGATTTAGATAAGTGTGGATGCGATGGCAGTGGGAGTCTATGCGGTTAAACATCTTTATCCCACAACGATACTCTATACAGTATTTTTAGTTTTAGCTGCTTTGGGGTATAAGGAATGGAAAAAGGCTTACAAAAACCTACAACTGGGATGATTTTGGGCAAGTTTATGCCCCCACATTTAGGACATCAATATCTTGTAGATTTAGCACGAAGTTACGTTGATAGTTTGACAGTTTTGGTTTGTTCTATTCAATCAGAACCTATTACCGGAGATTTTTGCTATCACTGGATGAGGAGGACTTTTGCTGATGTAAATGTTGTTCATGTCACTGATGAAAATCCCCAACAACCAAAAGATAATGCCGATTTTTGGCAGATTTGCTATGAAAGTATTCGTCGGGTATTACCAACGGGACCAGATTACGTTTTTGCATCGGAAAATTATGGTTGGCAGTTGGCGACAATTTTGGGTGCTAGTTATATTCCTGTAGACCATGCACGTATTTCCGGTACGCAGGTGCGGCAAAATACCCTTGCTAATTGGCATTATATACCGCCTTATTTTATGCGTCGTGTGTGCATTTTTTGGTCAGAATCTACAGGTAAATCGATGCTGAGGCAAAATTTAGCTAATTATTACAATACTGTTTATGTGAGTGAGTATGCGCGGGGATTATTAGATTTTAAAGGAGGACCTTGTGATTTTACTAATATTCCCCCTTGATTGCTAAGGGACAAATGGCTGCTGAGGATGCTTTAGTGCGACAAATATTTTGTGATACTGACTTGATTACAACTAAGATTTGGAGTGATGTGCTGTTTGGTCAATGTCCCCAGTGGACTGAAGATGAAGGGAATCGACGACAGTATGATTTATATTTGCTGCTGAATGTAGATGTGCCTTGGGTAGATGATTCACAGCGTTTTCTGTATAACTATCGAGAAGAATTTCGTGATCGCTCTGTATTCAAGCTTTAAAATCACGTCATCGACCTTATATTATCATCAACGCCGACTGGGAACAACTCTGGCAAAAGGCTTGTATGGCAATAGATCAGTTATTGGAGTCATAAAAGAAGCGATCGCAGTTCCGTTTTAGTTATGCGATCACCTTAATTGATACCTAGCCAAAGGAATCAATCCTCAAGATTATATTTCTCATAGTGCTAATATTGGGTGCGGTGTTATGCCCATCAGGTGTGTCACCCCACATTTAAAATTTAACCACTACTTTGCCACAATTTTCACGAGTAAGGAGGTGTTGCACTGCATTAGGTATGGATTCTAAGGCGTTAAATTCTGTTGGGTTAACTACTACTTTAATTTTACCAGCGTAGAACAGATTGAGTAAGCGAACCCTTGCGTCTGGGGTATATTCTTAATAATGTAACATCAAGAAACCAAGCACAGAAGCAGCTTTCCAAAAATCTTGTGATCAAACAAGGTATCACGATACAACCTGCAAATAAAAATTCATATTTATCTCATAACAATGTGAGTCTTTTACACACAGACACAGGTATTCAAATGAACAATAAAACCTCCACAGGACGCAAACACGTGGAAACTGAAGAATCACTTAACTCAGTTCTCAACTTTCCACAACTACCTTTTGAGCTAAACAACTTTGTTACTGGTGAATTCGGTACGGCTCAGATTATATCCATCAAGAAAAGTACAGGTGAATCTACACAGCGCGTCGTCCTGAAAAAAGGTTGGAACCCACCTATAGCTCATTTCACTACTGATGTGGAAATGTTCATGCTAACCGGCGCACTTTAGCAAGGTGGAGCTATGATATAAAATCATGAATTTTCCCTCATGCCAATAAAGCTTATCATGGCATATTTTGATAGCTACATCACCCTCTGGCACAATTAATCCTAGATAGCCACGATTCATGTGAGGGTTATAGTTAACATGAAGCTTGATATGCAAGCCGGGATGGAATGGTCCAAAATACACATTTCTGATTATTTTATCATTCTTTAACTTAACTTTTTATATTATCTGAGCCAAATTTTTAAAATACTTTTCTCTTAAAGCAAGTGCTTTTTCTAATGCCTCATCAGTCCCATATTCAGGATATTTTATTTGATGTAATTCAACACATTCTTCAATAAAGAGACCATTTTGGTAAGTGCTGCTGACTCGCAATCACAACAAAGTTACACACCCTTTGAAGGGATGGAGTTAACGGGAAGGGTAAAAAGTACCTTTTTGCGGGGAAATTTGATTTACAATAATGGGCAAGTTGTGGGTTCACTGATTGGGCATTATTTGAAAATAAATTTAGACTATTGACTTGAACTTAACTCCCTAATATGGTAATTCAACTCAATATGACAGATGGATTAGGATGGCGAAAGAAATTTGGGGTGCTTGCACCAAGCACAAATACGATTGTCGAACCTGATTTTCACGCGATGGGTGTACGGGGTGTTACGTCTCATATGTCCCGGATTCATGTTCGAAACCAGGACTTGAGTAGTCATGAAAAGATGGTGCGTCTTTTAGACCAACTCGGCGACGAAATTCTCTTTGCAATTGATCGGGTGATGACCGCAGGTGTGGATTACGTGATCATGGGAATGAGTGCCGAGATTTTCTGGGAAGGACTTGAGGGGAAGAAAACTTTTGTGAAACGGCTTGAGGACTATGCTGGGCTAAAAGTGGCTTCAGGTCCTATCGGATGTCAGGCAACTCTGGCAAGTTTCAAAGTCAACAAGATTGGGGTGCTCACCCCTTGTCAGCCTGTGGCTGACAAAATGGTATGCTGGTTCTTCAATGACATTGGGGTGGAGGTGTTACGGCTGAAGGGACTGCGTTGCCCTACTGCACTCTCAATTGCTGAAGTCTCTGAGGATAAGCTTCGCTACCATCTTCAGGAACTTGATGGTGATGATATGGAGGCGATCATGCAGGTTCGTACTAATTTGAGTATACTTCGGCTCGCCGATGAAGCGGAACGGTGGATCGATAGGCAAACCTGTGATTGCAATCAATGCGGCCACCTGGTGGTATGCGTTACGCCAGAACGACATCCAGGATCGAGTGTAGGGGTGTGGAAGACTTTTACGAGAATTTTTATAAGGTCTAATAACAGTTTTAACGTCGTTCCAGCAGATATCACTGACAATAGTACCCTGAACAATGCTGAATTTACGTCAGCCTTCTTTTAATTTCTTCCGCTAAATCTGCCAAAGCTACCTCCACTTGCTCACCACTTTTCAAATTCTTTAATGATGATTTTTGGGCTGCGGCTTCATCAGCACCAATAATAACACAAAATTGAATTCCTTGTTTATCTGCTGCTTGAAATTGTTTACCCAAAGGACGTTTTTCAAAGTTAGTTACAACATTAATCCCTGCTTGTCTTAATTGCTGTGATACCTTTAAATAAACAGCTATCAAATCTTCCTGCATATTCACTACCACCACCTGGGTAGGTGTTGCAGATAAAGTATTGAGAATACCCGCTTTTAATAACCGACTAATTAACCGAGTTAAACCAATAGAAATACCCACTCCAGGCATTTTTTCGCCTAAAAACATTCCCACTAATTCTTCATATCTGCCTCCAGAACAAATACTACCCAAAGCTTCATGTCCTATTAAAGTAGTTTCGTAAACCGTGCCAGTGTAGTAATTTAAACCACGAGCAATTGATAAATCAATACAGAACCGTTTGTCAGCAACTCCTAAATCTCTAACTCCATTAATTACCGTTGCTAATTCAGTAACTCCTAAGTTAAATTGTTCTGCTTCGGGAAAACTTTGCGCGAGATGATTGAGTTTATCTAAAACATCATCAACACTACCATCAATTTTAATAAACTCAATAATTTTCTCAGTTTGTTCGGAAGAAATACCTTCTTTCTCTAACTCCGACTTAACTTTTGCTTCTCCAATTTTTTCCAAATTATCAATAATGGCAATACAAGCTTTAATTTGGTTTTCCGGAACTTCCACAGACTGAAAAAACCCTGTCAGAATTTTGCGGTTATTGATGCGAATTGCAAAATCACCAATATTAATAGCTTCAAATATTTCAGTTATAATTGCCGGCATTTGGGCATCATATAGCAAACTGAGTTTACCACGAGCCACCACATCAATATCACATTGACGAAACTGCCGAAACCGCCCGTCTTTTGCCCGTTCACCGCGAAAAACCATATCCATTTGATAACGAGAAAAAGGAAAAGTTAATTCATTTAAATGACGTGCAATATAAGCCGCAAAAGGAACAGTTTGATCAAACTTTAAAGCCCTAGCTTCCAAAGCAGTTTCGCCAGATTTATCCTTTTCTGCTTGGCGATTTGGTGGTAAAATTGGATCAATACCATAGATTATATTATCCCCCTGATTGCCCTTAGCTTGCAGTACTTCTAACCGTTCTACTGCTGGGGTTTCAATCGGTGTAAAGCCATAGCTTTCAAAAACACGACGGATTATATCTAATAAATATACTTCTAGACGCTTTTCGCTAGGCAGAAATTCGGGAAACCCGCTAGGGGTAGAAAAGTTGATTTTGTCACTTTTTGCCATACCCATACCTTATAAAATTGAAATTTCGGATATATAGCAATCCTACATCAAACAACTTTAGGAGTTACAAGGAATATTGATTGTGAGAATTGAAAGCCACAAAAACACAACCCAATACTACTCAGTTAACAATCTGAAAGTTGTCAGTTCCTTGGGGAAAAGGTTAAAGGGTAAAGTGTCAATATTTTTTGTTTCCCCTATGCCCCTTAACCGACAAATATTGAGATACGACCGATTTATAAAGTTTCAGTAAATTTATCGCTGATTTAAGGTATTTTTTATCGTAGCAGTTTTACTTAAGTAGAGTTTGCATATTTAATGATTTACTAATTTGATATAAATCTGTTGCTTAGACTTATAGCTTATTGTATAAAACAATAAGCTATAAG
This sequence comes from 'Nostoc azollae' 0708, assembly GCF_000196515.1. NCBI lineage: Bacteria > Bacillati > Cyanobacteriota > Cyanophyceae > Nostocales > Nostocaceae > Trichormus > Trichormus azollae. The sequence continues at coordinate 2,694,797 of NC_014248.1, forward strand.
TAAAGCTAATGCTACAATTATATATATTGTAGGACTCCTTGCTTACCATATTATTAATGATTTTTTTTAGGAAAATAGTCACTTAATCTCGTACCTATCCGTTGTAGCAAATTTTAGATTTGTAGCAAATTTTAGATTTGTAGCAAATTTCAGATTTTGTATGCTGGATATGTATAGAGAATAACTTTTGTTTTTTGTTCACTCACTAAGGTTTCATGAGTATGAATTTAACGCATCAAGCGAAAAAGTTGGGTTATGTAGCTGGTATAGCCGCTTCTGTTTCTATAGGCTCGCTCGTTATCTCTCCTCAACAAGCTCAAGCATTAAATTTTTTACTAGTAGCGCCTCCTACAACAACGGAGATCCTACGGGTAATGATATCAGTACATTAACCCTAGCTAAGTATAATCCTCTAGCAGGACAGCAAAGAACTGAAGTGCGTTTCACCCTTAATGCTAGTGTTATAGGTCCTTTGAGTATCACTAATACTTCTACCTCAGCCAGGAACTATAGACTAACTCACACCTTAGACGAATATAATGTGACAGCAGGAGTTACCTTTCCAGCTGCACTAAGCAGCTTAAACTTACAGCCATTCACGCTACCACTGACAATGTTTTCAGTACCTACCAATATGTCTTTAGCTGCTGGTGGTACAGCCACATTTGGACCTACCGCGTTGTTCAATGGTTCACCTAGCACTGAATCTTACACGCTAAGCTCAGAAGCAAGCATTGCAATTTTTGGGAACAGGTACTTTTAGCCTGGAAATATATGCGATCACAGGCTTGGGCCTTAATCAAACAAGTGGAAGTATTCAGTCTTCTGATACCTCAATTACCAGTGGTTTATTAAAAGTAGAATATATCGGTCAACAAGTTCGCTTTGAATTTTCTTCCGGTGTCAGCATCCCTATTTTTGCTGGAGCTTTCTTTAGATTTTCTTACTGGAAACGACAGCGCCATTTAAAGTCCGCAAAACTTTCATAGATAACCGCAGTCAGTAGGGCAAGCATTTCCCACTCTACAAATATGACTACCTTACCCGTTCCTCCTGAATAAGAGTACGTTGATAGATTTTGTCATTTTTAAACCAATGCCAAGTGCGAGCGCGATTATTATTATCAGGATTGATTTGAATCATTTCATATAAATACATATTTGGGAATTGTTTATAACCAAACCACAAAATAACGGTTGAATCATCAACTTCCCTGGCTTTACCTTGAATGCGTTCAGTATCAAACAAAAGTTTTGTATCTTGATAAATACCTGGAAATTGATGTTCTTCCTATTTACCATCAGCCCAGGTATAACGATTGATTTGATAGTAAGAATAAAGACTATTTTCAGGAAATTGACAACTTAAATGAGATGGATGAATATCCAGAACTTTTCCGGTTGTATCAACTAGAGTATAAGTTACTTACCATTAACCTTCATGACGGGCTAAAACAGGCGTTTCTAGACGAATATTAGACATATTGATAGTTGGTGATTGGTGATTGGTGATTGGTGATTGGTGATTGGTGATTGGTGATTGGTGATTGGTGATTGGTGATTGGGACAACCTTTTACTCATTCCCCAATCCCCTATTCTTCATCATTAAACCACCAAGGGTCTTTATTAGTGTTGGTTTTAATTAAAAAAGCTTTTTTTCGCATAAAGCGTTTAAACCCTGCTGCACCCATGTGCGAACCTCCCAAACCAGAAAATTTAAAAGCGTTTTTCTCTCCTTCGTGCATCATAGCTGTTAAACAAGTATCATTAATACTAATAGCACCTACATCTATTTGCATACCAACTTCTAATGCTAACTCCTCTGATTCAGCAAATATAGCAGCACTCAATCCATAAATAGAATCATTGGCTAAATCTATTGCTTTTTCTACTGTAGAAAAAGGCATGACTGGCATAATAGGACCAAATGTTTCTTCAGTCATCACTTTCATGGAATGGTCAACTTCAGTGAGAACTGTGGGACGACACCACCAACCTCCACCTAATTTTTCAACTTTACCACCACAATGAATTACTGCACCTTTTGATATTGCATCTTGCAGATGTTCATTAATAATTGCTGCTTGATTCTCGGAAATTATTGGACCTAATTCCCCACTTTCAACGGCAGGATAAGCGAGTTGTACGCGAGAAGATTTAGCTACTAATTGATGATAAACTTCTGGAAATATAGATTCAGCCACATAGATTCTTTCAATTGATAAGCATGACTGTCCAGAATTAACAACAGAACCCCATAAAATTGCAGAAGTTGCTAAATCTAAATCTGCAGATTCTAAAACAATTGCTGGGTCTTTTCCACCTAATTCTAAGAAAGCAGGAATAAAGTTTCTGGCTGCTGCTTCTGCAACTACATGCCCCACTTCTACACTGCCTGTAAAGCAGACTAAATCTACATCTTCTATTAGAGCTGCCCCTGTTTGTCCTGCACCTTCAACAAAATTTAAGACATCACGTAATTTAGGAATAGTATTCAATGTAGTTATTAAAGGTGCAACGAAACGAGGAGTGATTTCACTAGGTTTAACGATGACAGCAGAACCTGCTAATAAAGCGGGAATTGTATCAAATGTAGATAACAACAGGGGAAAATTCCAAGGACTAATGACACCGACTAGGGAGTAAGGAACAGCAGTTTGTTGTAAAGCAATAAAGGGAATAGATGTATTTTTTGCAGTTTCCTGTAGTAACTGGGGTGCTAAATTACACCATCTATCAATACCATGTAAAAAAGAGTCTATTTCTAAAACTGATGTTGATAATCTACCAGTATCATTTACTAATGCATCCGTTAGCTGTTTGCGATTAGCTAATATAGCTTGTTTCCACTGTTGGATCGCCTCAATTCTACCTTCTATACCGAGTTCTTGCCAATGAATTTGCCCCCTACGGAGACGGTGACATTGGTGTGAAAGGAACTTTGGTGGAGGAGGGATAATAACGTAATCAAATTTACCTGTGCGGGGGTTACGGACTTCTATTGGTTTTGTCATTAGGAACTCTTAACTCTTAACAGGGAATTAGTTATTGTTCAAATTATCCCTAACTTTGTGAGTCTTTCAATAGTTTCTTGCTGTGTTTGGATGAAACGCTTACGGTCTATTGTCCCATCTACTATAGTATTAGGGGGATAGAAATGTTACTGACTGTAACTTTCAGCGTAAAGTTCAAAGCGTTGAAGGGAGAGTCAATTATTTAACCCTGGTCGAGTGCGATCACTCCTTCATCCTGCTAAATTAATTTCAGTAAATGCTGCCATACTTTCAGCTGACCATATTTCTGTTAATACGATACCCCAATAATCAATAATTTTAGAACCACCATCTACAGAAGCAGCATGGATAGAACTATTAACTACACCAGCTAAAAAGATTGTATATTTCTGGGCAATTTTACTAAGTGCTTCATATTCAGAGCCCCTGACATTTCTAAACAGGCTTTTTTGTCCATACTTCTATAGATTCTCCCATCGGAAAACCTGTAAGGAAATATTCAGGGAGAACAATTAAACGACAGTCAGAACGAATAAAAGCAATACTAGCAGCAATTTGTTTTTATCAGCGGTGAATTAGAGACGGCTGAAAATTTAGAAAGGAGTCTGTGTCTGGCTTTCCATAGTGTTAAGATTAGGAAAGAGCCAAGGAAAGAATCAGGGTTGGGAATAGTTACGGATAGTTCCTATCCATGAAGATGTTGATGACTAGTTCATAACTGACCTCATATCCATAACATTTATGAAATGGGCAAAACTAATGAACCAATTCCTAATGTGACTAAACCACAAATAGTTAGTAAGAATTACTTGTGAGTAAATTGGGGAATTCAGGGGAAATCTTTCTTGAGGTACCCGGAATATTTTTACAAGTCTAATGACCTATTCAAAAAAAATCCCCTTGGTGGAAAACTCTTTGTTTCCTGCCTTTTGTTCTGAGTCGCCATGGCATAATCGCTATCATGTTTTTCTACCTGTTCAAGGACACTAGCAGGCAAAACATCTCGTAATATCTCTAGCCAGTAATGAAATGTGTCCTTTGCTTCCGTTTTCCATATACCGAAATGGAAACCTAAAACCTCAAATGTTGGCATTTTCCTCCAATAGAACAAGCATAGAGATACCTATTCTTTTATCTCTAGTTTCCCTTTCCCCCCTCCTCCTTTCTAATTTAGACCTATGTTTTTACTTTCTATGTCACCTTGAAGTTTTCTATGCTACATTTCACCTTGGGCTAACAAGTCTTGAAACTGATGGTTAGTTATTCCCAATATTTGTTTTCTACGATGTGGATATTCTTGAATATAGTTAATTTAGTGGATTTTTCCTTTTGGTACACCCTCAAAATTCCCTTCTACCATTTTTTTCACACCAAGTTAATTTTCCTGACAGGTCTACTGGTTAGGGTAACGCTTTAAATATGATGCGGACGGTAAAAGATACGGTAAAAATTGGGTTAGCTGGAGTAATTTTAGAAGACCAAGAATGGCCGAAAAAGTGTGGTCATTTTGAAGGGAAGCGCGTTATACCCATGAATAAACACCCTGGTAAAATACCTGCTGCTGTAGAAGCCCATGCTGATACCGGTTTAGTGATCACAGCTCGTACTTATGCCCGCGCACCTTTGGGCTTAGAGCAAGCTATTAGATGCGGGCAAGCTTAGATCAATACTGGGGCGGATACGCTATTCGTAAAAGCACCCCAGTCTATAGCAGAACTGCAAACCATAGCCGTAGCTTTTCCTAATATACCGTTGGTAGCAAATATTGGTGAAGGTGGGAAAACTCCCGAAATTTCTCCAGCAGAATTACAAAATTTAGGCTTTAAACTTGTTTTTCCCCCTTACCGCACTCATGGCTGTCACTGAGGTAATGAGTTCTTATTTTCGTCATCTCAAAGAACAGGTAACTACCAATAATTTACCAGATTTGATGGATGTTTAAGATTTTCAAAAACTCATGAATGTTCCTAAATATCTGCAAATTGAACGCTAGTATCAGAATTAAATTACCTTACTACAGTACGGCGTAAATAAACCAACCATTCCAAATCTCTGAAAAGCTCACGCCGTATACATTTTGAATTTTGTTGGCGCAGCCTGCTGGAAGCACTATTTTGTTAGGGTAGCTCTTCTGCAAGAAGCATTTTGAATTCACGGCGGTACGAGACATTCAGCTATTAGATGGCAATTGATTAAATATACTCCATCTTGCAAATATGCACAAGATGTCTAATCAGAAACTTCCAATGACTATAAGTTACCCGTGGTAAGGTTTAAGCGAACCATCAGCATATACTTATAGTGGCACTAACTCGGTTTTACCATTAACTTTTACTTGGGAGTAAACTACTTTGATCAATAGAGCATGATTTTTGTTGTAACGTAAATACATCATACATCCTCTCTTTTAAGTTACAAATTGTACTTGCGATGAAAATAATTTAAATATATATTATATAATAATGAATGTAAAAAATCTGATTCTGAGTATGTCACCTTGAAGAGTTGTTTTGTTTCTTCTGCTTTAGTAATAACAAAAAAAAGCTTAATATAGGGTAAATTTTATGCTAAACAGAGGAAAATTTGAAGAAATAATTCAAGTGGGTTTTGGGTGAATACTATTAAATATAATTACTGAAGCGATATTTTTGTTGACAATTGAAAAACTATAAACAAACACTAAACCTGAGAGGATTCTGTAAAAGTCTCAGGAGGTATAGTTTTGTCATTCTGAGCGGAATGAAATCGAGATGACATTAAAAGACCCTTTTAAAACATCCTCTGATGAGTAATGTACTCATCGCTATCATTTGATTTTATTCACCGCTACAGGGTTACATTTGCCTAGCAATTCCCAACCAACTTATGAAAACACCTACAGCATTGACAACTCGGCTGGATGTCTACTATCAACAAATCAAGACAATTATTCTGTCTCGCCAAAATCCGATTACTGGTTTGCTACCAGCGAGTACAGCAATTACCGCTCATGGTGATTATACAGATGCTTGGGTGCGAGATAATGTTTATAGCATTTTAGCAGTTTGGGGATTAGCTGTTGCCTATCGCAAGTTAGACAATGATGAAGGAAGAACTTACGAACTAGAACACAGCGTAGTCAAGTTGATGCGTGGGTTACTTTTCGCCATGATGCGACAGGCTCATAAAGTAGAAACATTTAAACATACTCAATTTCTACTAGATGGACTGCACGCAAAATACAACACAGCTACTGGTGATATTGTTGTTGGGGATGATGAATGGGGACATTTGCAAATTGATGCCACATCAATATTTCTACTGATGTTAGCGCAAATGACCTCTGGGAGTTTGTCAATTGTTTATACACTGGATGAAGTCAATTTTGTTCAAAATTTGGTTTATTATATTGGACGCGCTTACCGCACTCCTGATTATGGTATATGGGAAAGAGGTAATAAAATTAATCATGGTAGTGCTGAATTAAATGCCAGTTCCATAGGTATGGCAAAAGCAGCTTTAGAAGCTATGAACGGGCTGAATTTATTTGGTATACATGGAAGTCAAAATTCCATCATTCATGTATTACCAGATGAAATCGCGAGGGCGAGAATTACACTAGAATCTTTATTACCAAGAGAATCAGGTTCTAAAGAAGTTGATGCAGCACTGTTGAGTATTATTAGTTATCCGGCGTTTGCTGTAGAAGATGTGAAGTTGAGGGAATCTTCTGGTGAGACACTGCGCGATCGCACCTTCAACAAAATTATCAGAAAACTGGCAGGTAAATACGGTTGTAAACGATTTCTCCGTGATGGACACCAAACAGTTTTAGAAGATCCCCACCGCTTACATTACGAACCTGGAGAACTCAAGCAGTTCGAGAACATCGAATGTGAATGGCCATTATTTTTCACTTATTTAGTTCTTGATGGACTATTTCGTGGTCAGCAAGAGCAAGTTAAAAAATATCAAACACTATTAGAATCATTGCTGATAGAAATTGATGGCATAAAGTTATTACCAGAACTGTATTATGTCCCGGCTGAGAACGTCGAAGCCGAAAAATTAGCACCACAGACTCAAAGCCGTTTACCTAACGAAAATATCCCCTTAGTGTGGGCGCAAAGTTTATATTTACTTGGTCAAATGTTGAGTGAAGGATTACTCGCTATTGGAGAAATTGATCCTTTAGGCAGGCATTTATGTGTAAACAAAAAACGCAAATCATTAATACAAATTGCCTTATTAGCAGAAGATGAGGAATTACAAGCAAAACTACAAGTTCACGGAATTGAAACTCAAACTCCTACCCAAATCGAACCAATTCAAGTTAGAAAAGCAGGCGAGCTTTCCCAAATTTATACACAAATCGGACGCAATGATAAATTGGGTTTAACTGGTCGTCCAATTCGGCGGTTGCGGAGTTTGACAACATCAAGAATTTTTAGAATTTGTGGTGAAACAGTTGTATTTTTGCCATCCTTCCTAGATTCACAGCAGTTTTACTTAACTCTTGATTACCATTTTCTAGTAGATCAACTCAGAAGTGAATTAGCCTACATTGAAAAATATTGGAGTGACTTAGGTCGTCCGACTCTCACCTTAATGTTAACCCACACCATGTTAGAAATTGGTTCCCAAGTATTATTAGAATTGATGCAAGAACTGAAAGATGGTATTTGTAACGGTGTGCAAGTAAAATTAGGGCGACTAAATCAATTAATGCTAACAGCAGGAATCCAAACGATTGATTTTCTTCCCAATGGAGAATTTGCCCAATCAGCTGTTAAGAATGCTGGTATACGTTGCTATTACTTAGCTTATCATCCTGAAAAAAATTGGCGGTTAGGACATACCCAAGAATTCCAAATGGAATGTGAAACCAACTTGGGAGAATTACTCAGACATTTGCGGACATCAGAAAATATATATGAGCAAATCGAATTACTGCAAACCTTAAAAAGATTACAGGGATTAGAATTTGATACAGGATACGGAGGTCCAGGACATCCTGTAACAGTATCAGAGTTACTAGATGAAGTTTACACAAAAGCCGGGGATTTTGGTATTTGGGCAGTAGTGCGTCGAGCTGCTGGTTTACGCCAAATGGTGGATATTGGCTTATCTGATGCCATCACCAGTATAGTGGTACGAGGTAAACAAATTGCAGTGGGTCGAGCTTATAGCAAAGCTTCCCTGATTGTTTTACCCATGTCCCACAATGAAATTGCCGAAAAAATTAATAACTTCTGTCGTGAGGATATACGCGATCGCGTATTGACACAAGAAATTTTAATTTATTTGGGAGTATTAATCAAATCAGAACCGGAATTATTTCAAGGATTACTAACCCTCAGAGTCGGCTATCTAATTTTATTAATTACCAGTGAACTAGCTCAAGAAATGGGCGTTACGCAAGACGAAGCCTATGATTACTTAATGCAGCTTTCGCCATTTGAAGTAAAAACACGCCTACATCAAGTATTAATAGGATATACAGGCGTTAGTGGTTTATTGCGTCAACAAGAATCATTGCACGTCAAGCAAAAAGAAAGTGATATTGCTTGGGTAGTTCTACCAGCAATTAACGAAGAAATTGAAACTCCTCCCGAAAATTGGCGCAGATTCCGCCAAGCAGAAGGCACACTTAACCGAGTTCCTAAAGACTTTTTTAAACAAGTTTGGCTATTAATGCAACATTGTAAAGGTCTAGTAATTGGCGATAAACTAGAACGACGCAATCGCTTAGATAGTGAAGTCATGCTATCAGAAATGACAGCAGGAGAAAGAAACTTTGCTTTATTAGTAGAGCATTTACTAAATAAAATTGAAGCTCCAGAATACCGCCAAGTTAACCTAGAAGCCTTATTGGAACTAGCAGCAATAGCCGCTAATAACCCCAGCTTGCAAATTGAAGAGTATATAGTTTTAGATGTGTTAATTGGTCATGCTGTGCGGTTAACATGGCTAGAAAATCATCCCCATCGCATTCATAATTATGATGAAGATAAAGGTTTAGCATGGCCACATTTTTATAACACCTCTCCTCAAAATTCAGCTAACTATATTTTGAAAGCATTTAGATACTTGATAGAGTTTGGAGAAGATATTTAACCGCAGAGGAACTTTTCGCTGCGATTACCTCCGGGTTCCTCTACGTTAAAAAAATCACTTCACAGAAACAGCATCCACATCAACAGTATTGTCTGTAGGTGTAGACTCATTAACACTAGTTTCTACATTACCTTTTTTAGTTTTCCAACCATCAATTACTAATCCAGAAACTTCCGAAACTAACAATGTCAAAAGCAAAAGATCATCAATTTGTCCAACCACAGGTATAAAGTCTGGAGCAATATCTATGGGGCTGAGAAGATAAGCTATGGTGCCAAGAATTACCCACCAACGGTACTTAGGATTGCGCAGTACATTGCCATACCAGGCATAAAGCGATTGAATTGAGAAGTTCATATTTTTAACCTCTAGTTAATTCTAATTTTGCCAAATCATCCTCTAAACTCCCGGTGGGAATAACCGTCCTATTTATTATCTGTGTATAGATGATGGTAATCGTCATGCTTTGTTAACTGCTTGTATAGCGATAGAGTAAGTGAATATGGTAATGGTGAATTAATCTCTAAAATTAAAATGCTTTGCCATTGTTGCTCTAGTAATGGAGGGAGGAAACCTACACAGTGGATATTTTAGATTTGTTTCATAAGGGCGGCCCAGCAATGTGGCCTCTACTGGTGCTATCAGTCCTGTCTTTAAGTGTCATTTTTGAGCGTCTTTGGTTTTGGTTGCGAATTTTAATGCAAGAAAAGGAAATAGTTGAGCGCGTCCTTGATGCTGCTACTGAGAATTGGGAAATAGCTACGGAAATAGCTCAAAAAGCTGTGGACCAACCGATTGGACGTTTTCTCTATGCACCCCTACGCTTGCAAAAAAGCGATGCAGAAACCTTTAGACTAGCTCTAGAGTCCACAGCCGCTGAAGAACTAGCGGGGATGCGACGGGGCGAAAAACTTTTAGAATCTGTGATTGCTCTTTCGCCGCTGTTAGGATTGTTGGGTACGGTTTTAGGTTTGATTCAGTCTTTGCGTTCAATCCGCATTGGTGATTTGGGTAATGAATCTACAGCAGGAGTAACGACTGGGATTGGAGAATCTCTAATTAGTACGGCTGCTGGTTTAATAGTTGCGATCGCTAGTTTAGCATTCTATCGTCTGTTTCAAGGTTTTGTTGTTAACCAATTCAAAGTTTTTAATAAAGCCGGCAATGATTTAGAGTTACTTTACCGTCAGTCTCCACCAGACCCCAATAAAAGTACATCAACGGTACGGGAATATACTGCAGAAAGCTTTAGTTCACCCCGTAAACGTCGTAAAAATAACTTGAATACAACAACCCCCGAACCTTCTTTAGAGGAAACAGCCCCAAATCCCCATCCTAACTCGTCACAAGAGCTAGAAAATGAAAGTTAACCTACATACTCCCATTGAAGAAGTCCAAATTCAAATCATCCCCTTAATCGATGTCGTTTTTTGTATCCTGACTTTTTTTCTGTTAGCAGCGTTGCAATTTACTCGGCAACAAGCAATTAATGTTGATTTACCCAAAGCCAGTACAGGTACAACTTCTGGTGCTAGTTTACAGAAAGACATATTGCCTGTAACTATTGATGCTGTTGGTCAAATTTACATTGAAAAAGAACCTATCCAACGTGATCAGTTGGAAGCAAGATTACAACAGTATGTGGAAGCAAATCCTAATGGTATTTTGGTGCTGAATGCATCACGGACATCAACTTACAACGATGTCATTCAAACCTTAGATTTGCTCAGACAAGTAGGAGGAAATCGTGTGTCTTTGGGAATTATTCCCGGTCCATCTCAACCACTCACAAATTCTCCCAACTTTTCTACCACCCCGATTGTTCCCATACCTAATACCGTGCCAATTCCAGGGAGTGATCTACAAAATAATTTTAACCCTTCTCTACCCTCAGCCCCAAATCCATTTCCTGCTCCTGGGCAAGGTATCAATCCTAATTCACCAATAGTTCCTAATGACAGCATACCTCCAGTTCCTGTAGCACCAGAAAACAGTAATTCTGCACCTAAAAGGTGAACTAATTTGTCTAAAATTTTATAGGTGAAAATTCCCTCTAGCCCTTATCAATAACGAGAGTTTGGGGGAATTTTATTTTTACCAATATCAAGAAAAATTAGATAAACCTAAAGATATCTAAAATAAATTACCGTTCTAGAAAAAACCTCTGCTAATTTATAAATAATTGGTTAAGCTACAAAGATTGTCTGATCAACCTCCGTCGGGAAAGGCAAGAGGGAAGAGGGAAGAGGCAAGAGGCAATAGTTTAGATCCTTGTTTGAGTTCTGAGTAATTGACTCTTCCCTCTTCTATTGGTCGCTGGCGTTGGCAGGCTTAAATTCCCCATCATACGCTTTCTAATATTGCCTTTAGCCTTTTTCCTTTAGCCTTTGCCTTATCAATAGACCAAGTAATTTATCGCCAATCGCCATTTACGTTTCAAGGGTTGCGGCAATGAATATTGTGACACTGTTAATTGTTTGGTTAGTCACTTCTATCAGCTTGTGGATTATTAGTAAATTACCTTTGGGAGTTGAAATTGATACTCCAGGTAAAACCATCTTTTCCGCAGCAGTGCTTGGTATTATCACAGCATTAGTTAGACCAATTTTAGGGTTTGTATTTACGATACCAAATTTAGTCACCTTTGACTTATTATCTGGTATCTTTACATTCATGATTGCTGTTGTTTGTTTTAGTATTGCTGCCTGGTTAGTAGAGGGTTTCCGCTTACGTTATGGTATTTGGAGTGCTGTTTTAGGAGCGTTCACACTCACTATTATCAACAACATAATCTACAAATTACTTGCTGTGTAAATAATTCGTAATCGCTAATTCGTAATTCGTAATTTAGTGTTTACTAAAATGTAAATTGGCTGAATTGTAAACAAGTTTACTGTTCATCTACAATCTTATGAGCTGCCAGCTTTAATTACGAATTACGAATTATAAATTCTAAATTATTCGTTGTTACTAGGAGGAGCTAGCGGGGCAGTCGATTTTTGTTGACGCTGATCGCGTTTTTTCCGATCGGCTGCCAGCATATCTGCCATTACTATCAGTGCTTGTGCCAATTTATCTAGGTTAGAGCGATATAACTCTAAATCCTTGGTAAGTTTTTCTTCAGATAAATGTAAACCCTGCGCGATCGCTTTTAGTGCCTGATTACGTTGCTTCTCATCTTTGACAAGTTCAGAATCTACCATTTCTAATAATGAGAACAGACCAATGGCAAACAAGCGGCTGTATTTAAATTCAGCATTGTTAGCTATCGCTTGCAGTTGTGCTTGCAAATCACGATCTTGATCTAAATAAGTAGTTTGACTCAACCACGAAATTAAATCTTTAGTTAGCAAACTTTGAGCTACAACTTGTAATCTAGCCGCATCTTGTCGATAGCGTTGCGGATCTTGCTCTACAGCCTGAATTATGGCGTTAAAAATAGATGCTTGATCTTGTTCTGGTTGATAGCCTTGCATAAAGCGGTCAAAAGCTGTAACTACGCCTAATGCATAAATTGAATTGTATCTAAAATCCACATTTACCGACAATAGGTGCATTTCCACCATCAACTCCTCCACTACCCGGCGGTAAATAGTGTTGATTGGGCGAGTATGAAGATTATAGAAAGTTCGTTTTGTATCAGAGACAGTACGGACGTTATTCACAAAGAAAATGTTAAGGGCGACGTATTCTTATTTTCTCGTTTAAAGGCTACTTTGCCAAGTTATGTTAAGAAGACAGGAGGCCGAATTCCACAAAGAAGAGGTAGGGTGTGGGGTGGAAAGCATCAAGAGCTTACAAAAAAATTGGTAATTCGTAATAGTGCCTCCGATCCAGCAAGGTATACGTAATTACTACCCTGTTCGCTGTTCCCTGTCACCTGTTACTTATCACCTATCACCTGCCATAGTCTCTGGAGTATTTTGGGGAAGTTGGTCGAAACTATTATTTTCTTTATTAACTGAATTGGGGAAGATTGTTGTTAATGCTTCTTCTTCAGTTTCAAAGATTTCAAATACCGTATCCATCATTGTCACTTCAAACACAAGTTTGGCATCTGGATGGATATTGCAAATGCGGAAACTACCCTTAGCTTTATCTGCATCACGCATTCCAGCAACCAAAGAGGTGAGACCAGAACTATCAATAAAATCTACTTCTCCCAAGTTCACAACTACATGACGACTCAATTTAGAAATAGACTCTTGTAACTTCAGACGAAATTGCCAAGCAGTGGTGATGTCTAGACGATCTGTTGGTTTCAAGACAATCACAGTCTTCCCGTCTTGAGTTGTATGGGTTTTTTGGTCTATATTCACTGTATTCTCCGTGATATTGCCCTGAAGATGAATCAGTGAGCTAAAAAACTTGCTATTCTAGCAATCTTTAAATTTCACCATTACTGGTATTTTTTTCATCCATAATTCTGAGGAAGTTAATTCACTCACGAGTTACAAGATGTTCTTGGTCTGACGCTGAAAATGAGCAAGCTATAGCTACAGTTGCAAAAATTTTGCTAAATGTTTGTATTTTAGTAGTTTAACTCACTAAAACAGTGCTGATTATCTAGATTCTGAGTCCTGAGTAAAGAAGAGGACAAAATAATGACGGATATGCAAACTTTCCACCACAAAAGTCCTAATCTACTTCCTCTAAATAAATGTGTGGAATTTTACTGAGCCTCAAATACTTGTTACTGTTGATTTATTTTCCAGTTTATCCAATCTTGAGGCTTAAGAAAAGTTTCATACAATTCAGCTTCAGGAGTATTTGGTTCTGGTTTGTAACCATATTCCCAACGCACTAAAGGTGGTAGGGACATGAGGATTGATTCTGTACGGCCATTTGTTTGCAGTCCAAAAATTGTACCCCGGTCATAAACCAAGTTAAATTCTACATACCTGCCCCTACGGTATAGTTGAAAATTACGTTCGTGATCGCCATATTCTATCCCATGTCGCCGTTTGACAATGGGAACATAAGCTGGTAGTAAAGCTCTGCCACAATCTTGCACCAAAGCAAACAACTCTTCCCAAGTGCGTGGTGCGATTGTTCCTACCTGGTTACTATAATCAGCCGCTTCCCCATTGGGATCTGGACCCCTATATATACTGCCTTGACCATCTTGATAATCCAAAAATAGACCACCAATACCTCTAGTTTCATCCCGGTGCTTGAGATAAAAATATTCATCACACCACCGTTTGAACACGGGATAATACTCCGAGTGATGTTGATCGCAAGCTTGTTTCAGAGTTTGATGGAAATGGGCTGCATCCTCAGCAAAGGGGTAATAAGGTGTCAAATCAGCACCACCACCGAACCACCAAACTGGACCTGCTTCAAAATAGCGGTAATTCAAGTGAACCGTAGGCACATAAGGATTACGAGGGTGTAACACCAGAGAAGTACCTGTTGCATAAAAACCGTGTCCCTTTGCTTCTGGGCGTTGCGCTAAAATGGACGGGGGTAGATTAGAACCCCACACCTCAGAAAAATTTACACCCGCTTGTTCAAAAATTGCGCCATCACGCAGTATACGCGATCGCCCCCCACCCCCTTCTGGACGCTGCCAACTATCTTCTTGAAACTTACCAACACCATCCAGTGCTTTCAAAGCCTGAGTAATTTCATCTTGCAGTTGCTGCATAAACTGACTGACTCTAGCTTGAGCGTCAGGAGCCGGAAGAAAATTGGATGATTCTACTGCTAAAGTGGGGGTTTGCGAGTTGCTCAACATAGATTTCCGAACCTAAAATTACAATTTCCAGAAAGCTACAAATTTTCATTTTAAAAATTTGTTGACAATCAGAACCCAAAATCTGGATCGATTTCCCGAAATCGATTTCCCGAAACTGATTTTTCTTAGCGGTCAAAACCGATTGATTATCTTGACTAGAGTTTATTGTCCCTCAAATGCGTATAGGCTTGTATATTCATTAAGTTTCTTTGCAATTATTGTGGAAACAATTCTGTTATGAATACCAGAACCTAGAGAATTAGTCTACAAAGCAGCCGATTTTCTGTATGGTATCTGTGGTGAGTAAAGAAGTCTATTACAATTTTCCCAGATGCCAGAGTAACCAGACAGATTGTAGCCAGGAGGATTAGGACAGTGCAAGGTTGGTTTTCCAAATTCATCAACCACAAACGTCGTCGGTTTTGCGCCTCTCTAGTGCGGACGTATCGAGAAATCAGTTCTGCCTCTGTAGATGAACTGTGGCAAAAAGTAGTGGATTTAAGAGATGTTTCCTGGCATCCACTACTTAAAAGTACCAATGTACCATTAGGATTAGTACCCAAACCCGGATTGATTTTCCAAGCAGTAACACGCTTTTGGCCAATTCCCATCCAGATTTTTGTGGAAAAGGTAAATCCCAAAGAAATGCTGAGTATCCGTGTACTAGCAATTCCAGGCATTGAAGAGCGGGTCATTTACCAGGTGGAGTCAACGGTGTGTGGTAGTTATTTATCTTATTCTGTAACTTTACGTGGTTGGTTATCACCCCTAATTTGGTCATTATCTCGTCCCTATGCAGATCGGGTAGCACGTTCCCTCATTGAAGCCGTAGAAAAGTCAGCATTGCCCACAGTATCAGGAAAGAAAAAATCTTTGGATAATAGTTGTTTTGATTTTTAGTCTGAGGGAAAATTGAATAACCCAATACCCAATGACCAATAACTAATAACTAATGTCCTAAGAAAGTTAAGATGCAAGTAGGTGAAAATGAAAATTTTTTAAGGTTTATTAAGGCGGCAACGGTATACACGCTATGTATCAAGTCCTAGATTCCCAGTCAGTTCTAGAAGTATTGCGACCAGTCGAAGATCCAGAGCTTCGCAAAAGTCTGGTAGAACTGAACATGATTCGCAATGTAAAAATTGACGGTGGCAAGGTCAGCTTTACTTTGGTGTTGACGACTCCTGCCTGTCCTTTACGGGAATTTATTGTTGAAGATTGTAAAAAAGCTGTTAACAAACTGCCAGGTGTGACAGATATCAGTGTAGACGTAACAGCACAAACACCCCAGCAAAAAAGCTTACCTGACCGCACAGGCGTTGATGGTGTAAAAAATATTATTGCTGTTTCCAGCGGCAAAGGTGGCGTTGGTAAAAGTACAGTAGCGGTAAATGTCGCTGTAGCTCTAGCACAAACAGGAGCAAAAGTAGGTTTGCTAGATGCTGATATTTACGGGCCTAATGACCCTACAATGCTGGGTTTAGCTGATGCTCAAATTACTGTTCGCTGCACAGATACAGGGGACATTCTCGAACCAGCATTTAATCATGGCGTTAAATTAGTCTCAATGGGCTTTTTGATTGACCGAGATCAGCCAGTTATTTGGCGCGGTCCCATGCTGAATGGCGTAATTCGTCAGTTTTTGTATCAGGTGCAATGGGGAGAAATTGATTATTTAATTGTCGATATGCCACCAGGAACTGGAGATGCTCAGTTAACTTTAACCCAGGCTGTGCCAATGGCAGGGGCGGTGATTGTCACCACACCCCAAACTGTAGCCCTGTTGGATTCGCGCAAAGGTTTGCGGATGTTCCAGCAGCTAAATGTTCCAGTATTGGGAATTGTGGAAAATATGAGCTATTTTATTCCTCCAGATCAACCAGATAACCAATATGACATTTTTGGTTCCGGTGGAGGTTCAAAAACTGCCGCAGAATTAGGGGTATCACTATTAGGATGTGTACCTCTAGAAATTTCCACCAGAATGGGAGGTGATAGTGGTGTGCCAATAGTGGTTGGAGATCCAGATTCAGCTTCTGCCAAAGCCCTCACAGCGATCGCTCTCGCTATTGCGGGTAAAGTATCAGTCGCTGCACTAACATAAGGATTGGGCATTGGGCATGGGGAAGATAGGGAAGTAATTTTCCTATCTTCCCCATCCTCCCCATCCTCCCCATTTAATGCTCAAGTTCCTCTTCCCACAATGTTCTTAAAATCTTCACTCCCCAAAATCCGCTGGCAATATTGGGTTAAGCCGTGGCAGCAGGTAGATTGGATTTTATTTTGTCTGCCTGTTGCAGTCAGTATGTTTGGCGGTCTAATGATTCTGAGTACAGAACTCAAGCAACCAGTAACTGACTGGTGGTGGCACTGGCTGGTAGCTATCATCGGCTCAATTATAGCCCTGTTATTAGCTCGTTATCACTACGAAAACCTCATGAGGTTTCACTGGATAACTTACGCCCTCACTAACTTCAGTTTGATGATTGTGATGATCGCTGGTACCAGTGCTAAAGGCGCACAGCGATGGATTAGTATTTTTGGCTTTAACGTCCAACCCTCGGAATTTGCCAAAATAGCTATGATCATCACCTTGGCAGCTTTGTTACATAGGCGAACTGCTTCTACCTTAGAGAGCGTGTTCCGGGTCTTAGCTATTACTGCTATACCTTGGGGATTAATATTTTTACAACCAGATTTGGCAACATCGCTGGTATTTGGGGCGATACTCTTAGGAATGCTTTACTGGGCAAATGCTAATCCTGGCTGGTTGATTCTGTTGATTTCCCCTGTGATGTCAGCCATTTTGTTTAGTATTCCTTGGCCTTTGTCAGAGCCAATAAAGTTGCTTAAAGAACTATCTTTTAGTCCCTTGGGTTTAGCTTGGGCTAGTGCGATGGGGATTGTGGGGTGGCAAACTCTACCTTGGAGGCGATTTTATATTGGTGCGCTCGCCTCTTCGGCGCTGAATATGCTAGGTGGTGAATTAGGGGTTTTCGCCTGGAATCATGTATTAAAAGAATATCAAAAAGATAGGTTGAGTGTATTTATTAATCCTGAACATGATCCTCTCGGTGCTGGTTATCACCTGATTCAATCTCGCATTGCAATTGGTGCTGGTGGAATTTGGGGATGGGGTTTATTTAAAGGTCCGATGACTCAATTAAATTTTGTACCTGAGCAGCATACAGATTTTATTTTCTCTGCTGTTGGTGAAGAATTCGGTTTTGTCGGTTGTTTAATAGTTTTATTTTGTTTCTGTTTGATTTGCTTCCGTCTACTGCACGTAGCTCAAACTGCCAAAGATAATTTTGGTTCGCTCCTGGCTATTGGTGTTCTATCCATGATTGTGTTTCAACTGATTGTCAACGTGGGAATGACCGTTGGTTTAGCACCTGTAGCAGGTATACCATTACCTTGGATGAGTTATGGTCGTTCAGCTATGCTGACCAACTTTATCGCTCTGGGAATAGTAGAATCTGTAGCCAATTTTCGGCAACGCCAGAAATATTATTAAGGGGTGTAAGGGTGTAGGAGAAAATCCAATCCCCCCATGCCCAATGCCCACTAACAAACATTAAGCTATTAACAGGAACTAAACGAGGGTAAACACATGATTCTGCCTGGAGCAACTGTTCGGGTCAAAAATCCCGCAGACACATATTATCGGTATGAAGGACTTGTTCAACGGGTAAGTGATGGCAAGGTAGCTGTACTATTTGAAGGTGGTAATTGGGATAAGATTATTACTTTCCGCTTGCCAGAATTAGAAGTCGTAGAAACCACAGCCAAGAAAAAAGGCAAATAATAATTTAGTCAGTGGTCAGTTATCATTAGTCAGTAGTTGATATAAAACAACCGATAACTGATAACTGATAACTGATCACTGTTAACTGATTGCTATGCGTCTACCTTTACCACAGTTTTCTACAGGCTATCGCCATCCTCACCACATTGGGGAGGTGATTGAAACCACAACTACGGAATTTTTGGCACAGTGTTTAGAACCAGATGATTTGAGTTTTCCACCCATGCCACCTTTTGGTAGTTGGGTTTGTGCTGTGGATGAAGAATCTGGTAATCAAGTTTATGCTGTAGTATATTATGCTACAACTATGCCTATAGATTCTGTACACCGGGCTAGGGCCTTGGGGTTGTCTTTGCAAACTTTGCGAGAAGAACAACCTCAAATCTTTGCTATGCTCAGAACTGAATTTCGGGCAGCAATTGTGGGATTTGAGCAGCAATCACAAAATCTAAGTTATAACCAAGAGGTGTATCAGTATCTCCCGGCCCGTCCACCCCAGATACATCAGGCTGTTTATCATTGTGAACCAGAAGCAATTATCAAGTTCACTGAAAAACTAGATTTTTTGCGGACTCTGCTTTTGATTAACGGTGCGCCAGTAGAATCTTTGGCCGCATCTGCAATTCGTGAAGTTTACCAGTTACGCAACGCTGACCGAGAATGGCTGATCAAAGCTGGAAGAAATCTCAGTGTGTTGCTAAAAGATGATTATGACCGTCTACGGTTTATTTTGAGTCAAATCCATCCTTAGTTGTCAATGATAAGGGTGTAGGGTGTAGGGTGTAAGTTTCTAATATATATGCCTCATTTCGAACCGATTTTCAAGATTCCGTTTAGGGTATAGGTAATAGCAATAGGTAGTAAATAATAACTAATACAGCAGATTGCAGATCAACGAGGTACAGAATCTAAATTGAAACCTAGACAGCAAGAGAGTTTTACTCCTGACTCCTGACTCCTGACTCCTGCTATAACTGATAACTGATAACTGATAACTGTTTTACATGATGCAACTTGAGTCACAAGTTCTCAATTTAGATCCAACCTCCCAAGTTCTTGGCCAGGAACCCATTATTCTCTTTGGTATTTTACTATTAGTGATCTTAGTTGTACCTATCCTGTTTGAGAGGCTAAGATTACCAGCTTTAGTGGGTTTGGTTTGTTCTGGAATTGTGCTTGGTCCATCTGGTTGGCACTTATTCAAGCCGGAATCATTAATGATGAGATTGCTATCAGATCTTGGGTTATTTTACTTGATGTTTATAGCCGGATTGGAATTTAAGTTCCAATTTTTTCGTCAACAAAAAGGCTGTTCTTTAGTTTTTGGTAGCTTGACTTTTACTCTACCCTTGATATTGGGAACATTAGGAGGAAGGTTTTTCGGCTTGGGTTGGTATGGTTCTATCTTAATTGGCTGTTTGTTGGCCTCCCATTCTCTTTTGGCATATCCGATTATCAGCCGTTTGGGAGTACTTAATAACAAGGCGATCGCTATGACGATGGGAGCCACAGTTTTTTCTGATATCGGCTCACTATTAATATTATCTGTATGTCTC
Organism: 'Nostoc azollae' 0708; assembly: GCF_000196515.1. Taxonomy (NCBI): domain Bacteria; kingdom Bacillati; phylum Cyanobacteriota; class Cyanophyceae; order Nostocales; family Nostocaceae; genus Trichormus; species Trichormus azollae. The sequence continues at coordinate 2,715,011 of NC_014248.1, forward strand.
TCTATTGTTGATCATGGGGCATTTAACCTGAATCAAATTATCAGGATATTCGGCTCAGTAATTATCTATTTTATGCTGGTTTTGGTAGGTTTTAATTGGGCAGTTAAGGAATTTTTACGCCGTTCTGGAGATGATGAGGGAAACAAGTTTTTATGTGTGTTCTTGTCTGTGTTTATGTCCGTTGTCATTGCTCAATTGATGGGATTAGACACAATTGTTGGTTTCTTTGTAGCAGGTTTGGCGGTAAATGAGGCTGTAGGTGAAGGAGCAGTTAAAGAAAAATTGATATTTATAGGTAGTGTATTATTTATTCCCATTTTCTTTATGTATTTAGGCTTAAAAATTGATTTACCTGTCTTGTTTAAGGGCTATAACACAATCAAGTTATTATTAATCATTTTTGTGGTTTTAATTGCCAGCAAATTTATGGCTTCTGTGTTGGCAAAACTGTTGTATCGCTATAAATGGCAAGAAATTCTAACAATTTGGTCACTATCTATTCCCCTGGTAGAGACGACATTAGCGGTAGTATTAGCTGGATATCAGTCTAGGTTACTGTCCCCAGAAGTATTAAATAGTGTGATTGTTTTAGTGCTGATAACAGCAACTTTGGGACCTTGGCTGACAAGGTTGGTGGCTGGGGATGGTGTTGGTTTGACTGGTTCAATAGCACCGGAAACATCACCAATTAAATCGCCTTACCAGGAATCAGAGTCAGGAAATCCTAACTTAACGATAGTTGTACCTGTATATAATCCCCAGACTCAAAAACATTTAATTGAGATGGCGGCATTATTAGCTAATCAGTCCCAAGGAAAAATCTTACCATTAGCGATCGCTCATGCTACTTCACAAATGGATACACCCCAGTTAGAAGTTGCCTGGCAACGCAGTGAAAAGTTATTGGCTAAAGCCATAGCACAAAGTCAATTATTAGGAGCAAAGGCTGAACCATTACTTAGAATTGATGATGCTTTTGCTCCAGGAATCTGTAGGGCTGCTCGTGAACAAAAGGCGAATTTGATTATCATGGGTTGGGGTAAACGTACTGGTTTGAGAGCGCGTTTATTAGGCAATGTGATTGATAATGTGCTTTGGGCTTCCCATTGTCCAGTGGCGGTAGCGCGTTTGGTAGAATCACCGAAAAGAATTCAGCGCATTCTTGTGCCAATAGAAAACATAGTCACCCCAACACTAACGGCAGTACAATTTGCTCAGACTTTGGCAGATGCCAATCAAGCCCAAGTGACTGTATTGAATGTTTGTGTGAATGAAGCTAACCGCAGACAACGGCGCACCGGCGCGATTCAAGTTGCTGCTAGGCGATCGCAACTCTCTCAATTAGTCTCTAAATTAACTCTGGCAAATCCACCAGAAGTTCAAGTCATTACTCATGAAGATGTTGCTCAAGCAATTTTGCAAGCAGCAAGATTATATGATTTAGTGGTATTACCTTTAACGCGTAATCGTACTACTCCTGGCGGATTGGCCATGAGCGATATCACCAACGAATTAGCTAGGCAACTCACTTGCTCCATTATCATTTTCGGAGAACCACAACAAAATCAGAAACTAGTTTTTTCCAAAAGAATCCCTAATCAGACTATCACCGTGTAAAAATACAGGTAACATTCAGCTAATGCCTAACGGCAGGCTAAGGGTTAACGTTCACCTAGTATGTCGTAAACATAGTTCCTCTAAAAGAGGGACAGCCATCAGCAGTCAGCTTTTTCAGCCTAACGCCAAAAATACTTATTTGATAATTAACTAATTTCTCAAACATTCTGACTCCTGTACGGGTGTTGGCGTAGCGTGCTGGAAGTATCAGTACTCGGGTGAGCAATTATCAGTTTTTGCCAAAAGCTATTGTCTGAATGCTTCGCTCCTAGGACTCCTGAATTCTTATAAATACAGTTTCTAAAAAATTGATCTTTTTTTAAAGATTTGATGAACTGTAACTGAAAATTTACCAATTATTTAGAAGATATTTATTAAGTTTACCGGGTATTTGTAGGAAAATCACTTAACCCATAAATATAGCAGTCCCCAGAAAAGTTGGGACATATACTGATGATGAAACACATTGTTTAGTGATTTTCGTTCATAATCTATTTTTGTAGCAAACTGGTTAATCTGACAGTAAAGGACTATACCCGTTGGCTATATCTGTAAAATAACTCGGAAACTATGAGAATTTTGGTAACTGGCGGTGCTGGGTTCATTGGTTCCCATCTAATCGACCGACTAATGGCTGATGGTCATGAAGTTATATGCTTGGATAACTTCTATACAGGTCATAAACGTAATATCCTCAAATGGTTTGATCATCCTTACTTTGAGATGATACGTCATGATATCACTGAGCCAATTCGCTTAGAAGTGGATCAAATCTATCATTTGGCTTGCCCTGCGTCTCCGGTACATTATCAGTACAACCCCATTAAAACCGTTAAAACTAACGTGATGGGAACACTGAATATGTTGGGATTAGCCAAACGACTGAAAGCTCGGTTTTTGTTAGCTTCCACCAGTGAAGTCTATGGTGATCCAGAAGTCCATCCCCAAACAGAAGATTATCGTGGTAGTGTCAATCCCATTGGTATCCGTTCTTGCTATGACGAAGGCAAAAGAATAGCGGAAACTTTAGCCTTTGACTACTACCGAGAAAATAAAGTCGATATTCGGGTGGCGAGAATTTTTAATACCTATGGACCAAGAATGTTAGAAAACGATGGTCGGGTAGTCAGTAACTTTATAGTTCAAGCTTTACGGGGTAATCCTTTAACTGTGTATGGTGAAGGTCAACAAACTCGTAGTTTTTGTTATGTCTCTGACCTAGTTAGCGGCCTGATCAAGTTAATGAATGGTGACTACATTGGCCCTGTCAATTTGGGTAATCCGGATGAATACACCATTTTAGAACTGGCACAGGCAGTACAAAACATGGTGAACCCAGATGCAGAAATTAAGTTTGAACTGCTACCTTCTGATGATCCCCGTCGTCGTCGTCCTGATATTACCAGGGCAAAAACCTGGTTAAATTGGCAACCTACCATTCCGCTGCTAGAGGGGTTAAAACTGACAATAGAAGATTTCCGTCAACGTATCGACAGTAACAATTAGTTAGTTAGTGGTCATCAGTCATTTGTGAATTAGTGACTCATGACCAATGACCAATGACAAAAAACGAGGAGTTTAATAAAATGCGTGTTTGCGTAATTGGGACTGGTTATGTAGGTTTGGTTACAGGCGCTTGTTTAGCTTATATCGGTCATGATGTTATTTGCATAGATAACAACGAAGAAAAAGTAAAATTAATGAAGTCTGGCCAGTCGCCAATTTTCGAGCCGGGACTCTCCGAAATTATGCAGTCTGCCATTAATAGTCGAAATATTCAATTCTCCTCAGATTTACCTGCGGGAGTGGCGCACGGAGAAATTCTGTTTATTGCTGTCGGAACTCCTCCTTTGCCTAATGGTGAAAGTGATACCCGGTATGTAGAAGCTGTAGCTCGTGGTATTGGGGCAAATCTCAATGGTGGTTATAAGGTAATTGTCAATAAATCTACTGTACCTATCGGTTCTGGTGACTGGGTGCGAATGATTGTTTTAGATGGTATTGCTGAACGCCAAAAAACATTGATACCAATTAGTGGATCATCCTGTGAAGAAAAACTACCTGAGATTTCTGCTCAGTTTGATGTTGTTAGCAATCCAGAGTTTTTACGGGAAGGTTCGGCTGTTTACGATACTTTTAATCCTGATCGGATTGTCTTGGGAGGTAATAGTCTGCAAGCGATTGGGATGATGAAGGATCTCTATGCGCCCATTGTGGAACGCAAGTTTGCGGCTGATCAGTCTTTACCTCCTGTACCAGTTTTGGTGACTGACTTGAGTTCAGCGGAGATGATCAAATACGCTGCTAATGCTTTTTTGGCGACTAAAATTAGTTTTATTAATGAAGTTGCAAATATTTGTGATCGCGTCGGTGCTGATGTCACTCAAGTAGCAAAAGGTATTGGTCTAGATTCCCGGATTGGTAACAAATTCTTACAAGCTGGTATTGGTTGGGGTGGTTCTTGTTTCCCCAAAGATGTTTCTGCACTGATTCATACTGCTGATGATTATGGCTATGAAGCCCAACTCATGAAAGCTGCTGTGAGTGTGAATGAACGTCAACGTTTAATTGCTCTGGAAAAACTCCAACAAGCTCTGAAAATCCTCAAAGGTAAAACTGTGGGATTACTGGGTTTGACTTTCAAACCCGATACAGATGATTTGCGCGATGCACCAGCACTGAACTTGATTGAGCAACTGAACCGACTCGGTGCGAAAGTCAAAGCTTACGACCCGATTATTTCTCAAACAGGTATGCGTCATGGTCTTTCGGGAGTGTTAGTAGAAACTGATGCTGAAAGATTAGCTGATAGCTGTGATGCATTAGTACTTGTGACCGAATGGCAACAATTCAGCACTTTAGATTATGGGAAAATGGCAAGGTTGATGAACCACGCTGTCATGATTGACGGTCGTAACTTCTTAGACCCTGAAGCGATGGTAAGGGACGGGTTCCAATATGTAGGTGTGGGAAGGTGAACAACTCGTTTTATAGCAGCTGATAGGGGACAGATGAAAAAGGTGTGGGGAACCCCATAATTAAAATGTTTTATCATCTGTTGATGTCATAACCACTTTGGCAGTTACTATAACTTGAAGAAAGGATGGATTCCCGACTTTTTAAAGAAGCCGGGAATCGTGTTGTTTATGAGTGATCTAAGATAAATATATCTGGTGAGTATATTTCTCCTGTCGTGACGGATTGAGAAGTCGAACAACAGTGAGAAGTTGGTCTGCAATCTGGTGTTAGTTGATAACTAAATGCTTACAACTTAGATACCTTCTGTAGCGCCACCGACTGTTTTCCAAGCGTTAAGACCACCTTGGATTTCCGATACATGACTAAAGCCAGCATCTCGTAACTTTCGAGCTGCATGGGCTGTATGTGTATCATGTTCGCCATAAACATAGATATGCCGTTCTTTATGTAGAGCAGATTTAGCACGGTCAGCTAAGTCATCCAAGGGGATGGAGATTGCCCCACTGATGTGGCCGTGATTATAGGTATGGCGATCGCGTACATCAATAATTGTAAAAGCGGGTTGCCCCCATTCCAGACGCGATTTCAAATCATGAACATCAGCAACTAAATTACTCATAAGCTTTTTTTGCTTATAACCTCACCAGCAATTTATCAAATAAATTGCTTTAATTCGGCTTTCTTTACAATTAATCAAAAATCATGTTGTGATATGAATCACAAAGAGTCAAAAGTTAGAACTCAGAAGTCAAAATGATGTAGGCTAATGTCAAGTTTTAACTTTTAATTATTAATTTTTAATTCCATTATGGTGGCATCTACTATTAAAGCTTTACCGACAGAAGTTGTATATCTCATTACGGCTGGAGAGGTAATTGATTCTTTAGCTTCTGTGGTGCGGGAATTGGTGGAAAATTCTCTTGATGCTGGTGCAACGCGAATTGTGGTTTATATAAATCCCCAACAGTGGGGAGTGCGTGTAGCAGATAATGGTTGGGGAATGAACTTTGATGATCTGCAACAAGCTGCAACAGCACACAGCACCAGTAAAATTCACTCTCCTGCTGATTTGTGGAACATTACTAGTTTAGGCTTTCGCGGTGAAGCATTACATAGTTTAACAACTTTGGCCGATTTAGAAATTCTTAGTCGTCCTGTGGGGGGAACTGAAGGATGGCAGTTTGTTTATGGTGATGGTGGAAAAGTTGTAAATAGGAAAGTAACTGCGATCGCTCCCGGTACAGTAGTTACAGTTAATAATTTATTTGCTAATTGTCTGCCACGTCGTCAAGGTTTACCCACACCGACACAGCAAATCAAAGCTGTACAAAATGTAGTTCAACAGATTGCTTTGTGTCATCCCCAGGTTACTTACCAGGTTTGGCAGAATTACCGAGAATGGTTCACTATTTATTCTGGATTGAGTGTGGAAAAAATTATTCCACAAATTTTGCCCCAAGTGCGACAAAGTGATTTAAAAGAGGTACAATTAAAAGTACCCAATTCCCAATCCCCAGTTCCCAGTAGAGACGTTGCTTGCAGCGTCTCTACTCCCCTATCTACATTAGTGATAGGTTTACCGGATAGGTGCCATCGTAACCGTCCTGACTGGGTGAAAGTAGCGATTAATGGCAGAATTATCAAATCGCCGGAATTAGAACAAACAATTTTCTCAGCATTTCATAGAACATTACCACGCGATCGCTATCCCGTGTGTTTTTTGCATCTTACAGTTTCTCCCGACCAAATCAACTGGAATCGTCACCCCGCCAAAACCGAAATATATCTTAATGGCTTGAGTTATTGGCAAGAACAAATAACTCAAGCCATTAACCAAGCCTTACTTATTTCTGAAGCCAATATCAAAGAATCAGTCTACACAACCAGAGTTAGTAAATTACTGCAAGTAGCAGAAGCAAAAGGCAGTTATAACTTTAATTATAAAAGTACAGATAGCAACACTAAAAATTTATTACAAGCTGTCGCCCAAGTTAGTAATACTTATATTGTAGCTGAACATTCAGGGGGAATGTGGTTAGTAGAACAACACATAGCCCATGAGCGAGTTTTGTATGAGCAATTATGTGATAATTGGCAAATTGTACCGATTGAAAGTCCAATCATTCTTTATCAATTATCTTCAGCCCAAGTCACTCAATTGCAAAGTCTAGGTTTAGATATTGAACCATTTGGAGAAAAACTTTGGGCAGTACGCAATATTCCCGCAATGTTGCAACACCGAGAAGATAGCTGCGAAGCACTTTTAGAATTAAGTTGGGGAGGAGACTTACAAACAGCCCAGGTTGCTGTTGCTTGTCGAACTGCTATTCGTAATGGTACACCAATGAACTTACCAGAAATGCAGCAATTATTAAATGATTGGCAACGCACACGCAACCCCCGCACCTGTCCACATGGTAGACCGATTTATTTATCCTTAGAAGAATCAGCTTTATCTCGTTTTTTCCGTCGCCATTGGGTGATTGGGAAAAGTCATGGAATTTAAATAATTAAAAATTAAAAATTAAGGGAAAAAGTTCTTTCCCCTTTTCCCCTTAAGCGATAACTATTGAGGTCTAATGTTGTTCTTTTCAGTGATGTTTACAACTACCATCACCATGATGATGGTGTTCGTGATTTTTTCCATGAGCGCAGCCTTGAAGGTCTAGCTGCATTAGGTTTTCACTCATTTCTTTAAAAGAGTCATCAACAGCTTTTAAGCCTATCCATGCGTCAATTTTCTCGACATCAAAGCCTATTTCCCGTCTTTCTCCTACTTCTAGCAAAGGACGACGAATTAATAGGGGATCCCTGAGCATCATGACTAAAGCCGTATCAGCGTCCATGTTCTCAGGGTTCACCTCTCCAGATTTTATCCGAGGTGCGGCTTTGTTGAACCATTCGAGGACGGGGCGATCACCAAAAAATGACCGCAATCTTTCTACAGTCCAAGGTTCTGTTAATAAGCTATATGCAATAACTTCATGGCCGGCCGCTGTGAGTAATACTTTTTGTCTGGTATTGTTTTTACAGCCTGGTTTTTCATAGAAAATTACTCTGGCCATTGCTATTTCTCCTATAGAGTTATAGTTCAATTTCTGGATAGGAAATAATTAACCGTAGATAAACACAGATAAACGCAGATGAAAGATTATGGGTTTGATTAATAGGTAAATATGCTGGATATTTTTACCTATTAATTCCTATGTATTGATCACAATAATCAGTTATTTCTGTTTTTGCTACTACATTTAAAATTTCTTGGCAATATTGTTAATTACATCAAATTCAAATCTTTCTTTCGGGTCAGTTTCTCCATAAATATTAAATGTAACTGTTGGTTCTTCCCCAACAGCTTGAACATGATGTATTGTTTCAGGGGCAAAACTGATTAAGTCTCCGGGATTTAAATCAATTTCTCCTACTTTTTCAAGTTTCTCTGGAAGTTCTAGTGTGGAATTACGTTGCCAGAGTGTGTTCTTTTCCTGACCTTTTAATATGGCAACTATTCCCCATGTTCCATGATTATGAATAGTAGAAGTCGTCCCTGGTGCAAATGAGACTGTTTGCACTGTTAAGGGAAATCCTAATTCATCATATAACAATAACACCGAGATTCCTGATCTTGGATCAGGTTGTAAAAATTGACTTTGCACCCAATAGGAATTAATAATTAATCGTCTAACTAACATTCTCAGTTCAGGAAGATGAGTTGATTGATCCTCAACATCTTTGAGAACATCTTCTACTTCTGTGAGAAACCGATATAGACGATAATTATCACGTAATAAATCCCATTCTCTTGCTGATTTACAGACTTGATGCTGTCCATTTTCAGCAACAAACCAATCCTTACCTTGCATACTTTTTAAAGTACCGACTGTGAATAAACAGGTAAGAAAAGCATAGGAGGAGATTTTCGAGGCATTTTAGTTATAGGAGTCATAGGAGATTCAGGAGCAGGAGGTAAGAGAATATTATTAGTAGAAAGTGAGAAGGATTGATAAGAAGTTGGGTTGATAGAAAACCAATTGTTCATGGTTAGTAATTAGTCAGTTGTTTTTCCTGTATACCCAATCCACATTTAATCATCTTCTTCTGGTGGACGGGTCAAAATATCTAGAAGAATACCTGCACCAAAATTATTTTTATCATCAATACCTTTGATTCTGGCACTGATTTCTTTAGCTTGTTCTATTTTCCCTAATTTAGCTAATACCAAACCAGAAGCAGCATAAGCATTTAAGAAAAATCTGATTTGTGGTTCTTGGTGACGTTGAACTAAAATAGGTAGAAGTGCTTGCCAATTATCTGGTAGATTTTCCTCTTTTTTAATTTTAGCGGTTATTTTTTCTGCTGTTGTCAGTGCTAGAACATAATTATTTTTGTAGTAAAAATATCTATAAGCAGCAACTAAAACACCTGTGTTTTCTTCTGTTTTAGCTAAAGCCTGTTGTATATAACTGTCAGAAGCTTCTGTATTATCCCAAGTTTGTGTGGCTAATATCAATAGTTCTTTGACATCATTGGATACGTCAAACCATGACAATCTGTTTGTATCAATTTGCATAATAGGTAATCAATCCCATTTTCTCTGGAATATTTAGGATTCTTCCTATCTATTATTGAATAATTTAAATCGTAGTCATGTCAATGAATTTAATTATTTCTTATGGTAGTTCCTTTTAAAAGGAGAGATACTCAGTGTAATTTTAACGGAGGAGCAACTATAATTTTGAGTTGTGTTAATCTAAATATAGACCAGAGGAGAGCCAAAAATTATGATGAATGGATTAATAAATATATTAATAGCCCTTTTATTTAAAAAAGCTTTTAATTCTGTTTCTTAATTCACTGAAATAATTTTCATGATCTTCTAGTATCCACTCTGTAATCTCATAGGAGTGTTGAGGTTTTAAAAATTATATTTGATACTCTTGAAACAAATCTTCTAAGATATGGGAAGCATGATTTTTTTGATAAATCCATTCCTCATCATGATATTTTTCTGGTTTAACCTCATTCGATAAATAATTCCTGTTTGTGAAATCTTCCTCCAGCCATTGGTTTATATGCTTTTGTTCTAATTTATCTTCTTCTGCAAGAATCCTTGCATTTTGTAATTCTTTATTAATTACATATGTTATTGCGTTGGGATACAATATATAATTCTCGTACATAGTTAGTTTTACCCAAGTAATTAAATTCTTACTTATTTTTTCTAAATTTTAACATTGTTTATCTGTTTTACCTTCCTATCAAATACGAAACCAATTGTTGGTGGAACTAAACTGTCTTGATTACTAACTTTTTGATAAAGCCAAAAGAAAGTCTCAGCTAATTTAGAATTGTTCCTATCTAATAATGCACCTGTGGAATGAACACGCAAAATTCTAGTTGCTCTGAGCTTTTCTTTTGCAATTTTTTTCAAAATTAAAGGAAAACATTCTTCTTCAGTTGCACCTTCTACCCAAAGAATACGATTAGCACCAAAAATATCTGATAATTGAACTCCAATTTCATTTATAAGGCTATACATATCATGTGCCTTTTTTGAGTCACTTACAGATATAAATGTTTTATATTCTGCTTCATCATATTTAATTTGTACGATAGTAGAAGGTTCAGCAGCACCAATAATTGCTGGTGAGTGAGTTGTAACAAAATATTGATTGATGCTGAGGAAACACCTTGATAATTTCTATTAAATCTTATGTCGCTCCTGGATGTAAAAACGACTGAGGTTCATCAATAATAATCGCTCTAGAATCTTGTGAAGTAACAACAATATATAAAATGGCTATAACTTGGCTAATTCCAGTTCCACATAATTCTAAACAAAGGACAAGCTCTACAGATTTTACAGAAAAAACAACGAGAATATGAAGAATGGGTAGAGGATGTTAGAGTTAAGCTTAATAAAGCAGGAGCAGAATTAGAAAGAGGAGAAGGAGTTCCTTTAGAAACAGTTGTGGAACAGATACAGGCAAAGTTTCGTCATGCTCGTGAGATTGTTTACTCAAAATCAACACCGCGATAAATTTCTGATGTTGGTAATTTAACTCCAATTAACTCCAAGAAAATATATTCTTCTAAATTATTAAAATCACTTAATAACCAAGCTTGCGATTGCTTACTATATTTTTCTATAAAAATTTCATCTTGTTCAAGTAATAAGTATTCACAACAACTGCTAATTGAACGATACATAATAAACTTGCTTATGCCGTAATAATATGCTTTTGAAGGAGATAATACTTCCACAATTTAAATATAATTTAACACTTCATCGGTGCGATTTTTATTTAGTTGCGGTTCACCTTTAAAAACCATTATATCTGGATATAATCCACGTTTATATTCAGGAATCCATAGCCGCAAATCGCTATTAATTGCCTCAAAGTTGCTATTACCCAGGAGAAATTTTAGAAATGAAAAAATATTACCACCTATACTGGTATAGTTGAGTGAGCATCCAGTCATTAGTACGATTTCTCCATCATGATATTCATTGCGCCCTTCAGCTTTTTCTTCAATGGCGCGATATTCATCTAAACTATAACAACGCTCAACAGTGCTAATCATCATGCTGTAACAGACTACATTGAAGTCATCATGATTATAGCAAAATTGCGGCTATTGCTGATGTGAATTACTAAAATTCTCAGTGAATTACATTTAATTTTATTTCCTGATCCAGACGCAAAAGCGCAGAGAGAAATTACTTTAATAAGGTTTTTTACCAGAAGCAAGGGTGAGTAATTCGTCATTGGGAATTACTCATTACCCATTTTAAAATGCGTTGAGAATGTAAACCAAAGTGAATAGAACAATCCAGATTATATCAACGAAGTGCCAGTAAATTTCTGCCATTTCGATGCCTGTATGTTTGGTAGCAGAATAATGACCATGACGCAAAGAACGCCATAACACACCCAAAATTAACAACAGTCCGATAAAGACGTGCAACCCGTGGAAACCCGTCATCAAATAAAAGCAATTAGCGAAAACATTGGTGGTTAGACTATAACCCAAGTTCATATATTCATAAACCTGACCGGCTAGGAATACAGCACCCATAACTGCGGTGATAAAATACCAAAACCGCATCCAACTAACGCTATTTTTTTTAATTGCCATATCACCGAAGTGAATGACAAAACTGCTAGAAACAAGAATGATAGTGTTAATTGTGGGTACAAATAATTCTACTTCTGTTCCTTCTGGTGGCCAAACTGCCGTAGTACCTTTAAAAAACAAATAGGTGGCGAAAAATCCACCAAACATCAAAGATTCAGAAACCAAAAAAGTTAACAGTCCCCAAACTCTTAAATCTGGATGTGCTTCCTGTCCACCTTCGTGATGTTCACTAGTTGTAATTGCAGTCATTTCATTTACCTACCTACTAATAAATGTAGGTTGGGTTGAAGTAAGGAAACCCAACGTTTTCGGACTTAAGGAAACTCAACATTTTCGGACGGAAGAAAACCCCCCAAAATGTTGGGTTGGTTGGGTTAAGCGACAGCGCAACCCAACCTACAATTTCTGCGTTTTAACTTACAGCTTCTGTCACTGAAGAAGATTCATCATGAATCTGACCATAGTCATAGGGTCCATGAGTGACAACGGGTAATACTTCCCAGTTTTCAAGAATTGGAGGGGAACTAGTTGTCCATTCCAAAGTTAAACTTTCCCAAGGATTATCACCTGCGAACTCGCCGTTTCTCCAACTGTTAATAGCGTTGTAAGCGAAGGGAATTACTGAAATACCTAAAATGAATGCCCCAATGGTGCAAAGCTGGTTTAAGCTGATAAATTGGGGATCATACATGGCAACTCGGCGAGGCATTCCTTGTAAACCCAATTCGTGCATGGGTAGGAATGTTAAGTTGGTACCAATTAAAGTGAGAACAAAGTGAACTCTTCCCCAGGTTTCATTCATCATTCTGCCGGTCATTTTGGGGAACCAATGATAGATACCTGCGTAAATACCAAAAACGGAACCGCCAAATAAAACGTAGTGGAAATGTGCGACTACATAATATGTGTCGTGGACGTGAACGTCAAAGGGTACTGTTCCCATTGTTACGCCGCTTAAACCACCAATGACGAACATGGATAATAAGCCGATCGCAAATAACATGGCGCTGGTAAAACGGATTTTTCCACCCCAGAGGGTTGCAACCCAACCGAAGATTTTTACACCTGTGGGAACCCCAACTATGAGGGTAGAAATGGTGAAGAACATCCGCATCCAACCGGGTGTTCCACTCGTGAACATATGGTGTACCCAGACGAATAAACCGACGACGCAAATGGCGACACTGGAATAGGCGATCGCTTTATAACCGAAAATAGGTTTCCGTGCATGGGTGGGAATAACTTCTGACATAATTCCGAAAATCGGCAGAATCATTAAATAAACTGCTGGATGGGAATAAAACCAGAATAAATGTTGGTAAATAACGACGTTACCACCTGCATCTGGTTTGAAGAAGGAAGTCCCAAAGTTAATATCAAATAACAGCAGAATTAAACCTGCTGCTAATACTGGTGTAGATAAAAGTGCGAGTATGGAAGTTGCTAAAATTGCCCAGCAAAATAAGGGGACTTGATCCCATTTCATGCTAGGAACTTTCATCATCAAAATGGTGATGACAAAGTTTAATGAACCCAAAATTGAGGAAGTTCCTACTAATACAATCGCCAAAATCCACATTGTTTGCGCGATTGGTGCTGTGACTAAGCTTAAAGGTGGGTAAGCTGTCCAACCAGATTGAGAACCACCAAAAATGAAACTTAGTAACAGTAATAATCCTGCGGGTGGATTTAACCAAAAGGCGATCGCATTTAATTTGGGAAACGCCATATCTCTAGCACCCAGCATCAAGGGAACTAGATAATTACCAAATCCCCCAATTGCACTGGGAACAATCCATAGGAAAATCATGATTGTCCCATGATTGGTCATGAAAGCGTTGTACAGATTTGGATCAATGAAGTCTGCTTCTGGTGTTGCTAACTCGGTGCGGATAGCGATCGCCATCAACCCACCAATCAAATAAAATGCAAAGGCCGTCACCAAATATTGAATCCCAATTACTTTGTGATCAATATTAAAGGTGAAATAGTCCTTCAATTTCCACGCCTTATGATCTGAGATGTGTGGCGTATTTAGTGGAACTTCTAACTGTGTCATAAGCTATTTTGCGAATTTGTTCAGTAGTCAACTGAACACTGCTATTTTTCAATTTGAGATAGAGTTGCTGCACCTACTCCCATATCATTAATGTATGGAGTAAGAAATTCAGATGTGGATAAATCAGCGGGATTAACAGCTACAACTTGAGGTTTTCCCTGCTGTTGTGCTAACTGATTCTCTGTTAACCAACTATCAAAATCTCCTTGGGTGTGGACAATAACTTGTGATCGCATAGAACCGTGATAGCCACCACACAATTCTGCACAAACTACTGGATATGTACCTGGTTTTGTAGCCACGAATCTCAGTTCGGTCGGTACACCGGGAATTGCATCTTGTTTCAAGCGAAATTGGGGAACCCAGAAGGAATGAATTACATCATCTGCTGATAAATTCAGTTGCACATCAGCACCAACAGGAACGTGCAGTTCTCCAGCAGAAATACCAGTTTGAGGATAGTTAAATAACCACGCAAACTGAATCCCTTTGACATCAACTACCAAATCTGCTGGTTTACCTTGAGTTTGGGGACTTCGACCAATACCAATATTGGGAGTAACTAAAGATTGAGAACCATCACTCATACTAGCAGCTATCGCCGTACCAGAAACATGAGCAACATGGCCATGAGGATGACTACCCGGTTCTAATCCTCCCATTTGGTTATAAATATTTACGCTGTAAATACCTAAAACAACCACAATGACAGTTGGTACTGCTGTCCAAAAAATCTCTAAGGCTAAGTTACCTTTTATGGGCGTACCATCACTATTGTCACCTGGACGGCGACGATACATAAACAAGAAAATTAAAATCGTTCCTTCTACTACTAAAAATAGAGCGATCGCAATGGTAAACATGATATTAAAAAATCCGTCTACCAAAGGCGCTTGTTGCGATGCTTGTACTGGAAGTAGATGATGATTTTGACCAATCCAGATGCTAATAGGGGAAATTATCATCCCAGCTAAAAGCGTCCACAACGATACAGGAACTTTTTGCATACTACCTGCTCTCTATCAGTTATCAGTTATCAGTGACTAGTTATCAATCTGTTAATTTTTCACTGATTTAGTGCATCGCATCCTGCTGTTGATATTTACCCCTAGCCAAATAATATATTCATGGCTAATAGGTTGAACAATTTCAGAGGTATTTTTGATTTTCACTTATTAACGTTCTAACTTGCACCTTACCGAAAATGGGTAAAACTTCCAGATTTTTTCATAACCTTCCCTCTAAAAATGTTCCCATTCCCAACTTTTTTAAGAAATGATTAATCTTGTAACCTATTTCTGTTTAAGAATAACAATTTATGATTTATATTTTTGTTTAGCCTGAACTTTTATCCACTTATAATAAGAATGAAGTATTCCCCTCTAATTACCTTCTTTAGGGTATTTACGGAATTAAACAATGTAGCTAATTCCCAAAAATCTTAGTGTAAGCATTTAGCCATGAGCCATTAGCAGTCAGCTTTTTCAGGCTAATACCAAAAATACCTATTTGATAATTAACCAATTTTTCAAACATTCTGACTCCTGACTCCTGAATCCTGACTCCTAAATTCTTACATCTTAGTTATCTGATGTTGTATGAGAATAACAGTTTTTGGGACAAATTCTAGAACAAGCTTCACAACCAATGCAGTTTTCTGGATGTTCAACTGACATTACCTTCCGTTCAATTTCTTCATCATCTTCATCTTCTACAAATTCACCCTCTTCGTTCAATGCTTTCAAATCTAAAACACTTTGACCGCATACTTTAATACATCTGCCACAACCGATACATTTATCTTTATCAATTGCTTGGGCAAATTTAGGTGTCCAAGTCTTACCGCCAAATGTTACGCCTGTTAATGTTGCCATGAATCTATCCTCAGCAATTTCGCTTACAACTTAGTTGGTGATTTAATCCTAATAATAGCCTAATATTTTGGAGTTTTGATGAGAAAAATTAACTTTTTTATCAAATTTTACTGACTTGCTAAATAGTGTCAATTGGTTCGAGGTTATTGAAAATAATAAATGCTATTAATTCTTATTAAATAAAATTGAGATACATCTTCATAAGCAGTCCTATATAAGGCATTAGCTCAATGATTTATTGACTTAAGTAATAACTTCTCCCTTGATATTATTTTGCAAATATAATATTTAAAATTTGGATATAAAATCTACTTTAACCGTATTTGTAGATACAAACTAAGTTTTAGTTATTTTTTATGCAAGCATCTATACAAATCCCATGAGAGTAAAAGTTATATTTTGGCATTAACTCAGTGTAGGACAAAGAGCTTAATTTCGAAAAAATGTAACGTTTATAACGAGACACAAATTTATATTAGTTGTCAAGACAATTAAATACTAAATTAGAACAGTTTGACATTAGTTAGATGTTATTTAAAAACACTTTCACCCAGTATCTTCGGTCAATATACAATACAAATATTAAGAAATTGTCCTAAGCTTATTCTGAACAAACTTAGCAAGCTCTTTATGAAATGTATAGTTAATAAAGAAGCAATGAAGCCCTAATTTTCAGGATCTGAAATCAGTGACAGATAATACAACAAAATCGAGAACTCAGAAGTCAGTAAGCAGGAAACTCCAACGCAGAAGTTAGGAAAAACAAACTACTTAGAACTGATGACTGATAACTGATAACTGATAACTGATAACTGATAACTGATAACTGATAAGTGAGGCGAGAAAAACTTTTCTTCTCATGGAGATAATTTGGTAGCAAGTTATGAATCAAGAGGAGACATCGAGGGTAGAATTGAGCCAAACATCTCAGCAATTAGAGTAGGAAGAAGCCTTATGCCTTATACAATTCCTAACAAAAATTGCGATGGATGTGATAACTGCCGCCCCCAATGTCCTACGGGTGCAATCAAAATTGAAAATGATAAATATTGGATTGATCCTTGTCTGTGTAACAATTGTGAGGGTTATTATCCAGAACCGCAATGTGTAATTGCCTGTCCAAGCAATTCTCCCATACCTTGGCAAGCTAAAAAAGGCAGATGCAAAGTTGAAGCGCGAGAACCTACCAGTCCTGATTTATTTTCTAATGGCAAGAATAACCCTTTTGCTTCGGCAATAGTTATTTGGGAAGCTTGCAATCTACTAGCGCAACGTAAATCATTAAATTGGGAGACAGACGCAGAAGGTAATTTACATTATAGCCGACAAGTTAATCAAGGTCGGGGTGCAATTTCCTTTCACATCCAAGACCCATTTCAAGTTAGCAACCTGGCTAAAGATTTACAAGCAATCGAAAGTCTCGATATTCGGGCTGCTTGTATTCATCTGATTTTTGCCGCCCATGCTACAACCTTAGAACAACCTTGGGATCAGGAATTTGCGATTGATGAACGCCAAATTGAAAAATATTTGGGGTTAGAAAAACGCAAAGACCTCAATAAAGTTGCCAAGCTATGTCTAATCAAAAACATCGTCCAGCAAGGTTGTTCACTGATTGTTTCTATTGACTGGCCTCAAAGGGGTAGAGTTCCCGGATTTTCTGTTTTAGATAGTCGTTTGTGGCATTTAACAGATATACAGCACCATTTTCAAGAAGATGATCAGGGGTGCAAATATCTGATTGGCCTGACATTTAAAATTAAAGCTGGCATCTGGGCGCAACATTTCTTAAATAAACAAGGCTGTAAAGAACGCAGTCGATTCTATCAATATGGTAGTCTTCCAAAAACGCTGTTAACTACAGTTATGAGTCTTTGGCAGCAACATGAAGGTGCTGTCAGACTGATGTTATGGTTATTATTTAAAACCAAAATGGGTAGAGAACAACGCATCACAGTTCCTACCTTATTACGTGTTGCTTATGGTGAGGAAAAAATTCACCTAGCCGCTAGACAAAGAGATGAACGTAAGCGCCTCTTGCGAACATTTGAAAATGATTTGGAAGTTCTCAATCATTATGGAGTCAAAGCAATTTTTGACCCAATTACTTACCCGCGAGAAATTCAACCTTTGTGGGCTAAATTAGTCGA
Source organism: 'Nostoc azollae' 0708 (assembly GCF_000196515.1). Lineage (NCBI taxonomy): Bacteria > Bacillati > Cyanobacteriota > Cyanophyceae > Nostocales > Nostocaceae > Trichormus > Trichormus azollae. Next base: position 2,732,830 of record NC_014248.1, read on the forward strand.
TATTCCCGAAGATCCACATGAAGCCTTGGAATTTTGGATTAATGATGGTAGTGGTCATACTCGACTTACAGATAGCGGACCTCGTGGTAAATGGAAGTTGCTGATGAATGCGCGGATTTCATCTTTTGAACTTCCTCCAGAATGGGAACAACAAAGTTCAGAAGCAGAGAAAAAAAAGCGGCGTGCCATTAGGAGTAAAAAAATCATCAAAAGCACAGATGATTTATTAGCAGAACAGGTTATACAAGCACGAAAAAGTATCGATCTTTCCCAAAGAGAACTAGCAAAACTCACTGGTAAAAGCCAAAGCTGGATTCGTGATGTGGAAAGTGGCCGTCTTAAACCCAAATTAGAAGACCAAATATTATTGAGAAAGGTCTTGAATATACTTTAATTGCTAATGGGTAATGGGTAATGGGTAAATTTCTTTCTGTCACCTGTCACCTGTCACCTGTCACCTGTCACCTGTCACCTGTCACCTGTCACCTGTATTTCTTTAGAGTTCATCTTTTACTTACTATTTGGTGCCTGAAACGATATCATATAAGTCATCACTTCAGACATCACACGATGAACGCGCTATGAAGGCAGAAACCATTCGCACGACGCTAACTATCCCGAAAGAACTGCTGGAAGCTACAGATAAGGCAGTGCTGGAAGGGAAAGCCAAGAGTCGAAATGATTTTGTTGTCCAGGCTTTAAAGCGGGAGTTAGCAGCCCAAAAAAGAGCCGAAATTGATACTGCTTTGGCAGAAATGGCAAGGGATCCAGATTATCAAGTAGAAGTCTTAAAGATGGAGGCTGAATTTGCGCCAGCGCAATGGGAGGCGTTGCAGTTAGGGGAAATTCCAAGATGAAACGGGGTGAAGTGTATGATGCCCGTCTGGAGATGACTGAAGGTTCAGAACAGGGAGGAACTCGCCCCGTAATTATTGTCAGTCGTGACGTGATTAATGTATCTAGCCCGGTAGTTTTAGCAGTACCTTGTACCACTTATCAAGATGGGAAGCGAGTTTACCCCACTCAAGTCTTAATTTTAGCACCAGATGGAGGACTCAAGAAAGACTCGATCGCAATGGCAGATCAGGTGCGGGTATTGTCTAAAACCCGCTTTTTGCGTTTGAGAGGAGTGCTTTCTGAAGCTGTATTGACACATTTGGCGCAGGCTTTGTTGATTGCTTTGGATTTACCAGGGTGAGTAGAATGGCTTTAATGCTTGTAGATGATGGGTTTTGTTCTTTTACCCATCCTACACGCTGGGCGATAGCACTCATGATTAAGATCATTGAAGATTTTAGCTAGAATAATTATGCACAAAATTTGAAAAGATGGCTGTAATCTTGAATATATTGACGAAAGGAGTGTAGAAAGTTCCGTGCATATCCATACGCTTGAACAATGGCATCATTCTCACGATTTTTCTGTTGACCAAAATCATGCAGAAAGAAATACCAAAATAGTCATGCTGCTAACAGCATTAACCATGGTTGTAGAAATTGTCGCTGGAACAATTTTTGGTTCAATGGCTTTGCTTGCTGATGGTTGGCACATGACAACCCATGTTGCAGCGTTTGGAGTTACGATTTTTGCCTATCAATATGCACGAAGTAACGCCAGTAATCCTCAATATACCTTCGGCACAGGAAAAGTTAGCGTACTGGGAGGGTTTGCTAGTGCTGTAGCACTTGCTGTCATCGCTTTTGTGATGGGACTTGAATCACTAGGTCGTTTTTTTCAGCCGCACACTATTCTGTTTAACGAAGCAATTCGTGTTGCTGTTATTGGTTTAGTTGTCAATGTAACCAGTGCTTTTTTATTGCAAGATCATCATCACCATGAACATGAAGATGATCACAATCATCATGACCATAACCTTCGTGCTGCTTACGTCCACGTTTTAGCAGATGCACTAACTTCTATTTTTGCCATTATAGCTTTATTCGCTGGTAAGTTTCTGGGTTGGGTTTGGATCGATGCGGCTATGGGATTTATTGGTGCAGCTGTGATTGCCAAATGGTCTTATGGATTGGTGCATCATACTGGTTTAATTTTGCTAGATGGAGCAATTGATAAACAAACAAAGTTAGCTGTTGTCAATGCCATTGAAGAAGACGCTGATAATCGAGTTACAGACTTACATATTTGGTATGTGGGTCAGCATCATTTAGCAGCTACAATTTCTTTGGTTACTCATTACCCACAAACATCAGAATATTATAAAAACCTACTAAAAGATATCCCATCTCTTGCTCATGTATCTGTGGAAGTTAATCATTGTCATGGTGAGCCTTGTGTAGATATACACAGGACATAAAATGCTGATCGTTGCTGTAACTCATAAGTAAGAATTCAGGAGTCAGGAGTCAGAATGTTTGAGAAATTGGTTAATTATCAAATAGGTATTTTTGGCGTTAGCCTGAAAAAGCTGACTGCTGATATTTGATTGCTGAATGCGTATAGTCATAATAGTTTCAGGTTTCATTATTGATGAGGTGAGATGGTGGTTATTGCTAATACCAACCCGCCGATTATTACTTCAGAAGTGACACTCACTTTACTCCAGATGAGTATCGAGAGATGGAAGAAACCGCCGAAGAACGTCACGAATACCGTAATGGAGAAATTATTATTATGCCGGGAGGTTCAGAAGTTCACAGCCGTTTTACTGTAAATATCACAACTTTTCTCAAGTTATCGCTCCGCGATACTAACTTTTAAACTTATAATGGGGACTTAAGAATCTGGATTCCTAACTTTAATTATGGAACTTATGCTGATGTTCTTGTGATTAATGGTGACCCAGAATTTAATAGTGATCGCATCGCACTGATGAAATTCTCAATCCTTTACTGATTGTTGAAGTTCTTTCACCTTCCACCGAAGGTCATGATCGTGGGGATAAATTCAGAAAATATCGCTCTGGTTCCAGTTTTTGTGAATATGTGCTTGTCAGTCAAATTGAACCTTATATTGAGCAGTATTATAAACAGGAAGATGAAAATAATAGTCTTTGGCAATTGCAGGTTTATGAATTGAGCGGTCAGTTCTTCTCCATAGAAGAAATGTAAAAGTTCGTTTGCAGGAAATTTATCCGCGGGTTAAATTTTAAATAATAAATTTTACAAATTTTTAACCTCAAAATATTTGGTGATACAAAAACCCATTATAAAGAGATATGTGACTAAAGTTGTTCCAGGTTGCAAAAGTAAAGTTATTTATGCGTCGAAATTCAATCTTTTACAAACTATTTCAACAATCTCCTTCTCTGCTTCTCTGTTATTTAAACTATTGACAAATCTGCCAACAAATCCGGATCCTTACCGATTTGATTCCGTAGCTGTCAAAGAACCCAAATTTGAAATTGACGGAGTATTTTTACCACTGGAAACCGAAGGTGCAGGAGTAGTATATTTCTACGAGGTGTAGTTTCAAAAAGATGTAAGGATTCAGGTGGTGGGGTATTGACAAGTGTGATAGGAGAGGCAGAATATAGCAGTTATGGAAAAGAAGCTGGGACCAAAAATAGACAGAGACATATTGAAGCAGCTAGGAACAGAGCAACTGGTAGAAATAAATCATTATTGACCAGAGCGAAAGTATAGAGAAGCTAACAAATAGAGTAGTAGAACTGGAAAAAGAAATAGAGAAACTCAAAGTCAGTAGAGATTTAGATACCATAACATGATCCAAACCACCGTCGGGAGACATCCTCAAAGAAACCGAGAACAAACAAGAAGAGAAACCAGAAGAAAACCAGACACGAAAGCGGAAACCAAGAGGACAACCAGGGCATAGGGAAAAAATGAGAAAGGGGTTTGGTGGAGTAGATAGAATAGATTTGAGATAGTGGGACGGCAAGTGTGTGGATGGTGAGGTCAGGGGCAATTCTTTGGCGAACCAATAAAAATCCAAACACAACAAGTAGGGGAGTTGGTGGACAGTCCAATCCAAATAGTAGAATATGAAAGATATACGTGGATTTGCAGTGTGTGTGGGGAAACAGAAAGGGCACACTGGTCACCAGAGATAGTACCGGGACAAGATATAGGAATCACAGGACAAGCTTTTTTGGGATGGATCAATAACTAGGGCCATTGAGCCTATGAAAAACAACACTTGTTGTTGTGGGAACTGGGTCAAATAGAAATTGGAGTGGGAACATTAGTAGGTACCAATGAAGGAATAGATGGTCCAGTGGCTCAAAGTATTCATAGCCTCAAACACTGGATAAAACAAACCTAGCCTCATATCCTTGGGGATGAAACACCCTGGGTAGTCAAAGGGGTGAAACAATGGTTATGGATTTTTGCCAATAGTGACTTCCCTTGATTTTATGGGTCTGATACTCCTTGTCCTACCGAATTAGAATCCATTGTGGGTTCAAGTTACTCTGGTGTACTCAGTTCTGATGACTTTACTGCCTATAACGGTTATGCGGTCACAGCTCAACAGAAATGTCAGGCACATCTACCCTACCCCGTCACTTCAAGACACTAATCAAGATTCCTGGCTTCAATCACCAAGAAATTGGCACAAAATTCATGGACCTCATAGATGAAGGTTTTAAAAACTACCCTTTATTCCAACAAACCCAAAACCTTCATGAATTCTTGACTTGCCCATCCTAGTTTCAACCAAAAGTTGAATCTTCCATTCATTCATTGATCAAGCCCCAGGGGAACCTGGTAAACTTTTACCTTCCTTAGGCAATAGACCTTGATCATAATTTAGCTGAACCAAGCTTAGGTTTAGCACTGATACAAGGAAAAGTCTGTGGTGGTTCTCTTTCTCTGGAGCTATTCCAACATCCTGCCAATTTATTGACGGTTATACAAACTTGTCGCCATCAAGCACTTTCTCTAATTGAGTTTTTTGACCAACCTATTAAAGCCATGGTTCACTCTGCTTTCCATACACCTTCTTTAATCCCTCTTCCTTAGACCTGAATCCTGACGAAAAGATGAGCAGCTTTATGAAAGAGTATTTGTCGAATCTTCACTATATTTTTACCGCAACCGTGCTAGATTTAGCCATTGGCAAGCAGTGTTAATTTATCCATCTCGCAAGACAGAACAAAGCGATATTTATCCTCATCGTAGCTTACTCAATGGTAATCAAGTACATCCTATATTTAGAAGAATTGGGAGATATTCGGCAATTACCTGTATGGATAGCATTGATGGTTGGTACTCACTACCTTAGAAGAAAGTCAAGCACCAGAAGCAGTAAGGTATTTGTTAACCAGAACCAGTGCAGAAATACCAGAGCCATCAAGTCCCGCCATAATAGAGATGATCATGAGGACAATGGTGTACCAGTTTGAACAACTCAGCCACAGGGAGGTAGAATCTATGCTAGGGATTAAACTCAAAGAATCGCGAGTTTATCGAGAAATTAAAGAAGAAAAACGGTAAGAAGGATGCGAAGAAGGAGTAGAACAAGCAACAATTAATCTGGTTATCCGACTATTGACTAAGCAATTTGGAGAATTATCGGTCGAAACACGCGCGTCAATTTCTGCTTTACCATTACCTGTGCTGGAAGATTTGAGCGAAGCATTGTTAGATTTTACCAGTTTGGCTGATTTGCAGGTTTGGTTGCAAGCTTTGCCGGATTAATAAATGTTGTGGGATGCGTTAACTGTCCTTAACGCACCACTTAAATAATGTTTATAAATTGCTTACAGCTTCGGCAATTTTTCTGGAGACAAAGGGTAAAATTTCCCGACTTTTAGCTTGTTCTTTCCCTTCCGTAAATACTACTAACAAGTAAGGACGCTGGTCTGGTAATTCAATATAAGCCGCATCATGACGCACTGAACTTGTCCAACCAGCTTTTGACCAAATTTGACTATTTCGGGGTAATCCACCGCCTAGAAAGCCTGTAACCTGGTCTTCCTCGACATATTTGGGTAACTCATCAGTTTTAATACTGCGTTTGAGTAAACACATCATGGATTGCGATCGCCCACTTGAAACCGCAACCCCACCCACGATACTATGCAATAACCTAGCAGTAGCATTGGCAGTCAGCATATTCCGATTTTCAAACATCTCTCCATAAAATGCTCTTTCCCGTCCATAGGGACCATCACCCCAGGTTTTTTGACAGACGTTAATAGTCCCCATTTCTTCCCAACCCAAGGACTGATAATAGCGGTTAATAATATTGCGTTGATATTTCCAAGTTTCAAAAGGGCCAGTGGGTAACTCTGGACCAGAAGTAGTACCGCTGAGAATATCAACAATTAAACTGGTAGCATCATTACTAGAATTAATAATCATATCACCCAAGGCTCGTTCCAATTCCTTGGAAGTATTACTCATACCTTTTTCTAGCCATTCGTGAACCGTTACTAAATAAAACAACTTCACTACACTAGCGGGATAGATGCGTTCTCCACCACGATAACTAAATCCTCGTACAGGATGATTCCAAAAAGCATCAGGAGTCAAAGCACCACCTGTATTAACACGAACAGGAGGATCATACACCACCCAAGTTAAAGCAATTTGGTCACGGTTTAAACTTGCAAAATTAGACCAAATTACCTCTAAAATTTCATTACCGAGATGTTCTAGTTGTTCGTCTTTTTTAGAAAAAACCATTTGTCAAAAATATCCTTATGGTAAGCGATTCCGGATTTACACTGTATAACCTCACATCTTGCACCAAGAAAAATTGATGGAACTAAATTATACAGTATTTTACCAAAACCCTTGATTTACCGATAAAAACCAATAAAAATAAGGTGGTCTTATCGCCCATATTTTTAGGTTGCCTGGGTTTGTACGGAGAGGTGCAAGATATGAGTAACCAAATCAGTCTAACTCTTGTCGTGTTGGGTATCCCTGTCTGATCAAATGTGCAAAAATCTTTAAATTACCTGTATTTTAATTGATTATGACTCTATTTTATCGCTTAATCCTAGCATTACCTATCTAATTACGAGGTAGCTATTATTATCAGGCGATTTTCAGGCAATTTACCAACCATGAAACTGGATTTAACAAGGTTTTTTCAGATTTGCAACCTTTCTAAGACGCTGGTCGTGGGGAAAGCTGAAGATAGACAATATTTTATTGATTTTTCTCAAGTGCGTGGCGCAATGATTATTGAAGAATTAAAACTTACTATTAACCGCCTTGCACCTGATGATCCTACCTGGCAATTATTAAAGGAATTGTCAAAAACCAAAAATATTACAGGTCATGAAAACTAGAATATATTAATTCCGGATCTGTTGGTTTTTTAATAGACCTCTTGCAGAATTAATTTTATGTTAAACTAAGGGTTTTGCCTTGTTTTAGCCAAAAGTTAGAGTTACATGGTTATATCTAAATTAGAGATCGCAAAGAACACCAAAAATATCTAAAATCTAAACCCCTTTATCATACTACAGAAACAATTTTGCAAGAGGTCTAATATATCAATGAACATGGATCTTGGTTTGATATTAATCCCATTTTACAAGAATCACCAAAATTTAGGTGATGAATAATCAACACCAATGAAATAATTTAGATTTTCATAATCAGGGTAATTGCCAAACATTAAATAATATCCTCGACGATATCAAAGAACGCAACCAATTTAAAGGACATCAGGATACAGTCAATAGTGCGAGTTTCAGCCCCGACGGCAAACTATCGCTACCGCATCCAATGACAAAACAGCGCGGTTGTGTGTGGCCTGTGCGGAATTTAGACTGATGACTTGTGGATGGTTGTGATTGGTTGAAGTATTATTTGCAGAATCCTAATGTGGGTTTGAAAGAGGAGGATAAGCTGTTGTGTGATGATGTCACGGGTGGTTTCTGAATCAGGATTGACAGCAATATCTACCCTAAACTAAGTACATAAGAGAACGCCACAAAAAGAAATACCCAATGTCATTCTGTTACCGCAGCGTGGCGTAAGCCATACGGAACGAAGTGTAGTGAAGACTCTCTAATATGCTTACTTCTAGTTTAATACATTTTACTACATATGGCTTATAACACACTCCGCATTTACGCAGTGTCCCTAAAGGATACAGCATGACAAGACAGGATCATTTATTTTGTGGCTTACTCTAAACGGAATTGTCCATGGAATTTAAGTGGAATCCAAACAAAGCGGAGTTAAACTTTGATAAGCATGGTGTTTCCTTCCAAGAAGCCGCAACAATTTTTAATGACCCCTTATCTATCAGTTTTCCCAGTTTTCCTCATCCTGACCACTCCATTGGGGAAAGTCGCTACGTTATTATTGGCATATCCAGATTTGGAAAAATTTTAGTTGTTGCCCACACTGATTGAGGAGACAAGATGAGAATTATCTCTGCTCCAAAAGCCACCCAACTGGAGAGAAAGTTTTATGAAGAAGGGAATTGAGAACTACATCCTGAGTATGACGTCTCTCAAATGCAGGGAGGTGTTAGAGGATGTTTTAACACTCCTTGATTATGTTATGTATCAAAAATCTTGAGATACCCCCTAGCTCCCTTTCTAAGGGGGGGAAAGATCCTCAAAGTTCCTCTTTTTAAGGGGGATTTCGGAGCATATACTAGTGCTGGATACCACGCGAAAAAGTTTTCAAACACCCTCTTAGAGGCAAATATGTTGAGCGATATCGTAGAGGAACAACTCTAGTACTTTTAGATACCAATATGACCCAAGCTTTTCCCAATGATGAAGTAGTGAATGAGGCATTGAGATTGTTAATTCAGATCGCCCAGTCACAGCAACCCAACACTGCAGTACAAGGGAAAGAATAGCCAAAATCACAAATAAATATGCTATATGCGGCGATACTCAATTTTTTATAAATCAATTATTTCACTAAAAGATGAGTAATCCAAAATTGGAAGAATACCAGTGTATAGCTGACATCAATTTATATGATTCTCCTGAATGTGTCGGCTTGGCAACTCAAGCTGCTGCTGGACGCAATTTACGGATAACATCAAATCATCAAGATGCAGCAGTTGAAGTTTATCTATGTGAAGATGATTATCCAGGGTGGGTTGCTGTTAATGATTTGTTCCTATTACAACCTGCTACTGTACCCTACGACGCTGCATTTTTTTCAGAATTAGACATTAAAAAACTGCTACCAGAGGTAATCGCATTTACCCAACAAGCGATGCAGCAAACAAATTATTACCTGTGGGGTGGAACAGTCGGACCAAATTATGATTGTTCTGGTTTAATACAAAGAGCCTTTGTATCCGTGGGTGTTTGGTTGCCGAGAGATGCTTATCAACAAGAAGCTTTTACTCAACCAATTGATATTAATGAATTACAAGCAGGTGATTTAATCTTTTTTGGCACTCGCCAAAAAGCCACCCACGTGGGTTTGTATTTAGGTGATGGTTTTTATATTCACAGTTCAGGAAAAGAACAAGGACATAACGGAATAGGAATTGATCAACTTTCAGAACAAGGTGATAAAGTCAGTCAGTCTTACTATAAACAATTGCGCGGTGCTGGTAGAGTTGTAAGAAGCTATGTTGGTAATTCTTAATTACCCAGATCCCCGACTTCTTACGGAAGTCGGGGATCTATATCAAGTCCTAACCCACCCTACAATGTGAAATTAACTATCAGCGATCACTAATCAGCAATGACCAATTACCAATTACCAATCACCAATCATCAATTACCAGATGTATCCGTAGTTGTACCCGTAAAAGATGAGGTCGAAAGCTTGCCTTTATTACTAGAAGCAATTTCTTCTATTTTGATTGCTATTGAGGTAAGTTATGAAATTATCTGTGTGGATGATGGTTCTACTGATTGTTCGCCGGAATTTCTCAAGGAACAGGCACAAATTCGCACTGATTTAAAAGCTGTGATTTTGCGGCGTAATTACGGACAAACTGCGGCCATGTCTGCTGGTTTTAATTATGCGACGGGGAAAGCAATTGTTACCTTAGACGCTGATTTGCAAAATGATCCGGCTGATATTCCCATGTTATTGGCAAAGTTGGATGAAGGTTATGATTTGGTGAGTGGTTGGCGGCAAAATCGCCAAGATGGGGCAGTAAATCGGTTGCTTCCTTCTAAAATTGCTAATTGGTTAATTCGTCGCACTACTAGCGTTTATATTCACGACTATGGTTGTTCTCTAAAAGCCTATCGTAGCGAATTAGTTGCAGATATGAATCTTTATGGCGAATTACACCGTTTTTTACCAGCTTTGGCATATATTGAAGGCGCAAGAATTACAGAATTGCCTGTGCGTCATCATGCGCGGCGCTTTGGCAAGAGTAAGTATGGAATTTCTCGGACTTTCCGGGTGTTGATGGATTTGTTAACTATTCTATTTATGAAAAAGTTCCTCACCCGTCCTATGCACGTTTTTGGTTTGTTAGGGTTATTGTCTATGGTTTCTGGGGGAGGAATAGGAATTTACTTAACTTTCGTAAAGTTGTTTTTCCATGCGAATATAGGTAATCGTCCTTTGCTAATTTTGGCAGTTTTGTTGCTTGTAACAGGTGTGCAGTTATTTTGCTTCGGTCTTTTGGCAGAATTGTTAATGCGTACTTATCATGAATCTCAGGGAAGGCCGATATATCGGGTGCGGGAAGTAGTGGCGAAAAATGTTAAGTAAGGTAACAATAGAAAGACAAATTACTTAACATTAAAATTTCATCTGCCGTGAAAGCTTTTGATACTTTTGACGCTAATCTGCGGCGCAACCTGCTGATATTATTTGCAGCGGGTTTATTATTCTGGTCAAGTTTAGCTTCGTTGTTGCCGACTTTACCTTTATATATTGAGTCTCTTGGGGCAAGCAAGCAACAAATTGGTGTTGTTATGGGTAGCTTTGCCATTGGGATGTTAATATTCCGCCCCCAACTAGGAATGTTGGCAGACCATCGGGGTAGAAAGATTGTGTTGCTGATTGGGATGGCAGTGGCTGCGATCACACCCTTGGGTTATTTAGTAGTAAAATCACTTCTAGCTTTAATGGTAATTCGTGCCTTTCATGGCATCAGTATTGCCGCCTTTGGTACAGCTTACATCGCCTTGGTGGGAGATTTATCACCAGAACACCGTCGCGGAGAAGTTATTGGCTATATGAGTTTAGTTAATCCTATCGGTGTGGCACTAGGTCCAGCTTTAGGTGGATATTTACAGGCAGTCGCTGGTTACACACCATTATTTATTGCCTCTGCTGTTTTAGGTAGTTTGGGCTTAATATGTATCCTGCCCATAGTCAATCCAGCAGTAGTTGAAAAACCCGTAAACACCACTGATGATGGATTTTGGCAATTACTCATCAGTCCTCGTGTGCGTGTACCTGCAATTGTGCTGCTACTGATTGGTTTGTCATTAGGTACGGTACATACTTTTATCGCCTTGTATATTAAATCAACCGGAATACATTTAAATGCCGGGTTGTTTTTTACCGCAGCTGCTATATCTAGTTTTAGTATTAGATTGTTTGCTGGTAGAGCTTCTGATAAATATGGACGCGGTTTATTTGTAACTTTCAGCCTAGTTGCTTATACTCTGGCATTGGTATTTATTTGGCAAGCCAACAACGCCTTTATTTTCTTAGTAGGAGCCGTTATTGAAGGTGCAGCTTCTGGTACTGCTATTCCCATGATTTCTGCAATGATGACAGATAGAGCCTTACCCCACGAACGGGGGCGGATATTTGGTGTATCTTTAATGGGATTTGATGTTGGACTGACTATAGCCGGACCAGTTGTGGGTTTTGTTGCTGAACAAATCGGCTATCGCAGTACGTTTGGTTTTGCCACCGGTTTAACTGTTCTAGGAATTCTGATTTTTGTGACCCAGTCGAGTCAAAATTTACCCAAGTCTCTCCGCTTTGCCTTTGGTCGTGGTGAAGATGTTTATGCCTTAAAAAGAGAATGAAGGCAGGGCAGGGCATGGGCATTGGGCACTGGGCATTGGTTAGAAGAGAAATTTTTTCCTCCTGACTCCTGATAGAGAAGCGTGGCAATAGCCAGACTCCTGAAAAATAAATTGCACAAACCCGATTACAGAGTTTGTGCAATTTATTTATTATTATTGTTCTTGAACGGGCGAGGAGGGATTCGAACCCCCGACACCGTAGTCCGTAGCCACGTGCTCTAGTCCACTGAGCTACACGCCCTTAACCAAGCCTATGATAACACATACTTCCCAAATGACGCAAGATATTTTTTCAAATTCTTCTCAACTGACTCATCTCGACCCCCAGGGAGAGGCGCAAATGGTTGATGTGTCTGGTAAAGTTGCCACTGTGCGGGAAGCTGTGGCTACTGCTAGAGTGCGGATGCTGCCAGAAACCTTCGCGGCTATTGAAGCGGGAAATGCTCCTAAAGGGGATGCTTTAGCGACTGCTAGGTTAGGGGGGATTATGGCTGCTAAACAGACCGCCAATTTAATTCCTCTCTGTCATCCCTTGCCTTTGCAAAAAATTACAGTTGATATCAAGCCAGATAAGCAACTACCTGGTTATCAAATTCATGCCACGGTGAAAACTAAAGCGGAAACTGGTGTGGAGATGGAAGCTTTAACGGTAGTTTCTCTTGGGGCTCTGACTTTGTAGGATATGGCCCAAGCTTTAGAGAAATCTATTCAAATTGAATCAATTAGTTTAGTAAGTAAGACTGGTGGTAAATCTGGAGATTATACCGATTTTGAATGATAGATTTTAGATTTTAGGTAAGCATTCAGCTAATGCCTAACGGCACGCTATGCGAACAGCAATCAGCTTTTTCAGGCTAACGCCAAAAATACCTATTTGATAATTAACCAATTTCTCAAACATTCTGACTCCTGAATTCTTACGATTTTAGGTAGGCTAATTGGTGATTGTTGAAGAAATAAACCATTACCCATTACCTGACCTACTAAATCTCACCTATAGCTTTGTTAAGTTCAGCACGATGTTCATATTCTTCATTGTCTGGTAATTGTTCTAGTAATGAGATCAGTTTTTTATCTGCTCCTTGTTCTCTAGCTGTTTCAATCAATTCTTCTTTATTTAGTGGCAGGATAGTCAACACCATTCAAATGTTTTTGGAGTTCAACTGGGTTTGCTTTAGTCATTTTCATCCACCGCTCAATATCATTACCATCTTGACAAGTGGACTGATTAACTCCCTCTATCAAAAAGATGAATAAATCTTAATTAAAGAGCATAAAAATTCATCCACTTGATTGATGTAAAAATTTGTGGGTGAAATGTGATACTTTCTCTCTTTTTCTCGGCTTTTTTGGCAGGACTTTAAAAAGAATCGCTGGTTAACCAGGATTGTCATAGCTGTTGAGACATGATACAAACAAATAAAATAAACATGATAAATGACAGTATTTATGCACCGGAATTATTTGTTTGAACAAGGTGCGGTGAAACGAGTAGAGAAAGAATAAGAGGGAAACAGAAGAATTACCTTGACAATTTCCCAATACTTTCTTTTTCTTCTCTTACATCCTACACCCTGCTGAAACCATTGATTTTTGCTATCAAAGCGTAAGTTTTAAGTGATATTTTTCAACCACGAGATGTTAAAGCTATGTCCGATCAGGGAAATAATGCAGTAGAAGCAGGACGTATATACACAGGAACAGGTGGAATTTGTGCTGAGATGTTGCGCTCAGAAATCTATCCTCCTTGGGAAAGATCGCATTTGCAAGGGGCTAATAACCTCGCGCTGCAAGCAGAGAAACTGTCCAGCTTAGAGACTGAACGTTTAGTAGCGCAACAGAGTAATCTGATTAATGTAGCTGCGCCTTACTTCCGAACACTATCACAGGCAGCTGGGACAGATCGTCATGCAGTGATGTTGACTGATCGCCAAGCTATTCTACTAGATGTAAACCGTACAAGCTTCCGAATCATTTCCTAGTCAGGGTTCCCTGCTATCAGAAGCTGTCGCTGGTGCCAATGGTATCGGGACTTCCTTAGCTGAAGAAGATTATGTAGAAATTGTAGCTGCAGAGCATTTTATTCAAGGATTTCATCCCTTCACTTGTCAAGGAATTCCCCTGCAGGACGAAAACCGCGAAATTGTAGGTATATTAAGTATCTCCGTCCGTCGTCCTGATGCTGGACAAAGGTTGAAAGAAATATTGTTGTGTGCATCCCACGGTATTGAAGCAGAATTATTGATTGGGAATTTAGAAAAACAGATTCGCCGTGTGTCAACATCAACTGTTGATGATTATCAGCCATTAGAAGAACTGCGTCAAGATATTATCCAAGAGCATCAAGCCGCACTTTTAAAACTGAAGATTAGCTCCCGGATGGTAGGTATTAAACGTTTGGATTATGCTGTTAAGCGTTTGGATTATGCAATGAAATTACTGCAACAACCAGAACAATCTATTCAAATATTCCGTCATCGTGCCAAAATTTGGCTCAATTTTGCATCATTAGAAATCGGTTTAATTCAACCTCTATCACTTACTGATAGTTTGGGCGATTTAGTAGACCTTTTAGCAAGTAAAGCTACTATTCGGAAAGTAGAAATTCTTACTTAATGGCCAGATCCAATTTCAGTAACTTGCAGATATCAGAACTCTGTTACCTAAGCTGCTACACTGTTTTATCAACTCTTTTGAAAGACCAGGTAAAGGTGGAACAGTGAAAGTTACAGTTGAGAAAATGCCCTATTCTGAATTTGCACAAGTCAGTTTTACATCTATTCCCGGATTAAATACTTCTAAATCAGAACCAATAACTGATATTTTTTCTCTACCCATAACCAAGTAAATATTTATGAATAATCAAGATTTTAAAAAGCGCCAATTGGTAATTGCAGATGATGATGATGATACTCGAGAAATGCTCTCCTTTCTGCTGCATGAATAAGGCTGGGATATCATAGAAGCAAAAGATGGTAAAGAAGCTTTATAAAAAGTAGTTAAGTATCGACTACATTTATTAATTCTAGATAATAGAATGCCAGAAATCACAGGAGTTGAAGTTTACCAATATCTTCAAAAACAAGGCATCAATTTAGCTATTGTATTCCCTACTGCTTATGGCTATCCAGAAGATTTAGTTTTATCTTTGGGTATTTCCCATTGGGTAACTAAACCATACGACATTTTAAAGTTACTGCACACAATAGAGTCTGCTTACGCTAATTTATTTTCTACTGAGGTAGAAATTTTCAGATCAGTTTAGTGACAGGAACAAGGAATTAACAGCAGATGAACGCAGATGGACGCAGATAAATTTGGTATCCCCTGAATACTTCGGGGGAAGAAGTTATTCAGGCATCCATGAGCAACCAAAAGGGTTGAGAGCAGATTTTTCGTAAACAATAGTCGCCAAACAGGGAATATTCCCAACCTTAGAAATGCACTGCTGCTTCCATAATCCGAGTCCGTTTTTGTGAACCCAGTTTAGGCAGATGTGTATCCAGTAGGGTATGAAACTCTGCCTCACTCAACACAGTTTCTTGAGGTAATACTTGGAGAGCATTTTTCCATTTAGTTGGTAGTTGAAAATGCTCCAGCAAGTCAATATCCTCTAAGAACTCTAACAACTTGCCTTGGGTCATGTTGCCCCCATAGTACAAGCTGATAATCAAGGTTTTTATTCCTAGACCGAATTCTCCCTCATAACCCCAAGGAGGTTCTGCCAAATAGGTTTTTCCTTCTCATAGTGAGTAGTATTTCTCTTTCCGGAATAGTACGTTATCGGTTGCCAGGATGATGTCTTGGATGATTACTTCTTCATACCCTTTGAACTGCGCCTCTGCTGGCAGTAATTCTTGGGGATATTCTAGTATTTCTTCTCTGTCTATTTTAGTCCAAGCCTTCTTACTGCCTTTGTTGTCCTTTTTTGGCGTTTGTCGCTCTTTCTCCGATGAGTGATTGCTTGTGAAGCCTTTTTGATTCTTGGCTTTTATCTCTGGCTGACCCTTTTCTCCCTTCAATCAGTTGTTTTCATCTCTTAACCCTTAATTTTCTGCCCGTAATTCTTTAACTTCTGATTGTAACTGCTCTATTAGATTCAGTCATATCTCTACTTTCTGACCCATGGATTTCTCTGCAATTCCTTTTCGCTCAATGCTTTGGAGCAACTCTGTTTGTGATAAGTCTTTTGCTAAAATTTTTTGCCTCATGTCTCATATTTTATAACGCCCTGTGTCCCACCCTCAACTTTTTCTTTTTTTCTCTTACCCCTACTTATTCCGCCGATACTAAATTTGTATCTCCGCAGACTAGGAAATGGAGAGTTTTTGTGTATTTTTCGTGAAATTACGAATTATTTTAATTCCCGGCAGGAGTTGACCCAAAAAACCTTAAAATGGGTAAAGTGTATTAACATCTGTAAGAAATTCACAAATATTAATTATTTATGCCTCCTCGTTGGCCTCGCAAACCAGATCGCAAAGATCCAGATTTCCGCAAATTAGATGACCGCATGAATTTTGCCTTCCATGTAGCTGTTGCTGCTACTGTCAATTCTGGGTTATGGTTTTTCCACATCTTGAAAACCACATCTTGGGAATGGTTAACACCATTAACTCTAGGCTGGGTAGGAGTAATATTGTTGCATCTAATTTATATTGGTGCAATCGCTAATTACGACCAAACACCACCTAAATCAACCTGAAGAGAGATTACTCAAGCTAGGGCAATTTTAACCTGTGGGAGTAGAGACAAATTACCCAATTAACAGATAAAATGGAGTAAGCTAAAAGTTCCATTCTCACTTAAATATAGGGTTATGGCTAAAACTAATACCACAGAATTACTAGAAGCCCTAGCAGCAGAAATTGGCGAAAATATCTATATAGATATAGCTAAGTGGCATTTATATCTAGCTGATGCCAAACTTCATAATGTAGTGGCAGAAAAATTGTATCCTTTGATTACCGACAGAAAAGTCAACGAAAACCGAGTCATTCAAATATTAGAATCTATTCCCGTCAAAATTGGTGGTGGTAGAAAAGAACTAGCATTAATTGATTTACTACCTCTGCAATGCCAAGTAAACCTAGTAGATATTCTCGAAAAATACCAAAGATAATTCTAACTTCTCCTCCCTCTTCCTCCACGTTTACCTCCGCGTACCTCTGCGGTTAAAAAACACACATTAACACCAGACCAAATAATAAATGGAGGGTTTTGTATATGTTTTTACAACTCAAAAATAGCAGCGATTTAGTGAGAATTATGGATCTCCAAGAATTGATAGATCCAAATCGAGACATTATCCACGCCAAAGACCAAGAAGGAGAAGAAGAACAGGAAACAGACCTCTATAAAAAAGAACAGTTAGTATTTCCATCCGGTGAAGAATTACCACGCTGCTGGCTAGATGCCAACTATAGAATAGCCCAGATGGCATAAGTCATTAGATATTTTAGGGGTAAAGGGCAATGCTTTACCCCTATCTAAATTTAATTAACAGCAGCTTTTCCTTCTGGTGTCAAACCTTCACAACCTTTAGAAAAGGCTTTAAAAATACAAGAAGTGAAAATATGAGAGAGTATACCTATTGGACCTGAAAACAAACATAAAGCCAAAGAATGAATTGTCCAAATCCCTGTTTTTTGTCCTTCCCAATATATCCACCGACCAACAAATAAATCCATTACGAGAAAATGAATCCAACCTGTAGCAGCGGCTGTTTCATTACTAAAAAACTTAGCTATATCCGCTAATTGAGGATTTGATAAAGCTGCAGCATTTTCTGGGGTAATGCTGGTGACAAATAAATACACATAAGCAGCACCTAAAACCACAAAAGGTTGATAAGATTCCATTACCTTGCGAGTAACTTTCCAGTTCGGTAATAAAATCATTAATGCCCAAAAAGGCAAAACGAAAAGATTTGCACTGTTAAATAAACCTGTCATATTAATACTTTACAAAGCAACAAGTTGAGATTCTATTTCTGAAGATTGTAAATCACGACCGATAAAAACTAAACTGGTTTTTTTTGCTTCTTCTGGCTTCCAAGGACGGTCATAAAATTGATCAAATCTTCTCCCTACACCTTGCATAACTAACCTCATGGGTTTATTTGTAACGGCAACAAAACCTTTAATTCTGTAAATTTCTTGTTCTTGTGCCAGTTTTTCTAATATTGATTGCAACTTTTCTGGGTCAAAAGTGCGGTCTAAAATGACATGAGTTGAGTTAATTTCATCATCATGATCATGGTCTTCTTCTGTGTCATGATGACTAGGACGAAAATCTAAATTATCTTCAACTGCGGACTCAAATCCTAATAGTATGGATGCGTCTAGTTTACCATAATCACTAGAGACAATTTTTACTTCTCTGGGTAATTCATTTTTGACTAATTCAATTACTTGCGCTTGTGTTGCACCATCCACTAAATCGGTTTTATTCAAAATTACCAAATCTGCACAAGCAAGTTGGTCTTCAAATAATTCTTGCAATGGTGTTTCATGTTCTAGGTTATCATTTTCTTGCCGTTGTGCAGCGATCGCATCTAAATCACTGGCAAATGTTCCCGCAGCCACCGCAGCACAATCTACAACTGTAATCACTGCATCTACTGTAGCTGCATTGCGAATTTCCTGCCAACGAAAAGCTTTAACTAAAGGTTTTGGTAAAGCTAACCCAGAGGTTTCAATAATAATACAATCAATACTATCTCGGCGTTTAATTAACTCCCGCATTGTCGGGTAAAATTCCTCTTGGACGGTGCAGCATAAACAGCCGTTTGTGAGTTCAAATATATTATTTTCTGGATTTTCTTCTGTTTCATCTTCCGGGCAAATTTGACAGGATTTTAATAATTCTCCATCTATACCCAGTTCGCCAAATTCGTTGACTAATACTGCTATGCGTCGTCCTTGCTTGTTTTGGAGGAGGTGACGGATGAGGCTGGTTTTACCGCTTCCTAAGAAGCCTGTGATTACTGTAACGGGAATTTTTGTAGCCATGTTTGCTGTGTAGTTTTATTAATTAATAATACATCATTATGCCCCAGAATAATTAATTGCTCCGTTTCTACTAGAAGAATACAAAATCAAGTAAAACATTAATCCTATAAATTTGCACTTTATTGCGTATATTTAAGTTTTATTAAAATGCTTCTATATTTAGTTGGTGCTAAAGCATCTGGTACTAAAGCTCGTCCTGTCTTCACCTGGACTAATGCCAAATATCAATATCGAGTTTCCTGGCAAACTGTCGAACCTAATGTGGTTCGATTACAGGTAATAAACCCTGCAGAACAGTTGATTTTAAATGAACTTCTCATTCGTCAACCTGGTGAATTTGAATATCCTAATACCACTAAATGTTAGAACATATTAAGAATGACTCAAAACTATCATAATTAGACCCCTGAAAAGGTTCAGATAACCTGAAAATTTTTACCCTAACTAAATAAAATAAGGTAAATTTTGCAAAAGTTTCGGCGATCGCAAGGAAAGTTCCCGTAGATAAAATTCTGAATCTCCCAGAGATGAAAGTGTTAGAAGTTTTTTATATAAATAGCAGAAAATGACAAGGCCTGCCATTATTTCATTGTCAGTATCATCTAAATCAGATTTATTCAAAATCACCAAATCAGCCAGTTTTATAGAAACCCGCGTTTGCCATTGGGACGTACTGTTAGCCAATTAATCTTTGCTAATGCCAGTTGTTCGTCAGTAACTTTTGCTCCTGTAAGATTAGCACCACACAAATTAGTTCCCCGGAGATTAGCCTGACTTATATAAGCATAACTGAGATCAGCTCCTCTTAAGTCTGCTCCTTCTAAATCAGCATGGCTTAAGTAAGCTTTTGTCAAATTAGCATCTCTTAAGTTTGTTTGCATTAAACTAGCTCTACCAAAGTCCGTATTTTCAAGATTAGCACCTTGGAGGTTGGTTTTTCTTAATTGAGCGGAATGGAAATTAGTTCCCGATAAGTCTGCACCTTCTAAGTTCAAAAGACTGATATTGAAACAGGCAAAATCCCTTCTGCCTTTTAAGTATGCTTTGAGGAGAGTTTCGGAATTTAATCGGCGATTAATTTGAGAACCACTGAGATCGCTGTTAGCTGCACTGGACGGTTTAGATATCAACTGCTTGTTCTGGTTTCGTCCAGCCCGCAATCCAGATGTTTCTGGTGATTTAGCTCTTCTAGCACGAATGGCAGCTGCTAGCTGTGCCACACCATCATTGCTACCGGAAGTAGGATTACTCGACAAATTACCAGGATTTTCTGGTCGATTCTGTATTTTATCTCTACTATCAGTTTCAGTTTTTACAATTAGTCCTTTGGCTAAACTGTCTAGATATGGTTCCATACCCATCGCCCTGAGTACATCTGAAGCTGACTGGTAACGATTGCGGATTGAAACCTCCAACATTTTCTTTAAAACAGTGGTTAAATGGCCGCTCATATTTACCATCTGTTCCCACATCATTTCACCTGTTGTGGGATTGTATGGAATGTCTTTGGGAGTTTTCCCTGTCAGTAGATAAATGCACGTCACTCCTAGTGCGTATATATCACTAGAGTAAACTGGACGCATGGCCATTTGCTCTGGAGGGGCAAAACCAGGAGTACCAATCGCGTAAGCTGTTAATGCCGTTTGTCCCGATTGGTTAGGCGGAATTTGGCTGACTTGGTTTTTGACAGCGCCAAAATCAATTAATACTAGTCTGGCATCTTGAGTGCGGCGAATTAAGTTAGCTGGTTTGATATCACGATGAATTACCTTGAGGTCATGAATGTATTGCAGTAATGGCAAAATCTCTGTTAAGAACTGTTTCACTCCAGCTTCGCTATAAAATCCGGTTTTTTTCACTTCTTGTTGGAGAGTAGCACCACTGATATATTCCTGAACTAAATAAAATTGTGTTTCTTCTTCAAAATAGTCTAATAACCTTGGGATGTGGGGATGATTACCAATCTTACCTAGTGTTTTAGCTTCTCTCTCAAACAGATCCCGTGCCATTTGTAATATGTGTGGGGCTGTTCCTGACGGACGGAGTTGCTTGATTACACAACAAGGTTCTCCTGGTAGGACTTCATCTACGGCTACAAAGGTAGCTCCAAAGCCCCCTTGACCTAACCGTTTAATAATCTGATAGCGATCGCGCAATAGTAATGGTGAGCCACAAGAATTACACCTCTGGCTAGATGACAAATTTTTGGGATGGGCACAGGTAGGATTGAAGCAGTAGCTCATGCACTGTTAACTCGCTGCACGAAGGATAAGGGAAAAATTAGACTCTCATTACATTATTGAGAGTAAATCCTAACTTTGTCAGGCAATTTTTGTGGAAATGTTGTTAAAGAGTTTCTAAAGTTATACGGATGATAATTCAAGTTATAGTAAACCTAGCGAAATTAACTTCGCTTTGAACCAAAGTTGTTGTCTTAACTATTATCTCATTAAAATCATGCTGTAGTAGCTGCTTTTGTTAAGTGATATTGCTGAAAGATCGATTGTATGTTATACAAACCAATTATGAAATTAGTATTGCTATCACTTAAGTATCTCATACTGCTCAGTTAACCATCTCAAAATTGTTAGTTGGTTTGGGAAAAGCTTCATGGGTAAGGATTGCTTTTACAGCAAATTGCAGATCAATGAGGTACAGAATCTAAATTCAAACCTAGACAGCAAGAGAATTTTACTCCTGACTCCTGACTCCTGCTATATCTGATTACGGTTAATTTTAATTTTAGGAAAGCATGAATAATTGTTCATGTGTTATATTTTTATCTCCAATCAAAAAATGGAGAAATTTATGACAATTGTTCATCACATGAAATGCGCTTGTCATCGTTGTTTATGTGTAGTTTCTCTAGAAAACGCTATCCGCAAAGATGGTAAATACTATTGCTTTGATGGCTGTGCTGAAGGGCATGAAAGGCCGTAGTCATAATGGATGTGGCTGTTAAGGAAAAGGAAAAGGGGAACTTAGCAGTCTGTCAACCTAAAAATGACGGGTGAAGGGGAGCAGGGGAAGAATAGAAATGTTTCTTCCTATCATTACCCCTCAAAGTGTCTTTAAGAGACCACTAGGTAGGTGCAAATAAATATAACTATATTAAGCAGTGAAAAGGGTAAGAGGAAAAGTTTTTTCCTCTTACCCTTTTCCCTACAAAACTCTACATAGTTCAGTTTAATCCCACCGACTTGCTTATCCTCATCTCCCTTTTCTTTGCTACCGTGTACACACAAGTAATTTAGCCCAGCCCTTAATCAACCCCCCTAACCCCCAATTCTGGTGAGACAAGAATTTTCTAAGTACCCCATAATTGGGGTACTTAGGGGGCGAAATAGGCTGAAACGAAGACAGGTAGCAATTGTGTGTACGCCCTAGCTTTTCTTGGTAGGAAAAGGTTACAGACTAGAAAGCACATCTTTTGCAGTAGCTAAAGTTTTGTCAATATCTTCATCTGTGTGAGCCAAAGAAGTAAACCCAGCCTCAAACTGAGATGGTGCTAAGTAGATACCACGCTCTAACATCCCACGATGGAAACGCCCAAATTTTCCTGTATCACACTTTTTCGCATCTTCATAGTTATGGACTGGCCCGGCAGTGAAAAATAAGCCAAACATGGCGCTGATATGACCACCACAAGCGGCATGACCAGTTTCTTGGGTAATTTTGAGCAACCCATCGGCTAGTTTCTTGGTAATGCGTTCTAGGTACTCGTAACTACCTGGTTTTTGAAGTAATTCCAGTGTTTTAATTCCCGCAGTCATAGCCAGGGGATTACCAGAAAGAGTCCCAGCCTGATATACAGAACCAGCAGGAGCAACCATTGACATGATATCGCGGCGACCACCATAGGCTCCTACTGGCAAGCCACCACCGATAATTTTACCGAGTGTTGTCAAATCTGGTGTAATGCCAAATTTTTCTTGAGCGCCACCGTAGGCAATACGGAAGCCAGTCATCACTTCATCAAATACTAGTAATGCATCATGTTCGTGCGTAAGTTCTCGTAATCCTTCCAAGAAACCAGCATCGGGAGTAATAAAGCCAGCATTACCAACTACTGGTTCGAGAATCACACCAGCAATTTGATTCTTGTTTTCTTCAAACAAAGCTTTGACAGCTTCTAAATCATTATAAGGTGCTGTTAATGTGTCACTGGTTGCTGCTTTGGGAACTCCTGGGGAATCGGGTAAACCCAGTGTAGCTACACCAGAACCCGCTTGAACGAGGAACATATCAGCATGTCCGTGATAGCAACCTTCAAACTTGATGATTTTATCTCGTTTGGTGAAGGCTCGCATTAACCGCAGTACGGCCATACAAGCTTCAGTTCCAGAGTTCACAAATCTGACCATTTCGATGCTAGGAACAGCATCTATCATCATTTCGGCTAAGACATTTTCTAACGCACAGGGTGCCCCGAAGCTGGTGCCTTTTTCCAAGGCTGTATGCAGTGCTGTGATCACTTCTGGATGGGCATGACCGCAAATAGCCGGTCCCCAAGTACCCACGTAGTCGATGTATTGGTTGCCGTCTACATCCCAAATATAGGCTCCGTTAACGCGATCAAATACTATGGGTTGTCCACCGACGGATTTAAATGCACGGACTGGAGAACTAACTCCTCCTGGCATCAGGTTTTGAGCAGCCGCAAAAATTTCTTGTGATTTTGTGGTTTTAATGGTGGTGTTTACCAAGGGTTATCTCCTATAAGTGGTGACTAAATCGAGCTTCTATCTTAGGATAGGGCGAAAAAATGCTTAGAATTTCTATAGTAATAGAATTGATTAAACCAAAAAAAATGACAATAATAATATTATTATTCTTTCTGGTAAACTCCTGTTAGCACCTTGAATTCATTGATTATTGTTAACTTACAAAAGTTTTTGGTATGTCTTCTCCCGAACTGCGAGCGCTACAATCTGCCATCCCTGTTGAAAAAATCCGCTACGATGACAAGGGTTTAGTGGCGGCAATTGTCCAAGATTATCTGGATGGTACTGTCTTAATGATGGCCTGGATGAATCGGGAGTCTTTAGACAAGACCCTAGAAACTGGAGAAACTTGGTTTTGGAGTCGTTCCCGTCAGGAGTTATGGCATAAAGGGGCTACTTCTGGTCATATTCAGAAGGTGCAGAGTATGCGTTATGACTGTGATAGTGATGCTTTACTGATTGGAGTTGAGCAGCTGGGAGATATTGCTTGTCATACTGGGGAGCGTAGTTGTTTTCACCAAGTTGATGGGAAAATAGCCCCTCCACCAGCGGATATGCTATCGCAGCTTTTCCAGGTAATATGCGATCGCCGTGATCATCCCAATGAAAGTTCTTATACCTGTAAGTTATTGGCAGGTGGTGATAATAAAATTTTGAAAAAGATTGGTGAGGAAGGCGCCGAGGTAGTTATGGCGTGTAAAGATGATGATGCTGATGCGATCACAGCTGAAGTTGCAGACCTGTTTTATCATACCCTCGTGGCGATCGCACATCATCAAGTTGACCTAAAAGCTGTATATCGTAAATTGCAAGAACGCCGGAAATAGGACTGGGGAGATGGGGGAGATGGGGGAGATGAGGGAGATGGTGAGGACAATTTATTTTTCCCTCTTCCTTATTTATCCTGATAGCGCAGCGTGGTGTAAGCCTTCTGCCTGCTGCTTTCTGTCTCCAATCCCCAATCACCTAAAAAGTAAAGGTAGTACGCACTAGACCTACAGTTGTAGTTGCGTTGGTGCTATCTCCTTCAGGATTAAACAAGACAAACGCACCAGGGGTAATACTCACATTGTCGTTAATACGAAAACGGTAATAACCTTCTAGATGGTAAGGTGTTCCTCTATTTGTACCTAGTGTGGCTGCACCACTAGCCTGAGTACGATAAAGAGGCTGTCCAAAAATCAAACCTGCATTATTCCCTTTTTTGAGTAAATCATTAAAATGCAAGCCTACCATCCAGCTCGTAAAAGTTGTGGAAGCATCAACAGCAGGAGAAGAATCATCCACAAAAATTGCTGCACCATAACCAGATAAAGCCATCTTTGGGGAAAATCGCCAGGTTGCAGTCCCACCAAAGGAGTTCATCTTTACAGGTGTTCCTAAATCAACTCCAGACAAAGCACCAATGTCACTACTAGTTAAACCTGTGCCTAAAATATTAATTTCGTGATAACTATTGGAGTAGTTTAATCCCACATCTATAGATTTGGTGGGTTTAAAAGTCAGTTGGGTTGCAATTACGCTACTACCACTAAATACACCAGATCCCAAAGGTGTACTACCGTTGCTTTGAGGAATGTTGGCATTAACACTACCATACAAAGCTCTCAAATCCAGTTTTGGTGAAAAACTATAAATAAAACCAGCCGCAGAAGCTAAAGCAGAACCAGAAGTACCACCAGAAACGCGGAGAACAGGGTTTAAATTACCAAAATGGGAAATAGATTCTTGTCCTTCTCCATAAAAGGGAGTAATAGCAGGAAAAGCATCAGAAACTTCCGCCGCAGTCCCCGCAAATAAGGTTAATTTTTCTGCTACAGGAAAGATATACAGCAGTTTATACAGTTCCAGTGAGTTGGCACCAACAGCAGTTAAAGTCTTTACGTCGACTCCAGGAAATTGGGGTTCAAAGCTAGTCCGCGCACTACTAGCACTCAATCCTGATGATAATCCCAAACTACCCTGGAGACTACTGCCATCACTTAAGAAGTTATGAGCTTGTAACCCGGTGATGAGTAAGTCTTTACCTGTGAAACTGGTGGTCAGGTTTAAGCGGACTCTATTAGTGAGGATGATATTAGGGTCACTACCAGAAGCGCCTCCTGTAGCACCAATAGCGGCGATAATGGCTTCACCACTCAACTTAGTTGTTGTATAAAATCTATTAGCCTCAATTTCAGCAGTACGAGCTTCTAAAGCATCTACTCGACCTTTGAGTGTTGCGAGTTCGGCAGAAAATTCTTCTTGCAGTTTTTGGAGAGTGGCTAAATCTTGTTTTGTTAATAAATCACTTGTACTAGAAGCAATTAACTCATTAACTCTATCTAAACAAGCATTTAAACCAGCAGCGAATTCATAACGACTCAACGCCCGATTGCCGCTAAAACTGCCGTTTGGATAGCCAGCAATACAACCATATCGTTCAACTAAAGATTGTAATGCACCAAAAGCCCAATCTTTAGGCTGTACATCTGATAATTGGGACACGGAATTTACCTGTTCAATCTCATCTAATGCAACTACTGGGGTCGCAGATACAGATAAATCATCACTTTGTTGAGTTTGGTTGACACTAGGTAAATCCTGTAGTTGGCTATCAGCAGCCATTGCTTTTACAGTAAATAATCCAGAAAGCAAGCAGAGTAAACCAATTCCACCCGAATTCAGTAATTTTTTTTTCATGGTGACTCCTCACACTTAAGTTTTCATCTAAACTTAAATTTTCATCTAAAATATTTCATATCAAGAGTTAAGATCCCTCTAGGATTGCCAATCAAAGAAATTAGGTATGGACAATTCTAACCTATGGGGGTTTTTCTCCAAAAATACTTAGTTAACTCTGGAGAGTCTTAACATAAAATCTTTGAGCTAAAAAAGTATATTTCTGTCTTTTTGCAGAAATTAGGCGCTGAATATAACTTACTTTTGGTGGTTGCAACCAGTGAGAAGTAAGATTTTTGCAGCAACTAACTGTTTAGTTATATTAAACACTAGTTGTGTCACAAATGGATACAAACAATTATTAAATTTTTCTATACTAAGCCAAGTTTCTAGTTATCTGGTTGTAAATGGCAATTTGTAATTATCCCCCTCTACCACTTCTTAAGATTATTGTACTTAGTAGCCTCTATTGCTATATATAGCTTCCGTAGTTTGCTTAAGCTAAATTGTTACCAAACCTTGATATCTTTGTAATTCTTATCATTAGCTGCAATTATCCTCATTGATTCCACAGAGTTCCCACAGGAACTTTACTAGTTTTCCACAGAAGCTCTACGAACCAATCAAGTCTTACTGACTTACTGGGGATTTTATGCTTTGGTAACTAAACAACATTCATAACTGAACTGAGATTTTATTAAGTTAAGTAACAAAAATATAGCTATAGTCTTGATTATTTCGTCAGTCATTATTTTTTATCTACTAAGTTTTAAAATTTCGCAGCATTGACAAACCAACCCCCTCTTAGCACACAATGATTCGGCTTGCTTTTTTAGTCCGTCCCATCCTTAGCATCGAGTTTGGAAATTATTTACCTCAGATATGAGTGCGGATTGTCAACCTGGCGAACAATTGCTGAAAACTCTTAACGCAAGCAACATCTCTTGATGGGCTTTATAGAAGGAAAATCTTATAAACACAAAGGTTAGTATCTTTACTGAAATCCCTGAAACACTCCAGGAATCCCTAAAAAACTATTTAGAAACTCATCCTGATTGGGATCAAACCCGAGTATTAACTGCGGCGTTATCGCTGTTTTTGCTCCAAAATGGAGATAGCGATCGCTGTGCAGATCGTATCTACTTAGAAACTTTATTTCATGAATGCTGAGTTGGAATATATACAGCCTTAATGTCGCCATAGATTATACATACTTACATTGGAAATGCTGCTATCTGCTATCGATCAGAATGATAGCAGATAGCATGATGCCTAGCGGCTGTCTAGACCCACACTACAGCTTTTGATAACTCTCGTATAATCAGGATTTGAGAATTTGAGCGTGTTCTAATAGCTCTGGCAAATACTGTATGTCCTTGATGGTTTAACCCATCAAGGGCTATTAGTTGAAATTCAGCAGATCAAAAATTTTCATCAACTTAGTAAAATACAGTTGTTTGCCTGAGTGAACACACCGGAAAACAGCATTGGTTTAAAAGCAAGTGCTAAGGGCAGCCAGAACTAAGAGTCGAAATACTCATGAGAACAGACTCTTTTAATATCCAAGAGTTTTGCTAAAATGTTCATTGGTTAGAAATGAACAAACTTTATAATCTACTGAAGATGTAAGCATTCGGCTAATACCTAACGGCACGCTACGCGAACAGGAGTCATCTTTTTCAAGCTAACCCCAAAAATACCTATTTGATAATTAACCAACTTCTCAAATGTTCTGACTCCTGAATTCTTACCTGAAGATTAGGATTTAACGTCTTGCTGCGGTTGAGTAGGACATTCAAATTTATACCCTACACCCCGTACAGTTTGGATTAATGCCGGTTGACCAGCATCAATTTCAATCTTCTTGCGAATTTGACCGATGTGGACATCGACAACTCGCTGGTCTCCCACATATTCATAGTCCCAGACCTCTTGAATAAGTTCTGATCGCCGCCAAACTCGACCTGGATGACTAGCTAAAAAATGTAACAAATCAAATTCTAAAGCAGTTAACGGCACTGGTTGGTTATTAAATGATACTTCCCTCCGTACCGGATCAATCATTAATTTTTCAAAAATCAGGCGTTTTTGTTCTGCGGTCGTCACAACCCGCTGACGCCTCAAAATAGCTGCTACTCTGACTTCTAACTCTCCTAACCCAAATGGTTTGGTGAGATAGTCATCAGCACCTTTAGAAAAACCACGAATTTTGTCGGATTCATCCGTCCGGCTAGTCAGCATGAGTACAAAAACACCATTACGGCTTTGCATGTCTTGGCACAGGTTAAACCCGATGGCATCTGGTAAATTTACATCTAGAATTACCAAGTCTGGGTTAAACTGCTCAAATAGAGCTAGGGCTGCCTTACCATCTTCGGCAGCTTCTACTTGATAGTTCTGTCTAATCAAAAAGCGTTGGATTAAATTCCGAACGGCTGGGTCGTCATCAACTACAAGAATCTTGGCAGCAGCCATGACCATCACTTTACACAAAACTTCATTATGATTAACAAGGTCATTGCGTAAAAACACAATTTCCACTTTGGCACTTATTAAGAATCTACAAAGGCCAGCTACGAGTATCCTGATTGTTCAAATAAACTGTAATCAGAATTATGAAGGATTTAGGCATCAATCTTATGGTAATCAGGTCTGCACTTCAGTATATCTACTAAATGGTTGTTCTGACACTACCTGTGAACCCAGATATTCATAGTAGTGGGGTCAATGAAAGCATCAACATAAACCTTCCAACCTTTAGAAGTGAACTGCAACATCATGATATTTGCGTTGATTCAGCTAATTAGCATTTAAATTGCATTATTCCAATTTCGAGGTAAAAGTTGTAGTAAACACCCCCTGTTAGCATAAAGTGGCATAGAGATAGCTCCTCTGCATCTGCCTACGTAAATGTGCAACTTGGGATTTTAGCAAGCAAAACAGTATTCCTGCTGTTCTATCCAAAAGGCGATGGGATTGATTATGCACTGTACGATGACAATATGTTAAAGTAACTATAGTTAAAATTCGTGGGTCAAACAAACTAACCCGTGCTAATATCCTGTTAAAGGATAAGAACAGGTTGGAACAACTGTTTCGATCAAAATAAAAATTAAGGTTGTTTTTTATTCCACAAAAGACTACCGCTTACCAAGGCTGAATTTACAAACTGCCATGAGCGATCAAAATCCCTACGAAAAACTTGGGGTATCAGAAGATGCTAGCTTCGATGAAATTCAGGATGCTCGCAATCGCCTGTTAGAGCAACATGGTGGTGATGTGAAGTATTTAGAATTGATTGAAGCAGCCTATGATGCAATTCTAATGGAACGCTTACGGATGCGCCAAGAAGGAAAAATTAAAGTACCTGAGCGTATTCGTTTTCCAGAAATGCGAGTCCAATCTCCTCAGAAAGAAAGTCCTATTCCTCGTGAACAGTCACCTATGTGGCTCCAAAGAATGTTGGATCAACCGAGTTTGCCAGAGGTACTGATACAAGGGTCTTGGTATTTGGGTTTAAGTGCTATCACTGTGTTTTTCCCTGCGGCAAGTGATCAGATTTTGCAGTTAGCATTAGTGGTAGGTGTAGGAATCAGTATTTATTTTCTTAATCGTAAGGAAAACAAATTTGGTCGAGGAGTTTTGTTAACATTGGCTGGACTAATTGTTGGTTTAATAGCTGGGGGATTGATAGCTACCTGGGTATTACAGCAAATGCCATTTATCAGTGTGACAAAAAATCAGTTCTCTACGGTTCTGACTTTTATCTTGATGTGGGTAATTAGCAGCTTTTTGCGTTAGTTAAGATTGGATACTGAAATGTGATTCAAACTAAAATATCCCAGACAGAAATAACGTATCAACTAAATCAAGTTAGGGGGTAAAATTGACACTCTCCAGGAAGATAGCCACGGAGATTATTAAGCAGTCCAAAAAGGGACTTTTAAAGGCGTAGTTAATGCATCTCTAGTAACTCCAATGAGATTTAATCCCAATGTCGCCTTTACTTTTCTCAAGATATTCGCTGCCCCATTGTTTGGCTAATGTCTGCCTTGGATGACTTATATGTCCTTCTGATGCCTACTTTCCTTTTTCTCTTAATCTTTTTGTCCGTATTTGATTTGATTTTTTGAGTTCGTCGCTGGCTGGTATTTTTGAAGTTGTTTTGCTATCTATTCCCAAAGGTCTCTCTAGCTCTGCTATCTATTCCCGCAGTGCTGTATTTTCTTGCTCTAGCTTCTCTATTCTTTGATATTTTTCTTCTGGACTAGTGCTTGAACATTACCATCTTTCTTCCCTCATCGGAATATCCCTGACATTCATACCTGGGCAGTTACAATTAAACATTAAGAATGAATACAGCATAAGCTTTTCAGAGATTTGGAATGGGTGGTTTATTTCCGCCATCGTGTACTAATACCGCAAGCTTAAAGTTTCTAACCGGTAGCAAACTGGAATAATATGTGCTAAAATTTACACAGGCTTAGAAGTTAAATATTCCGTATATTCACAATTGTATTATTTTTTTATAAAAGCATACTATGTAGCCCAATAACTTTTAATTATCTTAGGTATTATGAAATCTATTCTACAAACCTACGTAGATCAAGAAATATGGTTATTGATGAGAGATAAATGGTTTTTTGCCACAATTATCAGAGTTTCCGATGAATTGTTGTGGTTTAAACACAGAACTCACAATAAAGAGACAGAAGAAGATACTTTGTGGGAAAGGGTTGTAAAAATCAGTGAAGTAGTTGCTATTGATAAAGTCATATCTGTTATTAGTAGAAAACCGGATGTATTTATGTCCAAGTTATTGGAAGTCGATAATCACATCAATAATCATCAACAAGAACATGAAAAATAAAGCCAGTTGGTGATGCTAGAGCCTGTATAGATAAGACAGCAACCTCTGTGGTATTTGCTGTTAGATATGGTTTTATGTTAATTGGCAAATTTGGGCGAACTTGCTATGGAGTAAGGTAGCGATGCCTATGGCGAGCAAAGCGATCACACTCCATTCAGAAGATTATGTACGATACATGGGAACACCTAGTCTGCGTTGCCGTTTTTGTAACAGAAATAGGGGTAAAGACAAGATATGCGCAAAATTTATCACGATGTAAAGTCTTGTAACAAATTTACTCAGAAGCCTAAATTTAACTTTTCCTCTAGTGCTGGTAGAATCGCATCAAGATCAATCAGATAATCACCAAATGCTTGATCTGACTGGTTAAATAAGGACTCAAAGCCGCTAAATCCTCTTAAACTAATATGTCTCTGATTGAGAAAACTAAGCATTCTTGATGTAATAACGCCTCTCATGTGACGTGCAGCTTGAGTCGCCCCTAGATTGCATCCATAAGTAAAAGTGGTTAATAAATAGCGTTCTGTAGACCGGTCTAATTTTGAATCAGAACTACTCAAAGGACCAAAATTTCGGGTAAAGTTTGTC
This sequence comes from 'Nostoc azollae' 0708, assembly GCF_000196515.1. Lineage (NCBI taxonomy): Bacteria > Bacillati > Cyanobacteriota > Cyanophyceae > Nostocales > Nostocaceae > Trichormus > Trichormus azollae. The sequence continues at coordinate 2,764,558 of NC_014248.1, forward strand.
CAGTAATCCACATCTCTGAGAATATCAATTAAGTTACGGTCTGGCATTGCAGAGATTAAGGCCTCTAAATTTTTGAGAGAAGCACTCTCACGATTAGCTAATGGACTTTTTAAAACAAGTTCTCCTTGCTCGCTAATAATGACAGATGTATTATTCGGATAGCCTAGATCTACTGCCGATGCTGTTTGGGTTAATGAATTTTTTAAATTCTCGACAAAATCTTCAGCCTGAGTAGGAAAGCCTAATTGTTGACAGTATGCTTCAACTAATGGCTGACAGTCGTTCCAAGAAAGTAATTGTTCTCTATAGTCAGCATAAGCCTCACTGTTAAAGACACAAATATCCCCTGACTTTAGTTCAACAGCGACATAAGAAAAAATACAAATCTCAAAATTGAGGCGCATCACCTTTGGTAACATCTTTAGACTGAACTATCACTAACGTTTGCCATTGCTGTGAAATAAAAGATAAATCAACTTCTGTTCCTATCCACTCCCCCCGCCGATGGGAATTAGACAGTAAAATTTCCACGGCTTTAACCAACTTATCGTCACTACTGGTAGATTCTATCTACAGGGATTTAAATACTCGAAAGAATGCACTACGATGACTTTTATAAAATCGCCATAATAAAGGGAAGTAAGAGCGAATCGCTTTTTTATGACGGGATAAAGTTGGTGGATATTGATAGCTAAAACTCCTATCTTCTCGAAGATCCAGTGCCATCCGAATATGCTTGATCATAGTGAGAGGGATGTCTGCTATTTGGGGGAAATAGCCTAATCTCTGAAATACTTTGAGTAAAACTAGCAAATTAAAATAGTTATCTTCCCAAGTCGTAACTTTTAACGCGAATGCTATCTCTATCCTCGTGGGAGTGTAAGTTCTATCGAGTTCATTGGCGGTATAGTACCGTTTGAATCTGGGATAAGCTGTCCGTTCAATTGATGCCACGAGTGAGAGAAAAGATGGTTATTTTCAGTTTACAGGAGCATTGTTATCGCCCCAGAAGGCTCAATCTGTCCAAAACGATTCAAATCTTTGGGGGGACATCTGCGTGTAGCGAACTGTATGGTGAATATTTTTGTGTCCTAAGTAGTCCTGAATCGCTCTGGTATCATGACCCTGTGAAGCAAGATAATAGCCACAAGCATGACGCAGTTGATGAGGATGAACAGATTCGTTAAGTCCAGCTAATTCTCCGGCTCTGGCTATAATGTGAGGGATAGTTCGGGTGGACAGGGGAGCTTTGCGCTCGGAGACGAATACATACTGGGTTTCAGGATAATCTCGTTTAATCTGACGTAATGCGCTCAATTCAGGAGCGCGTAGGGGATGAATGCTATCATGCCCATGTTTTACTCTTCTTATCTCTATATAGCCATCGTTCAAATCAATTTGTGACCATTTCAGAGAAACTAACTCTGCCGTGCTAAGCCCATGCCGAAACATCAGTAAAATAATGGCTGCATCTCGAACTCCGTGCGTTCCGAATGAATGCGCCGCTTTGATCATCGCTTCCACTTCCTTTGGACGCAAATATTCCCGCTCTCGCTTTGAAGCTACTTTGACAGGGGGAGGAGGGTGAGAAACCATCTTTGCCGAAAAGGGAAGCTGGGGTGGTTGAGTAAGAATGGCTGAAAGCTTTATTATCTGTTTCTCTCTCCATCAAACATTGCCTAAATTGAACCCAACTAGGCAATGTTTGAAAGACATAAATACATGACTACTTTACACAACTTTATATCGTGATAAATTTTGCGCGTATCTTGTCTTTACCCCAAATACAGTTGCGATTAACCCCTACTGACTGGTGCTATTCTGGGATAGAATCCCAACAACCACTAATTATGCTCAAGCGTTCCAAGTTCGAGACAACCCAGTCTCAGATTATGCATCGGGCTGAGGAGCTTATTAGCGCGGCCTCAAATCGCTATCGGATCACAGTTCAAGTGGCGAATCGTGCCAAGCGTCGGCGTTATGAAGATTTTGAGAATAATGAAGATGCAATGATGAAACCCGTACTCAGAGCAATTATTGAGATGTCTGATGAAATGACTCAGCCAGAGATTATCGGCGAATTATAACTACTGATAGGGTATTGGAGATTGGGAAGAGTTTTGTCTCTGTTCTCAGTTTCCAGTTCCCTTTTTGCACTACACAATAATATGAAAAAGAAAAAACTTTTATTTGTACGGTTTAACTTAGGACTGATCACTGGTTTAATCACAGTTAGTTTCATTACTTTAGGTTCAGGAAGTGCAAATTTTTTCACTATTTCACCTGCAGTAGCTCAGAGAATTAGTCCTAGTGATGTTTGGCAACTGGTGTATACACAATTACCAGATATGCCAAAAGAAAACCTATACAAAAATAAAGATACTGGAAAAATTGCTGAAAATAACACCTTAGCAAGTCGTTTCATTCGCTATCACATTTATGTCAAAGGCAGATACCCCATATATCGTTTAGATTGGAAACTCACCTTAGCTGATTACCTGGATGCCAATGAAACAATATATGAAGCATCATATCCGGGTAATGATTCCTTAAAGCAAAATCCCTTAGAGGGGGATTGCACCGCCATAGCTAAACTCACCCGCAAACAACGCAACAGCCTAGTCCAAGTCCTTGTAAATATCTTTAACCCGCCATCTTAAATATATATCTCCTCACATCCAACTAATCAACCCCTCAGCATTTTACTTTGCGTTCCTCTGCGTTGAAAAAATAATCATGCAAAGAGTCATCAAAAGCGGAATAGGTTGGCGTATAGGCTGGAACCCAGACGCATCAGAATTCAAAGGCTTAGTTGGTACAGACGACTGGGCGATAGAATTCACCGAACTTGAATTAAACGACTTTTGCCGCTTATTCAATCAGCTTGCAGACACAATGAAGCATTTAGCCACAGAATTAATGGAGCAAGAAAAAATTGCCTGTGAAGCAGAAAGCGATTTATTATGGATGGAGGTAGAAGGCTATCCCCAATCCTATAGTTTACACTTCATCCTCAATACAGGGCGGTGTGTAGAAGGAAAATGGGATCCTGAAGCTGTACCAGAATTACTGCAAGCTACAGAAATGCTGAAAGTTTTTTAATTTTTTTGAATAAAAGGCTTGCTATTTTCTTGGAACTTGTGTTACTCTCGTAAGAGTGACTTAATTAAGTTTAGATTCACAAATTTGGAATAAACCCCCAATCCAAAATCTTAAATTGAGAATCTAAAAGTTAAGTTAACGGGGCGTAGCGCAGCTTGGTAGCGCGCCACTTTGGGGTAGTGGAGGTCGTGGGTTCGAATCCCGCCGCTCCGATTTAAAATCAGTTATTCAAACAATAGTAATCACTGAACTTAATATACGACTGTTTCAGTGACAACACCTTTTAATGGTTTATCCCAATTATCAATTGGTAGTTGGGATAAATAAGCGAAATCAAAGACGATTCCTATGGTGGGTATTTTCGCCCAAGTGGGAGAAGTCAACAAACGGTCATAATATCCACCACCATAACCTAAACGGTATCCTTGGCGATCGCAAGCTACACTGGGGACGAGAATTAAATCGACTTCAGCAGAATTGATGATTGGCGCTTCTGGGTGTGGTTCAGGAATTCCATAATTGCCCATTTGGGGCATATCATCCGGTTGCCATAAGTGCCAAAATAGGGACTTACCAACACAACGGGGAAAACCCCAGCGGCGTTGAGAATCGCTAAAAAGTGGGCCAATATCAGGTTCTTGACGAAAGCTGAAATAAGCCAGGATAGTAGTTGCTTGGTTAAAAATAACAGATGTTTGGAGTTGAGAAGAAATGCGATCGCTCTTTTCTCTCCACTCTGGAACAGTCATATATTGACGAATTTTCAGCAAACTACGGCGGAGTTCTGTCTTCTTTAGTGGTGAATCAACTTTTTGCAATGTTCAATTTTCAATGTTTTGAATCAAAGTTTTTTAGGGTTTAGCACTGCTAAACCCCTACACATAAATTTTTCTTACACAGCGTTGTGACGATACCAATCAATGGTATTTCTGAGCCCTTCTTGGAAACTGACTTGAGCAGTAAATCCAAAGGCTTCCTTCGCTTTTTCCGTATCTAAACAGCGTCGTGGTTGTCCATTAGGTTTGTCAGTTTCCCAAACAATCTCCCCTTCATACTCCATCAACTCACAAATCAGATTAATTAAATCGCGAATGGAGATTTCATCACCCGTACCCAAATTAATGGGTTCAGATTCATTGAAAAACTGAGTACCCATAACAATACCCCGTGCCGCATCTGTGGAATACAGAAACTCGCGGGTAGGAGAACCATCACCCCAAACAGGAAGTTGCTTTTCTCCCTGAATTTGGGCTTCGTGAACTTTACGAATTAAAGCCGGAATAACGTGGGAACTACTGGGGTTAAAATTGTCTTCAGGCCCGTATAAGTTCACAGGTAGCAAGTAAATACCATTAAAGCCGTACTGCTGACGGTAGGATTGTAGTTGAACTAACAGCGCCTTCTTAGCCACTCCATAGGGGGCGTTAGTTTCTTCTGGATAGCCATTCCACAAATCTTCTTCTTTAAAGGGGACTGGGGTGAATTTAGGATAACTGCAGATTGTACCAACACAGACGAATTTTTCTAAACCCACTTGATAAGCAGCATGAATTAGGTGGACTCCCATCATCAAGTTATCGTAGAACAACTCTGCAGGTTTTTCGCGGTTTAGACCAATACCACCAACATGAGCAGCTAAGTGAATGACTATATGTTGTTGGTCAACTGCACGTTGGCAATTTTCCCATACTCGTAAATCACAATTGTACGATCGCGTAACTGTAATCTTCTCACGGTCAGCCCCAGCTTTGCACAGTTGATCTATCACTTGACGACCTAGAAAACCCGAACCACCAGTGACAAGAATGCGTTTATTTGTTAGTTCTAAGGCAGTCATATTTTTATCCTTAGCAGTGTAAATCAAAAGTGGAGAGCACCTAGTTCCTGACGAATAGTAGCAATATCTGGGGGTTGTTGTGAACCATTGCCATTAGGGGAAGTGTAACCCAGTGCCTGTAAATCAGCTTCTACCATCAAAGAAACCAGTTCTTCAAAAGTAACTGAAGGTTTCCAACCTAACTGCTGCTGTGCCTTAGTAGGATCACCAATTAACAAATCTACTTCCGCAGGTCTTAAATACCTTTGATCAAACTCCACATAATCTTCCCAATTGAGATTCACATAACCAAATGCTAATGCCAAGAACTCCCGCACTGAGCGAGTTTCACCCGTAGCAATCACGTAATCATCTGGCTCGTCTTTCTGCAACATAAGCCACATGGCTTTTACATAATCTTTAGCATAACCCCAATCACGTTTGGCATCCAAGTTGCCCATATATATACTTTTCTGTTTGCCAGCCACTATGCGAGCAACTGCTCTCGTAATTTTACGGGTAACAAAGGTTTCACCACGCCGGGGTGATTCATGGTTGAAAAGAACACCATTACAAGCAAATAAGTTGTAAGATTCTCGATAATTTACTGTTTGCCAGTGGGCATAAACTTTAGCACAAGCATAGGGACTACGGGGATAAAAAGGTGTAGTTTCACTTTGGGGTACTGCTTGCACCAAGCCATACATTTCTGAAGAACCAGCTTGGTAGAAACGTACTTGAATACCTGTGCGTTGTTGATAGTCACGGATGGCTTCTAACAAACGTAAAGTTCCCATTCCGACCGAATCTACTGTATATTCTGGTGAATCAAAGCTAACTCTGACATGAGACTGAGCGCCTAAGTTATAAATTTCTGTAGGTTTGACTTCTTCTAAAATCCGGCGCAGAGTAGTACCATCTGTTAAGTCACCATAGTGAAGTAATAATTTTACCCCAGCTTTATGGGGGTCTTCATAAATATGATCAATGCGGTCTGTGTTAAAGGTGGAAGTGCGACGAATAATCCCATGAACTTCATAACCTTGTTCTAGTAAAAACTCGCTCAGATAAGAACCATCTTGACCTGTAATACCAGTAATCAACGCTCGTTTTTGTTGCGTCATACCCAATTATCCCTTGGTTTTGAAGTTGTAAAAGTTACAGATCATTTCAGCCAAATTAGCAAATCATGGCTAAAATTGCCTGATTGTAAATATACGAGTCTTAATTGCTAAGTAGGAAGGCACAAAAAAACCGTAGACGCGCAGCGGCTTGTCGGAGAGTAGTATGTAACGAAAAGTAAAATTGACCAAAACCTCTTCCCTATTGCATGAGTGCCTCTTGCCCTTCCGGTTCTCCAGTCAGACCCTGGGCAAAGGCGAAGCGCCTACATGGGGGAAACCACGCCACTTGCTTTATGCCGGGAAACCCGTTCACCGCAGTGGCTCCCCAAGACCACGCTGGTTCACCTCTTGCCTTGTCATAACGACAATTTCTAACACCCACCTACTTATCAAAACTTAAATGTAAACCAATATACTGAATAAAAAGCACTTTAACAAGTCAGTCTCTCATTATCTAAATCACAAATCTTATTATAATTTAATAATCCTTCTGAATCTTGTCCAAAACTGCATTGATTATTGATTTTTATAAAGATTCAATAAAATTTACAACAGGAGTCAGTAGTCAGTAGATAAGGAAAGCAGAAGAAAAAACTGAAAGAACTTAATGTTTGCTCCTAAACTCCTGATAACCCAGCGTGGCGTAAGCCATACTCCTAAACGTCTGAACTCCTGAACTCCTATTCTCAAACAGCAACTTACGTTAATATGCCCCGTTATTTTTAGGTATGATGACTACATCAATGGTTTTCAAAATGATCCCTAAATCTAGCCAAAAATTCCTAAATTTGACGTAGTGCAAGTCGATTTGAACTCGTTGGGGGTAAGGAATATCATTCCGTCCAGACACTTGCCATAATCCAGTAATTCCCGGACGGATGGTTAAAATATGCTCGATGTGACAGCCATATTTTGGTAATTCTTCGGCTACTAAAGGGCGTGGTCCAACAACACTCATATCCCCTTTTAAGACATTCCAAAATTGGGGAAATTCGTCTAAACTCGTAATTCGCAGGAAGTGGCCGATTTTGGTAATTCGGGGGTCTTGTTTGAGTTTAAACGTGCTGGTAAATTCCTGGCGCAACTCTGGGGATGTTTCCATGATTTGGGCAAGCATTTCATCTGCATTGCTCACCATAGTGCGGAATTTAATACATTTAAATCGGCGATAGTTTTTACCAACCCGTTCTTGGACATAAAAGATTGGCCCTTTTGAACTGACAGCAATCAGTAAGGCCAAGATTATATATATTGGGAAAAACAAGATCAAAACCGACAGCGAAAATGCAATATCAAATAGTCGTTTGGCAAACTCTCCGTTTAAACCCTGAAAAACCAAACCTCTAGGTTGTATCTTAGGGGGTTTAGTTTTTTGACCACGTTTTGCTAAAGTACGCATTGAGGCACTGGCATCTTTACGTGGGTATCGCTTGCCGGAGAGGAGTGAGCTCTGGGCAGTCATCATACTCCTTAATAATCCACACCACACATAGTCCCGATCTTAAAGCTAAAAGGCAGTGATTCTGGGATTAAATTCCCAAAAGCCTAAAAAATAAATACAAAAATTTTGACCATCACTTCAGGGAAGAATTTTTTCTTGACACTGGTTGAGAAAATCTAGATAGCGATTTGCAAAAACTTGTTGAGAAAATTGAGTCGAGTGTAATCTTATATACTCATATTTTAGAAAATCCTGATAGGCCTCAAATTTTTCTACTGCCTCCACTAAAGCTGTTATTGTTTGTTCTTTGAAGAATATACCTGTTCCTGTGTCCATACAGGTACGAATATCTCTGACTGTTTCTAGCGCCCCTCCTGCACCATAAGCAATGACTGGAGTTCCACAAGCTTGCGCTTCTACTAAGGCAATACCAAAATCCTCACGAGCTGCATAGACAAAGGCTTTAGCACGAGCCATATATGTTTTTACCACATCCTCTGGTTGCCATCCCAGTATTTGGATATGAGGATTTGCTATCTCTTGCAGCTGTTTCATTTCTGGTCCTGTACCAATCACCACCAATGGTCGTTTTAGCTGATTAAAAGCCTGAACAATCAAGGATACTTGTTTGTAGCTGACTAATCGGGAAACGATCAGATAAAAATCTTCTTTGTCAGATGAAAAGGGACAGTTTTCGATGTTTACTGGTGGGTAAATTACTTTTGCTTCTCGTCGATAGCAACGCCAAATCCGTCGGGCTGTATGTTGAGAGTTCGCAATGAAATAATCTACGCGGTTGGCGCTCAATACATCCCATTGACGTAAACTATGCAACAAATATCTGGTGATCCATCCAATGCCGCCTTCTCCTAGTTTGCTTTGGTTGAGATAATCAAAGGTCAAGTCCCAAGCATAGCGCATTGGGCTATGACAGTAACAAATATGCAGCTGATCAGGGGTTGATAGGATGCCTTTGGCTACAGCGTGGGATGAAGACAAAATTACGTCATATTGCCGCAAATCCAATTGTTCGATGGCTAATGGTAACAAAGGCAGATATTTTTGTATACCTTTGCGAGCTAATGGCAAGTGCTGGAGAAAGGTTTTACCAATCTGACGTTTGTGGAGATAACTTTCAGGGTTGCTGGATTCAAAGTCAATCAGGGCATATAAATCAGCATCTATGTGATTCAATATTTCCCTGACTACGAGTTCTGAACCACCTGTGGCTTTAGGTGTTAGCCATTCATGAACTAAGGCATATTTCAAAGGCACAGCCAATACCAATTAAAAATTCAAAATTAAAAATTCAAAATTCAGAATTTGGGGACTGGGGACTGGGGGCATCACAGCGGTAGGTTTTTAATATTATCTGTGAAGGGAAGACAAGGAAGACAAGGAAGACAAGGAAGATTTTATACACACAATGGTCTTTTGAGGGTCTGTTCTTGTGATCAACAGTACATGATTTATACGGTTTTCCTCCCTTGTTACCTTATCCACGTTGTCCACCAAGTCTTGCCCTCACGATCCAGTAAAAAACCTACCCTTGTGAAGGACTGGGGGCGGGGGAAAATTAATTAACTTTTGTCTTTTGCTTTTTAACTATTCCCTATTCGCTATTTCCTCTGATAACCTCAATGACAGGGGTGATTTTGCGACCTAAGTTACTAAGGAATTGGGATTTTATGCGTATTCTGGTTATTGGTGGGACTCGGTTCATTGGTGTCTACTTGACTCAGCTGTTGGTGGAAGTTGGACATGAGGTGGTTTTGTTTAATCGTGGTAATCATCCAGTACCTGATGGTGTAGGACAAATTATAGGCGATCGCACTGACTCAACCCAGCTTACAGAAAAATTAGCACAAGAAGAGTTTGATGTCATTTTTGACAATAATGGTCGGGAACTTGCTGATACTAAACCGTTGGCGGAAATTTTCCAAGGACGGGTACAACATTTTGTGTATATGAGTTCTGCGGGGGTATATCTGAAATCTGATCAAATGCCCCATATGGAAGGTGATACTCTTGATCCGAAGAGTCGTCACAAGGGTAAGCATGAGACGGAAGCTTACTTGCAGCAATTAGGAATTCCTTTTACTTCGATTCGTCCAACTTATATTTACGGACCGCAGAATTATAATCCTTTGGAAAGCTGGTTTTTTGATAGAATTGTGCGTGATCGCCCGATTCCAATTGCTGGAAATGGTATGCATATTACTCAGTTAGGTCATGTTAAGGATTTGGCCAAGGCAATGACACAGGTGATTAGTAATGAAACAGTGGTTCGACAGATTTATAATATTTCAGGCGATCGCTTTGTGACTTTCGATGGTTTAGCCCGTGCGTGCGCTGTTGCTGCTGGCAAATCTGCTGATCATATTAAAATTGTGCATTACGATCCGAAAAAGTTTGATTTTGGCAAACGTAAAGCTTTCCCCATGCGTGTACAACACTTTTTTGCATCGGTAAATAAAGCCATGACCGAATTAAATTGGCAACCGGACTATGATTTAGTTTCTGGTTTGCAAGATTCTTTGCACAATGATTATTTAGTCAATGGTGCAGATAAAGCAGAGATAGATTTTTCTGTAGATGATGAGATTTTGAAAGCTGTGTAATCTAATCAGGGACTGGGGACTGGGGACTGGGGACTGGGGACTGGGTAATCAGGTTCTCCCAATCACCAATCACCAATTACCAGCCAAACAGATATGATAACTATTCAAACGAACATGATATTACAAATTATCAGGATTAATTCCCAATTCTCTCAACTTAGCGGCTAATTCATCAGACCGCATTTTTTCCTGTTCCAGAAGTTCTAAAGGTGTAGGAATCCAGTTCCCTCCGCTGTTATACCAGCGTAACCACAAACGTTCAATTCCTTCAAAACTTTCTTGCCAAAGTCCCAAACCTAACTCTATTCCTGGCATCCAAACTTTACCAGAACTCACATCTATTTCTTAATAGCGAGCAGCAACTAATTGAAATGCTTGTAATTGATCGGTGTAAACATCGAAAATAACATAGTAAGGCACTCTGACAATTCGTTCATAGACTTCCCATTTAGTTGGGGGTTGATTAACTTCCCTTAAAGTTCTTCCTAAGTATTCTTTTTCTGTTTTTGGAGATAAAAATTCTACCATGACAAGAGGATCAATTATTTCTTGCCACATTACATAACTTAAACGTAACTCTCTTTGAGCGAAAACACGGTAAACACCCACTACAGCAAACCAATCTGGGCGTTTATACTATAAAGGATTCCTGGTCTCATAATAAAGATTTAAATCTGAAGCAACAAATACTTGATCTCCGGGATAATTACAACGAGAAAAGGTATATGTTAAAAGTTTGGGTTGTAAAAGATGAAATTCGTCAGGCAAACCTAAATCCTGCGGGTACTCACTGGGAAAATCATACATGGTAGCTAGGGTTTCTTTTGCGGGAATTCGTGGATCTGTGTGATACATAAGCTAGGGAATAGGGAATAGTAAAGAGTTTGTAAATAATTGAGGAGCGGTATATTTAAAATACCCTCATTATATTATATATGTTATATTTTATCTATTTACGCCTCTGAGCTTCTGTGTGAAACAAAAAGATGTGGTTTATTAACCCGAAAATGCCAGCCTTTATGACCAAACTTATTCTAACTTGGATGGTAATAGATAGATGATTCCAGAAGCTACAGTTAAAATTACTGATACCCAAAAGGCAATTAAAGCCGAAAGTTGCCAAACTGGTGATAAAGGTGCTATGAGTAGAGCGATCGCAATGATTTGACTGAGTGTTTTTAATTTACCCCAAATATTGGCACCGCTGATGGTGGTTTGATTGACACGCCAACCCGCGATCGCTAATTCTCGTGCTAAAATTAGAAACACTGCCCCAGATGGTATTTTTCCTAATTCAACTAACACTAATAACGGTGCAAGTACTAATAATTTATCTACTAAAGGATCAAGAAATTTTCCTAAATCAGTAATTTCATTTAGTTTCCTCGCTAAATATCCATCTAACCAATCAGTTAAGGCTGCAATTAAAAATACAGTTAAACATATCCATTGGGACTGGGGTGTGGGAATATATAAACCATACAGTAGAAATGGTATTCCCAGAAGTCTTGAAAAAGTAATTAAGTTTGGTAAATTCATGCAGTTTTCAGTTGATGATTTTTATAATTTTAGGCAGTCAAATAATTGACCAACAGTCAAATGTAAATTACCAACTAAATCTGGAACTGGTAATATATCTTCTGCTTTATGTAAAAATATTGGTTGTTGGTTCTGTGGATAAACTATAATATTAGATTCTTCAGGATTAATTAACCAGCCTAAGCTAGTACCATGATTTAAACAATGTAAAATATTTTTGGTAGGCTTAGTTGCACTTTGTTCAGGAGAAAGGATTTCAATTGTCCAATCAGGATAAGTATTAAAAACATTGGCAATATTTCCATTTCCATCCACAGGAATTCTATTCCATGCAAATACCGTTACATCTGGAACTATAGAACGTCCACCAAAGGTACAGCGTAATTCTGGGAAAGCACGAGCGATTTTTTGACGTTTTACTACATTATTAACGTTAGTAACTAACTCACCTTGCATTGTCCTATGTTGAGCTTGAGGCATGGGTTTTTGAATTATTTCTCCGTTGATATATTCACTTGTCTGTTTAGTTTCTGGTAGTTTTAAAAATTCTTCTAAACTTAAATGACGGGTTGATGTTGCTACCATAATATTTTTACCTCCCAGGATTTAACCTCAAGTTTATCCTAAAAAAGATTTCTAAATTGGGCTTTTGGTGTATCTGCATGGGATGATTTATATTTTGAGATTATTCCACAGCAGACGATGACTACCAATACAGATTTTCGCATTGAACGGGACTCGATGGGCGATCGCTCAATTGCTAGTAATGTTTATTACGGTATCCAAACTCAACGCGCTATCGAAAATTTCCCTATAAGCGGCATCAAGCCCTTACCTACCTACATAAGTGCTTGCCTCTACGTTAAAAAAGCTACTGCTATTGTCAATGGAGACCTCGGTTGTATTCCCGCAGATATTAGCCAAGTCATCATCCAAGCAACTGATGAGATATTAGCAGGTAAACTCCGGGATCAATTCGTCGTTGATATCTATCAAGCCGGTGCGGGAACTTCTCACCACATGAATGTTAATGAAGTTCTAGCCAACCGCGCTTTAGAAATTCTGGGAGATGAAAAGGGCAACTATAAGCGCGTTAGTCCTAACGATCATCTTAACTATGGACAGTCTACCAACGATGTTATTCCTACCTCTATCCGTATCGGTAGCTTATTAGCACTTTCTAAAACATTACATCCCGCTTTAGAAACAGCAATTTCTGTCCTAGAAGCCAAAGCAGTAGAATTTCAAGATATCGTCAAATCTGGCAGAACCCACTTACAAGATGCAGTACCTGTGCGTTTGGGTGAAAACTTCCAGGCTTGGGCGCAAATCCTCATGGAACATCAAAACCGATTATATATCGCTTCTGGTGATTTGATGAGTTTGGGTTTAGGTGGTAGTGCAGCCGGAACAGGAATGAATACCCATCCTGAATATCGCAAACGGGTAGTAGAAGTGCTTTCGCAATTATTAGAAATGCCTTTAGAACCCGCACCGCATTTAATGGCCGCTATGCAAAGTATGGGTGCATTTGTGAATGTTTCCGGGGGAGTGCGAAATTTAGCCCAGGATTTAGTTAAAATCTCCCATGACCTACGGTTAATGGACTCAGGACCCAAAAACGGGTTGAAGGAAATTCAACTACCTCCAGTCCAACCGGGTTCTTCTATTATGCCTGGGAAATATAACCCGGTAATGGCAGAGATGACATCAATGGTATGTTTTCAGGTGATGGGATACGATAATGCCATCTCACTTGCAGCCCAAGCCGGACAATTAGAATTAAATGTGATGATGCCCCTCATCGCCTACAATTTAATTCACAGCATCGAGATTTTAGGAAATACAATTTCTGCTCTAACTACAAGCTGCATCCAAGGTATCACTGCCAATAAAGAAAGATGTTTAGCCTACGCTGAAGGTAGTTTAGCATTAGTCACCGCCTTAAATCCCCACATTGGTTATCTTAATGCTGCTGCCGTCGCTAAAGAATCTTTAGAGACCGGGAAATCTCTGCGTCAGATAGTTCTTGCAAAAGGCTTAATGACAGAAGCAGAATTAGCAACCGTCTTAGATTTAGAGCAGATGAGCGCAATTGTGCCTTTATAAAGAAAGAAGTAAGGGTTTAGCAATGCTAAACCCTCAAGGATTAATTCAAATTCATCTATATTATTAGATAATAACGCAATTATTAATTATGCAGACACCAAAATCATCCGTTAGTTTAATCCGAGCTAAATCCTACGAACAAGATGCTTTAAAAGAATCTTTAGAAACGCTGTTAGAACCATTAGGGGGAATAGCTCCTTTTGTGAAACCAGGCAATCACGTCCTTCTTAAACCCAATTTACTCACAAGTTCACGTCCTACAAAAGAGTGTACCACCCGCCCCGAATTAGTCCGCGCTGTTGCTGAAATGGTGATAGCCTCAGGTGGTAAGCCATTTTTAGGAGATAGTCCCGCTTTTGGTAGTGCTAAAGGTGTGGCCATAGCCAATGGGTTATTATCAATTTTAGAAGAATTAAATATCCCCATTGTTGAATTTAATGGGAACCGTTATCAAACGGTTAATGATAATTTTAATCACCTGTTACTTTCTAAAGAAGCAATGGAGGCAGATGTGATAATTAACCTGCCTAAAGTTAAATCTCATGCCCAATTAACTGTAACTTTAGGAGTAAAAAACCTCTTTGGTTGTGTTCCCGGTAAAATGAAAGCTTGGTGGCATTTTGAAGCTGGTAAAGATGCAAAAAGATTTGGAGAAATGTTAGTAGAAACTGCGAGAGCAATTAATCCCAGTTTAACTATTTTAGATGGGATTATTGGTCATGAAGGAAATGGACCAAGTGGTGGTGAACCTCGTAATTTGGGTATTTTAGCAGCCTCAGCAAATGTATTTGCTTTAGATCGAGCAATGTTGGAAGTTCTACAGGTTTCACCTGAACAAGTTCCTACGGTTGCGGCTTCTCAAAGATTAGGAATTTGCCCAGAATTAACAGATATTGAATTTCCCAATCTATCACCAGATTTATTACAAATTACGGATTGGCAACTTCCAGAAACATTAATGCCCATTGATTTTGCCATGCCTCGCGTCATTACATCTACCTTTAGGCATCTTTACATCCGATTCATCAAAGAACCTATTAGTGCTTATGGTAAAGGATGAAAAAATACAATCTAGGACAAATGCAAACTAGAATACAGCATTTCTAAAATAGACCTCTTGCAAAATTGTTTCTGTGGTATAATAGAGAGATTTAGATTTTATGTATCTTTGCTGTTCTTTGGGGTCGCTAATTCAAACATAAGCGTGTGACTCTAACTTTTTGCTAAAACAAATACAAAGGATAATTATAACATAGAATTTTAATTCTGCAAGAGGTCTAATGAATTAAGTAAGGTGTAATTACCCTCCGATTGCTTAAGCATACCGCCCCCACTAGAGGCGGTTTTTTCATGATCAACTTTATTGTTTATTGGTATACATTTTTCATGGTGGCTAACTGTTTGTTATGGTTAACCATTTATTAACCAAAAATTATATATATCAATTCATCAGCTATTTATATTTCAGGTTGAAGGAAATCTCTATCTATATATAGGTTTACACAAATAATATAGGTTTACACAAATGTTGTGATCTAACTCACAGCGATAAAGTCTATTTACAGAGATTATGGAATTGTATTTACGGTGCATAAATTTAGTTTGCTGCCCAAGGTAGTAACTGTATTTATACGGTAGATATATCTGATTCTAAAAAGAATTTACTGCTAATTTTACGGAATCGTCAAGACTCAGAGTGTATGTGTAGTTAAACCATTGAGGAGACCGTGATGCTTTCAGTGGCTTTAACTAAAATAACTATGTGTTGAACCCAAAGAATGCTCAAACAGCTATATATAGCTGTTTGAGCGTTTTAATTAAACAAGTTCATACCGATGAACTTTGTTTGTTTAACCTCAATTTCATTAAAAAGGTAAAGAATCATGCAGTAAATATTATTGTGATGTCAATGATTGATGACTTTGGTTCAGTGATAATGGCAAATCATTAGTTACAAGATTAAACTCTGGGTGTTTGATATCTAATTTGTAATAAAGTTGTTGCGAACAAAAATTTAGTATGCCACTTTTGAAACTGGATAAAATTAATGATGAATACCAAGTTAATTCAAGAAAAATAGCTAAAATAGAAACTGAGACTCTATCATCGAGAGTAAACCTACCAGTGATCAGAAAAACTGCAATTTTGTATGAATTCAAATAGCCAGTCTGCCAATTCTTCCGATACATATTCCCAACGTTTGGCAGACATTGTGGGAACGGCAATCGCACTCATAACCCTTACCCTACCTGTATTTATCATTTCCCACTATTCTTCACCTGATGTTCAGAACAATCAGCAGAACCTGAGTTACCACTTAGTAAGAAGCAATAAATAAATGTTCCTAACCCAAGTTAGGCAATTCTAAAGTAATCCTAAAGTAATCCTAAATTCTCCGTTATAGCGCAGCGTGGCGCTAGCCATACAAAAAGATCCCTGATTTCTCACAGAAGTCGGGGTTCTGCGTCTTTTGTACAAAGACCTTGGGAAGAGATGCACAATTGTCCTAAAATCTTACACGGGGAACCAAACTGCGTTCTACCTAGATTCACTGTTAGCGAAGGAGTTTTGTTGTGGATTTATCTCTTATTCCTGCCCAACCAAAACCGGGTGTGATTAATGTTCTGATTGAAATTCCAGGCGGGAGTAAAAATAAATATGAGTACGATAAGGAATTACAAGCTTTTGCTCTAGACAGGGTGCTTTATTCTTCAGTAAAATACCCTTATGACTATGGTTTTATACCTAATACCTTAGCTGATGATGGTGATCCTCTGGATGGCATGGTAATAATGGATGAACCAACCTTTCCCGGTTGTGTCATTGCTGCAAGACCAATTGGTTATTTAGAAATGATTGACGGTGGTGATCGCGATGAAAAAATTCTTTGTGTTCCCGATAAAGATCCACGCTACGCCCATGTAAAATCATTGAAAGATTTACCTCCCCACCGTTTAGACGAAATTGCTGAATTTTTCCGTTCTTATAAAAGTTTGGAAAAAAAGGTGACAGAAATTCTCGGCTGGCAAGATGTAGACAGGGTTGCACCCTTAGTAGAAAAGTTCATCAAAGCTGATAAATAATAATAGATGATGGGTAATGGGGACTAGGGACTGGGGATGGGGAAGGAAGATGAGGGACTAGGATGAAGAGTTTTTCCAATTACCAATCACCAGTCCCTAGTCCCCATTACCAACTAAAACCTGATTAATAGACTGAAACTACTCCCACTTGTGGCAGAAAACCCCAAAACGAAATGCAGCGGACTCTCCTTTTGGCTAAAATTCATAACTGTACCCTCACGGGGGCAAATATTAACTACGTGGGTAGTATCAGTATCGACCAAGTTCTTTTAGATAAAGCTAGTATTTTACCTTATGAGCAAGTACAAGTAGTGAATAGTGCTAATGGTAAGCGTTTTATTACTTACGCTATTCCTGCTCCAGCTAACTCAGGGATAATAGAATTAAACGGGGCAGCCGCACGTTTAGGCATTATTGGCGATCGCTTGATTATAATGACTTACGGGCAATTTACACTACAAGAGTTAAAACATTACTCTCCTACAGTTGTTATTGTGGATGAAAAAAACCAGATTTTAGAAGTGCGAAACTACGATGATTTGCTCAGTAAGCTCTAATTTCAAAAAAAATGTCAAATTTTGAGCTATCTAATTCCAAAAACTACGTTAATGAACAAGTGACTCCCATGGACAATCACCTTGCTGGGGAGTTCTGGGTTAAATTTTGGGGTGTAAGAGGTTTAATTCCTACCCCGAACAGTCACACCTGCCGCTATGGTAGTAATACTGCTTGTGTAGAAATATATGTAGCAGGACAACACTTAATTTTTGATGGGGGTACTGGGTTACGCATCTTGGGGAAAATGTGGCAGCAGCAACAAAAATCCTTAGAAGCCCATTTATTTTTTACCAACTCCCAATCAAATCGAATCCAAGGATTTCCCTTTTTTGCGCCGGCATTTATTGCAAGTAATTGCTTTCATATTTACGGAACAGCTGCCTCAAATGGTGCATCAATCAAACAATGTTTGTGCGATCAGATGCTACAACCTCACTTTCCTTACCCTTTACAGGTGATGGAATCAGATTTGAATTTTTATAATTTGACTCCTGGCAATGCAGTAGAGTTAGGTGAAGTGAAAATAACGATGGCAATAATCAATAAGAATCAGAAGTCAATCGGCTACCGGGTGACTTGGGGAGAGCATAGCATTGCCTACGCGACAGATTTACATAAAAGTCTTGATATAGAAGAGCAAAAGCAGATTTTACATATTATTCAAGGTGCTGATTTACTCGTTACTAATGCTACTTACACTCCACCGACTGGTAAAAACCATGAGTATGCTGAATTATTTTGGAAAACTCCAGTTGATTTAGCTCAAACTGCTGATGTAAAAAGATTAGTTATCTCCCACCATCACCCAGATGATAATGATACTTTTCTTGATAAAATTCAAGACCAAGTTAAATCTGCTTTTCCCAATGTTTTACTGGCTTGTGAGGGTATGTTATTGTCTGTGGAGAACTCTTAACAGGTGACAGGGAACAGGAATCAGTTCTCGCAGTTTAGCGGCTACTACACCGCTACTAAATAATTCTTTGGCTTTGTCTATACCCGCTGGAATATGTGGACAAATGCCGCTGTGCCATAGATAAAAACAGCCATTCCATAAAGCTGTTTGCATAAATTCCCTTGGTTCTCCAGCTAGAACGGACTGTATATCCTTGATGACTTCCTCTGTCGTACCAAGGCTAACGTTTTTAGGTGTAAAGCCATATTCATGGGGTACGAGGAGTAAGCGTTCTAATTCTTGTGTTTTGGATGATGAGAAGCCGATAATGGCAGTGCGCTCGCCCAGTAAATCACAACTACCTTCTAAACCCTTGACAAAGGTATATTTCTTCAATTCGAGCAGTTCTAAAGCAACTTAAAACATTGCTTCGGTCCGTGGATGGACAAAACCCGCAATAATGTGAGCATAACCAGCATAGGGATACCATATTAATTCCATTGTTGCCAGTGGTGGACGCTTACCTAGTCGGTCGCGGTATTCCCAAATAGTTTGGGTCAGAGGAAAAAGTGTTGGTGTGTGAATAAAACCAATTCCAGTTTTTTCAAATACCTGCTGAGTTGTAGGCAGAGGTAAATTAGTCCAATCTACTCCTAAACCTTGCCAAATCTCGATTAAAGATAAACCATATTTTGTCGAATAGCAATAGCTTCGCTCGCCAAAGGCACCGCCTCCATGCATAATCACAGGTTGTCCCGTCGCAGCTAATTATTAATTAATAAAGTTATAATCATATTAATTGGTGCAGTACGGGTTCTGCCATCATAGGGTATGCCTAAAACTATGACGGGTTGAGTTATGGGTTGCAACTTAGGACCGAGTTCATTATAAGCATCCAACATCCCGGCTAACTCTTCCCCAGTGGGTCGCTTGATCCGGTGAGCAATTAAAAACGCGCCGATTTGTGCTGGTGTCGCTTCGGCTAATAACATCATTTTCATTGCAATAGCAGCTTCAGCACGGGTGAGATTTTCTGAAGTGTGACTACCACTACCACTACCGACTTTTTGGATAGATTCTCTAAATATATTGGTCATTAGTCATTAGTCATTGGTCATTGGGCATTGGAGGTCATTAGGAAAATTACTTCCCCATCTTTCTCATCTCCCTCATCTTTCTCATCTCCCTCATCTTCCTCATCTTCCTCATCTTCCTCATCTTCCTCATCTTCCTACAACTTCCATTAAGACGCTTGCGCTATGTTGTCCTGTACTAGTTGCCAAAAGTGTTGAATAGGAGGAATTTCCAGACGGTGTTGAGTTCTTACCATGACTACCCGACGAGTCAAACTGGAATTATCTGGTAAATTACTATTGCTAGCTAGAGGACGGACTACAAGACTGGGATCAAATTTTGCTTCTATTAATGCGGAATGGGGTAGTAAACCTATTAGTTCTCCTTGACGGACTACTCGCCGAAAAGCATCTAAGGTGTTAACTTCTAAGGCTGCTTGAAGTTTCGCTTCTAGTTGATCAAAGCAATCTTGAATTAAACGCTACATTCCATAACCATCTTTAAATACCACTTGGGTATAAAGAATTAACACTGACCAAGGCATAGATTCAAACTTGGCTAGGGGATGATTAGCTGCTGTTAAGACTTCTATGGGTTCATAATATAATGTTTGTACGAGCATTTCTTTGCCAGTGATTATAAACCGATTGTGCATGACAATTGCTAAATCTACTAGGCCATCTTTGAGAACTTTGAGGGAGCGATCACTTCCTAAAGATGTTACTCGTAGTTGCACATCTGGATAATCATGACAAAATTTTTGTAGAACTGGTGGTAGGTAAGAAGCACAGACAGAATGAATTGCCGCAATACACAATTCTGACTGCTTTCCGTCCATTTTCCGTCCATTAAATCTGTTAATTCTTGTGTGGCTGATTCCCATTCTTGACAGATTTTACCGACACGGGGTAATAAGTGTTCACCCCCTAATGTCAGTTTGGCATGAGTTGGTCTGTGAAACAGTTTACAAATCAAGCTTGTTTCACAAATACAGAATCGCTTTCAATCTTAGTGAGGTAGGTTTTTAATGGTGTTTCGGCTGGGCCTTCTTGTACTTTGCCATCACGAGCAAATTCTGCATCATGACAAGGACAGACAAACTGATTTTTATTTGTTTTCCAAGCAACTGTACAACCTTTGTGAGTGCAGGTAGAGTTAACAGCAATCAAATCTTTGGCGGCTTTGGATGTACCTACTACTAAAACTGCACCCACTGGGGAATCTGCTACTAATAATTGTCCCGTTTTGTCTAATTCTGCCACAGTACCCACTTTTTGCCATTTTTGAGTAGCTGCAGCAGATGTAGAAGATGCTGATGTGGTTGTTTCAGTAGAACAGGCTGCGATCGCTACAGGTAAGGAACTAGCTAATAAACCTAAACCCACCCAATTAAAGAATTCACGTCGTTTCATAGATGTTGTAATTTATGGTCTGATTTTTAACTAGCACTCATTATTACTCATCAGCTTAGAGACTGTCATTATTTTGACCTTTTGACACAGTTTGTAATATTATTTATTCAGTAATGAATAAATACACCAATTTATTTTATTGTTATTATATGAAGATTGATCCAAGCTATCTTTCTGTAGGTGTTCTCTTTAAACGCCAATCTACATTTTTTATTACAAATAATCAAAGAGCCTATGCTTGGAACTCAGAGTGTGTATCAGATTTGATAAATGACTAAACAATTTGTTTTGGCAAAAGAAAGCAAGGATAAGATATTAATCATTTTCTTGGTGGAGTTCTTATTGTTAAATATTCTGTTTATGGTACATTTGATCAAGATCAGCATGGAATTATTTATTGATGGGCAGCAAAGAATAGCAACATTTACTTTATTGGTAGCTTGTTTGATTAAATTTTACAAAATTTTAGAATCTGATGCTAAAAAATCAGGAGGCAATAATAATTTACAAATTATATAAAGACGAAGTAAAGAATTGTTCAATAGATTTATTGAATTTGAACAAGAAATTCAGAGAGTGGTTACACCTGTAGAGGTTTTAGAACTTTCAAAATCTGATCATTCTTTCTATAGTGATTTAATTCGTGGTGTTAACACTTCACCATTAAGGTATTCAAATTATAAAATTTGATCTGCATATAAAGGACTGGATAAAACATTAAAATCAATTGTTGATAAACGTAGCACAATTGAAGAAGAAATTGATTACCTTGAAATTGTTCAGAAAATTTTAGATAATGACTTTAGTGTACTACAAATGGCTAGTGATAAAAAGGAGGAAGCTTTTAGATTATTTCAAGTTATTAATGATAGAGGAACAAATTTGACAGATGGAGGTTTATTAAGAGCTAAAACTTTAGATATTTTAGAAAATATTCCTCAATAACAGAGAAGAGTTGAAGAATTATGGGATGACATTCTTTCTTGCTGATTATCCGTCTAATACCAGCGACTATTTGAATTGGATCTATGATTCTTTCCACGGTAATAGACCAAAACAAAATGCTGTGTTTGATATGTTTATTGATAAATTTTTTCCAGAACATCAAAAAGAAAGATCATATAACAACCAATAATACAGAGAATTTTAGAAAAACAATGCAACATATTAAAGGACACATACTTCAATGTCGAAAATTAGTTAAAGGGGAATGGTTATATCCAGAACAGCAACCTATAAATAAATGGTTGGGATAGAACTCGTTTAAATATTCTTTTAATTGAACTTGGACATACTTTATCAATTCCCTTGTTGCTTGCCTCATCTGAACTAGATCATAAGAACTTTTCAGAGATAGTTGAAATGTTAGAGAGAATTTTTTTTAGATATAAATTAATATGTAGTGAACATATAAGTTCATTAAAAAGTATTTCTTCTAAAGAAGCTCTTAATATTCGCAACAATTTCCAATTGTATAGCATTGAAACCCTAATAACATAACGATCCAATCAAAAGCTGCAGAACAAACTTTTAGAAATTCATTAACACTGCTTCAATATTAAGGAACTGGTACAAGCAATAAACCGCTTAGGTATTTTCTTCTGTCTGTTGAATATTATTAGCAATGGGATAAAAATGGAGCGAATGGAAAACCTGTATGTCATGATAAAAGCAGAGTTTATGATTTTGCAGGAACATCTATTGAACACGTATACCCTCGGAATCCCGCTAAAAGTGATAAGCATGGGGAGCAACGCGATTTTGTGAGGTGGGGTAAAAACTGTGCGATCGCTAAACCCAAAACAGGCATCGATAAAAATCATTTACGGTCAACTTCAAATAATACATACATAGATATTAGATGAAATTACCTAGATAAATTTATCAGATGAGAGAAGTTGAGACAGACTGGTATTGTGGCCAAAAAAAAGGTAGGATTTCCAAAGAAAAAACAGGGAACGCCTACCATTAATGACAAAAATATATATTGAAGTCTTGACTTAAGCAAATGTTTGAAAAATTTTCAAGAGCAAGTTACGAAACTTTTGGAAGAAAATAACATTCCCCAATGGAATGGACAAACTTTTAAGGCCCATGAAGAAAAGATTAGAGAAGGTGCATTAATATGGATGAATTTATTGCTTCAGCAGTAGGAGAGCATTCTAAAACTCTGGTTAAACAAAGGAATTATCTTTTACGTGCCTATGGGGAGGAACGTTTGAATTATGCTAAAGTTTTAGCCCGTAAATTACCTATTGGTAGTGGAGCTATGGAAAGTTTAATCCGCCAAGTTGTCAATTTAAAAATGAAAGAAAAGAGTGAATTTTGGTTAAAAGAAAATGCGGAAATTATTTTACATCTTTGTTGTCAATGGATAGCTGGAAGTTGGCATAATTTGTGTAATTCCATTTTTACCTCTTTTATCGATCTTCAAACTGTCTAATATTTTAGACCTACAACTCCCATTTAACAGAATTTTCTGTGCTAATCAATATTCGATGCTAATTCGCGGTTGTGTATGTCTAGTGAGGTATCTGGGTACATTCAGAGTTTTGGTGCTGATGGTCCTCCTTTTTTTTACGATGATTTGCAATTAACTGATTGTGCTTTTTTAATTGGGACAAATACCGCAGAATGTCACCCAATTGTTTTTAACAGATTGGCAAAATATCATCAAAAAATCGTCACGTCAAAATGGTAGTTGTTGACCCGCATCGCACTCCCGCCGTAGAATTCGCAGACTGACATTTAGCCATTCGTCCCGGTACAGATATTGATTTATTCAATGGTATAGCCTATTTATTAATGAAATGGAATGATATAGATACAGCTTTTAGGGATGATTGCACTAGCAATTTTCCAGCTTATGCAGAAGTAATTCGTCATTATTCTCCTGGTGTAGTAGTGCGTCAATGTGGAATTATTGTTCAAGATTTAGAAACAACGGCTAAATATTGGGGGAAAGCAAAATCTGTTCTTTCTATGTAGTCAATGGGGGTTAATCAATCTTCTGAATGTACTGCAAAAGTTAGAACTATTATTAATTTACATTTGATGACTGGACAAATCGGTAAACCTGGTACTGGGTCCTTTTTCTTTAACTGGTCAACCTAATGCTATTGGAGTAAGAGAAGCCGGAGGTTTAGCACACTTGTTACCGGGATATCGGTTAATAAAAAATGAGCAACATCGCACAGAAGTTGAGGATTTTTGGGGTTTAGAAAGGGGGAAAATTTCACCGATTCCAGGTTTAACTGCTTGGGATATGATTACTGGTTTAGAATCCGATCATGTTAAGTTATTATGTATGGATTGCAGCAACTAATCCCGCTATCAGTATGCCAGATTTATAAAGGACTAAGAAAGCATTGTTAAAATCGCCTTTTACGATTTTAACAATGCTTATTATCCTACGGAAACTGCTGGTTATGCTCACCTTTTGCTACCTGGGGCACAATGGGGTGAAAAAACCGAAATTATGACTAATTCTGAACGTCGTGTCACTATATGTCAGAGTTTTCATCAACCACCAAGGGAAGCAAAACTTGACTGGTAAATCTTCGCGGAAGTGGGAAGAATATTAGGTTTTGCTGATAAGTTTGCTTTTAATTATTCTGTGGAAGTTTATGTTGAGTTTGTACAATTAACTCGTCAGCGTCCTTGTGATATGTCGGGTTTGAGTCATGAATTTTTAGCAGCACAAGGACTGACTCATTGGCCATATTCCCAAGATAATAATTCAGAAACTAAAGGTTTATATACCAATTTACGGTTTTATACCCCAGATGGACCCGCTCAGTTTGGTATATTTTACTCTAAAGTCTTAGCAGAAGCACCTGATCCTGATTATCCTTTTGTATTAACTACTGGGCGATTAATTATATGGACATTGGCACACCCAAACCCGCACAGGTAGGATTGATAAAATTCGCCAAATGCACCCAGAACCGTTTATAGAAATTCATCCCCGTGATGCATCACAGTTGGGTATTATTGATCATCAATTGGTGGAGGTGTGATCGCGTCGCGGTTTAGGCAACTTTCCTGCTAAAATCACTAAGGCTCTCCTGGGACAGTATTTGTACTCATGCACTGGGGTGCTTTATAGGCTCATAATGCAGAAGCTAATACTCTTTCTTACCCACCCACAATCTTGTCCAGATTCTCTCCAACCTGAATTAAAAGCTTGTGCTGTGGAATTAATACTGATTAATGTAGAAACTACTACCAAAAATTATCAGCTTTTGTCCTCACAGTGGTAAGCTACTATGTATATTCATAATCAGGAATTACTGATTTAACCATAGTAAATTATGAATGCTTATGATTATTTTTTCTGATACTTAAAGGTAAGCATTCAGCTAATGCCTAACGGCACGCTACGCGAACAGCCATCAGCAGTCAGCCTTTTCAGACTAAAGCCAAAAATATCTATTTGATAATTAACCATTTCTCAAACATTCTGACTCCTGACTCCTGACTTTTTACATTTAAACTTATAGAATTAGGATATTTGTTGAGTTCTGACTATGAATCATCAACTATTAACCTTGAAGAATTAAATTTTTTCCCAGTTGCAAAGTTTGTTAAGTTAGAAAATACTATCATCTTTTCTATGCTGTAGATTTATCTATGAGGACTTTTATTTTTTTTATTTTTGTAGTTTTTAACTTGCAGCCTCTTCCATATTGCAGAAAGTACAAAGTTTAGTTACTTTCTCCATCTACAAAAAGATTTTTACTGCTGACTGCTGCTGTAACT
Source organism: 'Nostoc azollae' 0708 (assembly GCF_000196515.1). NCBI lineage: Bacteria > Bacillati > Cyanobacteriota > Cyanophyceae > Nostocales > Nostocaceae > Trichormus > Trichormus azollae. Next base: position 2,790,093 of record NC_014248.1, read on the forward strand.
TTAAATGAGGTCTATCAAAAAAAATGAAAAAGCTAATCAAACAGTTGATACAAGCTATCAGTGATGAAAATTTTAGGTATTTGATAGAAAATGTAGAGGTAGTAGTATCAAAATTGTTATCTATCCTGATGGTGTTAGTCATTTTTGCAGTTTTAGCCGACTTAGCTATATTTATAGTCAAGCAAATACTTTCCCAATCAGAAGGAAGTTTGAATCAGAATTTGTTTAAAGTATTTGGGTTATTTCTCAATGTTTTGATTGCTTTAGAAATTTTAGAAAATATCAGTGGTTATCTAAAAAAGCACGTTTTACAAGTTGAATTAGTTATTGTAACTTCGTTAATTGCTATTGCCAGAAAAATCATTATCCTTGATTTAAAAATAACCGATGGTATAGAAATTATTGGTTTAGGAATTGCTATTCTTGCCCTATCAGTTAGTTATTTTATAATTCGCAGTAGCAATTCCAAAACAGAACATTAAACCAGAACGGATTGTAATCGGATGACCAATAATTCCTTAATGCTAAACACTGCCTGATTTATTTTTAGAATCAATCCCAAATAGTTGGACTAAGACTGAGGAAAGTCCAAAATTCAAAATCCAAAATCAGATGACAGAATTATTTGCATTTGAAGGTGACTTTGTTGATAATTTACGTTGCATATTGATGCAGGTATGTTAGAAATTAGATACCTGTGGTATCAAGCTAAGATTGTCTGATTGGAATCGAATCTATCAGAACGTGGTAATTTAGTCGAATTACCTTGTTCTACTGCAACAGAGATTCAATCTCATCAAGAGTATCTACAAAATTTAATTTTGGAACTTACAGGGACACCAGCTACCAAATTACCTGTTGAATCTCTTCCCCCTTGGATGAATACTACGACTGTACCACCTAGCCTTGAGGAGAAACTACAAGAAATAGGTGTCACCATTACCTTGCAACAGTGGGGAATGTTAACTCCATTACAACGGTTTGTCCTAATTAAACTTAGCCGTTCGGGACATGAAAACAAAAATTTTCCCAAAGCAATGGCAGAATTTAATCTGCTTTAGCCAGTACGGGTTTACTATTGTGCTTTATCCATACGGTCTTCAGTGGTAAAACCACTATAAATTGACGAATTTAGGATTTTGTATTTTGAATTGGACCAAAGCTACAGTTGGTGAAGTTATAGTGTATTTATCAATGGTGCTGCTGTTAATAAGGCTAAAGTTAAGTCTACTACCAAAACATTTGATAGCGTGGCGTAAGCCATAGAATTTGTTTAGACACACTCACTAATTCGATGACAGGCAAAAACGCAAGACATAATGCATTTCTGCGGCTAGTGTCTAGTAAGGTCGTAGCTTCTGGGTCAGAATCTCGCTACTCACTGCTTCCCAATCAAGAAATGGTCATTGGACGCGACCCTAGCTGCCAAGTTGTCTTGGATGCCATGATGTACCGGATGGTATCTCGTCGTCATGCGGTGCTTCGTCCTCTCTCTTTATCTCCAGATAGTAGATTCAGTTGGGTAATTTGCGATTTGAATAGTGCCAATGGCACTTTTTTAAATGGACAATTGTTACAAGGTTCTCAAGAATTGCACCAAGGTGATCGCATTTCTTTGGGTGCTGATGGGCCACAATTCATCTTTGAGTATGAATTCGTCCCTCAACCAACAGTAATGAGGATGAACCAAGGCACAGTCATAGCATCTGCCAAAAATCAGCAACGGCAATCTCAGCATGACTCAGTTAGCTTCACACAACTATTTCCAATTATTTCCACTGGTAAAGATTTAACTCGCAAAGCTTACCTTGTACCGGGAATATTAACAGTTATTTTTGTAGTGCTGATGTTTGGTACCGTAGGCAATCCCCAAGCAAATCAAGTAATTGTCGGGTCTTACATAGCCTCTGCTGCTTACTATTTTGTCTACCAACTTTGCGGTAAACAGAAGCCTTGGTGGATACTTATTGCTATGGCATTGAGTACAATGCTAATTTTGCTCAGTCCTTTATTAGATTTTTTTATCTTTGTATTTCGTGTAGTTCTTCCTGGTAATTTACCTTCATCTCAAGAGTCAATTACCTTCACAGAATTACTGGTGAGAATGTTGTTTGGCGCTGGTTTAATGGAGGAATTTCTCAAGGCTGTACCCGTTTTAGGTGCATATTTTATCGGTAACTCCTTGCCATCACCTTGGCGAGAACGTATAGGTGTGTGGGAACCTCTAGATGGTATTTTGCTGGGAACTGCTTCAGCTGTAGGTTTCACTTTGCTGGAAACTCTTGGTCAATATGTACCAGTCATTACCCAAAATGTCACCCAACAATCAGGGGTAGGTGCTGGTCAATTAGTGGGTTTGCAACTACTAATTCCCCGCATTTTAGGTTCTGTTGCTGGACACATGGCTTACAGCGGCTATTTGGGTTATTTTATCGGGTTAGCGGTTCTGAAGCCATTGATGGGTTGGCAGATTCTCGCGGTTGGTTATTTGAGTGCTTCTGCCCTCCATGCTTTGTGGAATGCGACAGGTTCTATTAATGCCTTGCTATTGGTTATTGTCGGGGTTTTATCTTACGCTTTTTTGATGGCTGCCATCCTCAAAGCACGAGTCCTATCACCAACGCGATCGCAAAATTTTGCTACTCGTTTTCTCGAACCAAAGTAAAACTTTGATTGGTGATTAGTGATTGGTAATTGGTTATTATTTATTAGTTAGGAGACAGGAGGCAGAAATTTTTTAATTCATTTTTCCCCATCTTCTCCATCTGCCCCATCTTCCCAACTCCCCATTAGTTGCTGCTCTAATCACATTCTATATCTTAGGATATATGGATACTTATTCCAATTCGTCTATATCTAGACTACAATGGACAAATCAGGAATAAAAAATGAAAATGGAGCGCAACAATATTTAGACACAGAAGAATAGCGCTACACAGAATTGCAAATAATGAACATCTGAATTTAATCAAAACCCGTTAATTAGGGCATAATTTCAGGATTCATTCTCGGAGTAAGAAATTTCTTTGAAGGCATATTGAGCGATCGCAAAAGCCGCTTTTGCTTGCTCTATTTCTGATAAGCCTGTCCATCCTCGATTTTCAATATTGCTGATTATAACGGCCAATTTATTTTGGTCATAACTCCGCATTGCGGGTTCAACATGACGGACTAACACAAATAAATCTTCTGTTCCGAAATTTGGCAGCAAAGCTTGAACACATTCGACTAATTGTTCAGTTGCTGATAGTTCTAAATTGATAATTTCTAAAGCTTTTTGAGCGATGGTATTCAGCCAATTTGAGGGGACAAAAGCAGCAAAAACACTGTTTAAACTTGATTCTAGCCCCTTAGCAGGCTGTTCATCATGATCAGTTTTAGAATGGTAGACTTGAGACCAGATAGTATCTAAATTATGATAAAAATCTTCCGCTCCCCTAGTCAAGTCTTCCCCTAGTAAATCATCGCATCCAAATTGTTGCTCTAGTTCGTTAAAATAAGCTTCAGATTCCTCATCTACCAAATTCCAGGGATAAGTCCCATCTTCTGGCTGTAGTAGTGCTTCTAATATCTCTAAATCCATTGGAGATGGTAAAAAGTTACAAGTATCTAAACCATTAATTTTATTATTAATCATCATCTCACCTCATAATTCATTAGCCCTATTGACAGCTACAACTGGAAAAATCAAATTTCCGCAAAAAACAATTCAGTTGTCAGTTGTTAGTTGTTATTCTCCCCAATCTCCCTCATCACGCCCCAGTCCCGAGTCCCGAGTCCCGAGTCCCGAGTCACCTTCAATCAAGAATTCCCATGTTTCCCCTTTGACGCTGCCAAATTTTAACTGCATTCCCGACAACAAAGGTACTTCTTCACGGAGGATTTGTTGCCAACCATTGGCGCTCAAACACCACGTTGTACCATAAGTAGAGAAATCTTGCAGATAATAAGTGGTGATAGATTGACCACCAATGAAAATATTCCGGCAGAGGATTTCAGCGTGACGTTTGGAAACATAGAGTTCAGGAAGAACAATATCATTGTCTTTGGTGCGACCAATACGGGTGACACCTGAACGCAATAACCAAGTTTTACCTTCTGGTGAAAGTGATCGTAAAGATGCTGTGGGTTTGGGTGAATTAATCCCTGAGATAGCAGTATCTGGTAATTCCGTAATTCCTTCATCAACACTTTTTATCAAGTCACCATGAAAATCTGGATGTAGGTAAAGAACTGGTAATGTCCAAGCAGGTTGATTGAACTTATATATTGTTAACAGTTCTTGCCTGGCTCCTGCCACTGCTTCATCAATTGGTTTACGCGCTCGCAATGCTTCTGTAAAAGCTTGAATAAAACTTTGACTTTCTTGGTCAGCAATTTCATCCCGCATCGCTAGTACCGCAGGTACACCATGACGGATTAGCACTTCTGCCAAACTACTAGCAGGTATAACTTGTTGATTAATTACCGCTGGCTGCGCTCCCCAACAGGCGTTAAAAACCCCCAATTTTACACCTGTACGGGTTAAAACTTGTGCTAATTCTATCCCATTGAGGGACATATTTGCACCCAAAAACAATAAACCACCATCAGCAGCAGGTAAACCATGTCCTGCGAATAAAAAGACATTGTATACTTTTGTTTCTAACTCTTGAATTAGCTGTTGTGGAGTAGGTTGCAGGAGTGTTTTCACCATACAACCTGCTACAGAATTTGTCTCAGATGGACTAGATTCTGACAAAATTTTTTCCAGAATAGCGGCTTCTTTTTCTAATTGTAGATTGTCATCATGTCCTAACACTAATAAGACATTTAAAGTCGGATCTGTTCGCAAATTAGGCAGGGGTTCAACTTCACTAATAGTCCGACTAAATAAAATATCTTGGGAAAGAGATATTGCCGATTGGCCAGGTTCGCGTTGCATAATTTCCCAAGGCAGAGCAATCAGATCAGGGTCACGAATTTCTAATCGAAAGCGCAGACGCTTATTTTGACCCATAGCCATACCGCGACTGCGTTCTAGACTACCAAGAATTGCCCCATCAAAGACCCAACGCCATAAACTTATACCCAGAGATTGCATCAACCGACTACTGTAAGGACTAGTAGTTTGACCGGTCAAGGGCGAACTCATTTCAATAGGTAATGTATTTACACCTCGTATTGTCGAAACCGAAGCAATATCTAGGGGACTATGACCAGCAAACATCTGCTGCCATTCTTGCCAAATTTGGCCAAGTTCAGGAGAAAAAACACAGTCACGCAAAACATAACCACTGGGATAGGGAGCTTTGACTACCCAAATAGCGAAGTTATCAGTGCCAGTATTTACCAGAGGAGCGATCGCCACATTCAGGCAGGACATGGATTCAGGAAACTAAACTCTAAAAACCAACAAGCAAATTTTGTTCAGAAAGTGAATTTTTGATTTTGTTCTTCACCTGAATTATCATATCCCATGACGGTGATGAGAATCACTGGGAATCAGGTGTTTGAACTACTGGTGATGGCAAATTATCTGGTGTTTCCAAGGGTATTGGTCTTGGTGTTGTCATTGGTCTTGGTGTTGTCCTTGTTTCTAGCTGTGGACTGGGAGATGGAGTTGCTGGATCAACTATTGTAGATGGTAGCTGTCTTTGCATTTTCAACCAATATCCCAGTGAACCAGCGGCTAACAGAATTCCTAAAATAATTAGTAATTGTAGGGGTAGTTGAGAAGTGCGGGCAGGCTTGGCTTCCTGAATTACTTGAGTTTGCTGATGGAAATCGCCTAAATCGATCCCATTAGCAACTTTTGGTGTCAAATCTACTGTTTTACTGGCTGAAATAGTAGGAATTGCTGCTTTGAGAATAATATCTGGTTCTGAATAGTTGATTTGATAATGTACTAAAGCAATGGTCACATTATCATGTCCATTCTTCGTATTAGCAATTTCTATGAGCCGAGAGGCAACATTTTCTATATTTGTCTCACCGGCAAGAATTGGTAATATCTCTGTTTCCCAACACTCTTCGACTCGATCAAAATCGCTCAAGCCATCGGATGTGAGTAAGAACACTGCATCTTCGTCAATGATAAATCGTTGCGAAGTGGGATGCAATGAAGCACTTTTACTCATGCCTAAAGCTTGGACTAAAGAGCCAGAACCACTATGTTGTAATGCTTCACGATAAATTGTATAACCTAACCGTACTTCACGGGAAGCCACATCATCATCCAGAGTAACTTGATAACAGCCGTGGCGAGTAATCCAATAGGCACGACTATCACCAATATGGGTAATATACATTTCATGGGCAATAGGCAAAGCCATCACTAAGGTAGTTCCCATGCGTTGACGGCCTTGACGATGCTCAGTGTCATTGCGGTGGCTGATTTTCTCATTAACAAGAGATACTGCTTGCTCTAAGTCGTTTAGCAGTAGTAAGGGATCAATATTTTCATAAGGAACAGATGTTAATTGGATAATTTGTTGCTGAATGGTTTCAATGGCTAAATTTGATGCTATGTTGCCGCCTTCATGTCCACCTATGCCGTCACAAACAATAGCTAAGGCAGTTTGCTGGGGCGGTTTGCTTACAACTAGGCCACGAGGAGGGTAACAGGCATCTTCGTTGCGTTGACGACTAGGGCCTGTATCAGTTTGGGTAATAATTTTAATGGTGGTGTTTTGGGTAGGCGCATTTCTTCCAGATGAGGCTGTCCCTAATCCTGCCAGTCCTTGATCTAAAACGGCAATTAATTGCTCAGATGAACTGATTTCTCCGTGAATTAGACCATCGCTGATTTGCTTGAGGAATTCTGCGATCGCAGGCTTGGCATCTTTGAGTAGTTGTTCCCAAAATGCACCTAATTGTGACAATGTTGGTACTGTTGGAGAATCAAAATGCAATTCTAGTAACCTTACTAAAGCCCCTTCTACTCTCAATAAATGAGGATCTAATAAACTAGAAGCTACTCCTTCAGTTAACAAGGGTTCCCACAAATGAGCTATCTGCCAGAGCCAATTCATTTGCCGCATTGATGAGGCATCACCCCAATCCCTAGTTAACTTACTACACAGATATACCTGAGAGTCGGTGCTATCAACCAAGATAGGTGGTTTTTCCAAAAGTAATATTTTTGGTTGAGATTGTCTCTCATCGAGAGAGAGCATCCCATATACTTGAGGTATGTTTAAGCGATAAGGAATTAGTTTTAGATAAGCTCTAATTCGATCTAAATTATCTAATTCCGGTATTTGCGGTACTAAACCAGGCTTGAGATCAAAAATAATTGATTGACCAATAACCAAATAGCGATCGGCTAAAATTTCTCCAGGACTAACCAGATTCAAACTATCTGCCACTACCCATAGATAACGCTTGGGTAAGGGAGTGGAACATCGCTGGCAAAACTTGTGGGTCAACGGGTTGGCAGCTTGACAATATTCATTTGGGCAGGAGAGCGTTACCGCGTCATTTTCCATATTTGTCGCACCGATCAGCGATTGGCAATTTATTTAACAGCATGGGTAGCGGCAATTTAAACCGCCCATATTTTTATACTCAATATATCCAAATTTGGATCGTGATTTTAGCTGATGATTACCAGCAGAGGCTGAAATTCATATACTGCCTGCTTATCCAAAACACATACTCCTGAGTCAATCCTACAGCGTCATCATAGCTTCTCTTTTCCTGAGACTCCATATCATAAAAGCAACTAATTCCCACCCTGTCACCAAAGTTTAACTTGGTGACAGGGTGGGAACAGGGAATAAATAATTATCTATTGCCTGTTCCCTGTTCCCTGTTCCCTGTTCCCTGTTCCCTGTTCCCTGTTTCCTGATAACTGATAACTGATAACTGATAACTGATAACTGATAACTGCCTCTTACTCACCAACAATAACTCTTAACCTTATGGATTTGCGTTACCAGCTACATGGGGTAATCCCATGCTGTAGTTATTAACGCGGCTGGAGAGATTGTACCTAATTTCACCTTTTTGCAAGAGCGCTCGCAGATAATGTTCTAGGTCTGACCCAATCCGGCGCAAGTTATAATCTGTTAGGTCTTCACCACTGGAAGCTTCTACTAGTTCATCAAACTTGCGATAAACTTTTTGTAGCGTGTCTTCATTCCAATTAAATTCGTTGTCTGGGTCAATGTCTAAAGTCAAGACCTGATTACTAGGAACTAAATCATCCTTGTCCATTTCCGCCGCAAAAATGCGAATATGACGGGTTGTGGACTTGAGCAGCATCGGGTTATCCATAAAAATGTGTAAGATTCTGGTTAATTACACTGCAATCATTTTAACTGCTATGCCTGAGCTTAATTCTCTCTTAAGCCTAGCTTTAACTTTATAACGGATATACAGCAGGAGTAAGGAGTCAGTAGTAAAACTCTATTGCTGTCTAGGTTTAAATTTAGATTTTGTACCTCATTGATGATCTGCAATCTGCTGTATTTTTTGAGGTAAACCTTCAGCCGTTAGTGATCAGCATGATGCATAATGGCAAGTTGCGCCAACAGCATTATTCTAGAATCTTGTGGTAACAAAAGCCCAACTTACAGCAGCAATGAATAATTAGCGGTAAGGTGTAAAACCTCTGAGTGCATTGACGAAATTATGCACTTCATACCCTAACCCACTTCAACAACAGACTGTCTTAACAATCTCCCCTTTTGATATCAAGTCCGGTTGATTAGTTGTAATTGATAGCGTATGACGTAATGCTTAAGCGCCATTTTTCTATCTCCTGCCCCCTCAAGTCTTAATCTTGAAGAAAGCAGCAGGCTCAATTTTCCTACTCGATTTTGAGTCAGCATTGAGCTATACTAAAAACGGTTTAAAAGTGTCATTCTGAAAGAAGTGAAGAATCTCCGAGATACTTCGCTCCACTACGTTAAGCTCAGTATGACACTAAGTCTAAGTTTCACCCGTTTGTAGTATATTCAGCTATCAGCAGTCAGGTATTTCAGGCTAACGCCAAAAATACCTATTTGATAATTAACCAATTTCTCAAACATTCTGACTCCTGACTCCTGACTTTTGACTCCTGAATTCTTACGAATTTGGGCTTCTTCGTAAGCGAGCAGTCAAACCAATTTTGGATTCCACAGATGAATACGGAGGCTTATCGCATCAAGGAATTATTGATCAAATTCTGGGCTAAAATAATCAGGTTATGTCTGTATGTGATTCTCCAGAAGACAATTAATTTTACAGTTCATCTGTTTAGGAATTCGCTACTCCTAAATTTCCTGGAAGAAAAAGCTCACATCTGATAGTTTTACTCAAGTCGTCAACAGTCCTATTCAGCTTGAATTACAGAAATGTTTATAGTAATTCTTCTTAAGCAAAATTACTGAGAGTTTTGTAAAAAGTTGAACATTTCTTGACGTTTAGATAAAGTTAATGTAAAAACTGTTAAAAAGGTATGGCAACTTCTTACAAAAACTTTATTGAATGGAATGTGAAAAACTGAATAATAGTTTAGGACTTAGATATGGCATAACTAACACAGGATCATCAAAATCTAGACAGTAAAAATCCAGTTGGAACCAAAATGGGGGGGAGAAAGAAATGGAATGCAAATATGATGAATGAGGAAACACTCTTACATTCAAAGACTTCTTTGTATTCATAAAGAGATATGAAGAGTTTTTTTCTAGATATCTGGCTTCTCATCGGCATGAACACCAAGTAAAGGAATCCTCAAGACTATGAACTCCAAAGCATTACCGCGGCAAATCAATAATCTCGAAGTGGGTGTTTATGAGTGCGAAATTCATCTTAAATTCCGTTTGATTGAGGAAAAGAGTCTATTAGGCGATCGCGAACAACTATTACAGGTGCTACTAGATGCACTAACTGAAGGATCTGATGACTTTTTGGAAACATTGCAAGCATCTGTGAAAGCACAGGAGGTTTCTGAGTTCAAAGCCTCTCCTCAAATGAGACGACAGCTGATGCGCTTACGGAACTTTACTGATAACAGCCAATAATTAAGGGAGTGGCTTTGAGTAGTAGCAAATTCTGTTTCGGGCATCAAATAACTAATTTATTTACATTTGCGCCTAACCATTTGCTCTGATCATAACTTAACCTGTATAATCGGACTCTCGAACTACAGGTGAAAATATCACCTAAACCGAAGTTCAAGTAAGCATCTACATTATTATCTACCTCTTGCACTACCAATTATCTAGAGTCTACTCAATCCATTCATCTCTTCCTATTAAATATGGGTTAGGGTTGTTTGAAATTTATACTCAGGGGAATTTAAAACTTTTAGGGTTTTGTTTCTATTACCAGAACCCACGTAGTTTAGTTTGCTACCAAACTAAACCAGGTGGATTTTACCAATTATTGTATTCAATATCTCAAAACATTAGAGATTGCAAGATTAATTAAAAATTAAAAATTAAACATTAAACATTAAACATTAAAAATAAGGATTCAGGTGGTGGGGTATTGACAAGTGTGATAGGTGAGGCAGAATATAGCAGTTATGGAAAAGAAGCTGGGACCAAAACTAGACAGAGACATATTGAAGCAGCTAGGAACAGAGCAACTGGTAGAAATCATTATTCACCAGGGGAAAAGTATAGATAACCTAACAAATAAAGTAGTAGAACTGGAAAAAGAAATAGAGAAACTCAAAGTCAGTAGACATTTAGAGACCATAACATGATCCAAACCACCGTCGGGAGACATCCTCAAAGAAACCGAGAACAAACAAGAAGAGAAACCAGAAGAGAACCAGACACGAAAACGGAAATCAGGAGGACAACCAGGGCATAGGGGAAAAAGGAGAAAGGTCTTTGGTGGAGTAGATAGAATATATTTGAGATAGTGGGACAGCAAGTGTGTAGATGGTGAGGTCAGAGGCAATTCTTTGGCGAACCAATAAAAGTGGAAACACAACAAGTCGGGGAGTTGGTGCACAGGCCAATCCAAATAGTAGAATATGAAAGATATACGTGGATTTGCAGTGTGTGTGGGGAAACAGAAAGGGCACACTGGTCACCAGAGATAGTACCGGGACAAGATATAGGAATCACAGGACAAGCTTTTTTGGGATGGATCAATAACTAGGGCCATTGACCCTATGAAAAAGAATACTTCTTGTTGTGGGAACTGGGTCAAATAGAAATTGGAGTGGGAACACTAGTAGGTACCAATGAAGGAATAGATGGTCCAGTAGCTCAAAGTATTCATAGCCTCAAACAGTGGATAAAACAAACCCAGCCTCATATCCTTGGGGATGAAACACCCTGGGTAGTCAAAGGGGTGAAACAATCGTTATGGATTTTTGCCAATAGTGACTTCCCCTGATTTCATGGGCCTGATACTCCTTGTCCTGGCGAATTAGAATCCATTGTGGGTTCAAGTTACTCTGGTGTAATCAGTTCTGATGACTTTACTGCCTATAACGATTATGCGGTCACAGCTCAACAGAAATGTCAGGCACATCTACCCTACCCCGTCACTTCAAGACACTAATCAAGATTTCTGGCTTCAATCACCAAGAAATTGGCACAAAATTCATCGACCTCATAGATGGTTTTAAAAACTACCCTTTATTCCAACAAACCCAAAACCTTCATGAATTCTTGACTTGCCCATCCTAGTTTCAACCAAAGGTTGAATCTTCCATTCATTCATTGATAAAGCCCCAGGAGAACCTGGTAAAGTCTTACCTTCCTTAGGCAATAGACCTTGATCATAATTTAGCTGAACCAAGGTTAGGTTTAGCACTGACACAACGAAAAGTCTGTGGTGGTTCTCTTTCTCTGGAGCTATTCCAACATACTGCCAATTTATTGACCGTTATACAAACTTGTCGCCGTCAAGCACTTTCTCTAATTGAGTGTTTTGACCAACCTATGAAAGCCATGGTTCACTCTGCTTTCCATACACCTTCTTTAATCCCTCTACCTTAGACCTGAGTCCTTACATTAAAAACAGCATAGCTTGTCAGGAATTTGGAATGGGTGGTTTATTTCCGCCATAGTGTACTAGCTTATAAAGTACATTTCTCATCTATTTTTAATGGTTGCTATATTTACATCGAACTTAGGTTAGTTAGAGTTTCCTGAACAAACGGAAAACCTGGATAAATCAATGTTATTGTCAGCAATACCAGGATAAATATTTATTAGGGTGGATGAATTACGAAGATAAGGAATTATAAAATTTGCCAGAGTCTTTCACTTCTGTGATGTAAGGTTTGGCAAAACACCAAGCCTTTTTTATACTTTTTTTGTGCAAAAAAATCGGTTAAAATCTCAGAAAAAAACCCAGAAAGGGATTTTTAGTTCAAAATCTCAATTTCAACATAAAAAATGATATTAGCTTTCAGAAAGCAAAATTTCTTCAGCACTGAAGGAAAGTCCTCTTATGCAAAGTTATAAATCTCATTCATACTGGCTTGCTAGGTTGTAGATTCATCCTTAAGGAGGATGTGAAAATTGCTGAATATTTATAAAGTAAGCTATATTTTACCCTGAGTGAAGTCTGGGCTTGGAAGAGAAACCAAGCCTTTTTATTTTTTAATCAATTTTTCATCAACCCTGGGATCAAACCCAATGCAGTGGGTGGAACTTCGGTAAGTAGACGAAATGGGAAAACAGGAGTTGAAGCTATTTGAGCATAATCAGGGGTCAGAAAAACAGCATATTTACTCGCTTCTGCAGTTGACTGTGCTGCCATTGCTAAAGTAACAGCCTTGACATATTTGCGAACATCAGCCGCTTGCTTACCCACTACTTCCCGACTGGAAATGGATGGGTTTGTTTTTTCTTGTGAATCAGAAGTAACGCTAGGATCTACCACACTGAGATGAGTACCACCAACCGCAGCTACCAACCATTTAGGAGAGGGAATTTTTGCAAAACTGATAATTTGTTCGCTGAAAGCTGGAGTGATGTCATCAGCTGAACCAGTCAAAACTAGAGTCGGTACTTTTACCTTTGTTAAACCGGTGTCGCCAAATAATAAAGAAGTTGCAGGATTTAAGGCTACTATTTGTTTTATTCTCTCATCTCGGAATTGGTAGCTATTCTCTGGTAATTTTTTAGCTACACATAAAAAACCCTCTACCAAAGTTAATTTAGCTGCTTTTTGCTCACAGCTTTGTTTAAGATTGGCAATTTGGAACTCACCACCGGCTAATGCTAAAGCTGTAGTACCACCAAAAGAAAAACCAACAACCATGACATTATTAGTGGCCAATTTTCCTTGTAATGGATTATCAGTGATTTTGTTAAGTTTTTCTAATTCATCAATAACAAAACTAATATCTTGGGGACGGGCTAAAAATTCCTGGGGATTTAAGGAATTTATACCTTTGTTAGCTTTCAGATTACTACCAGGATGTTCTGGGGCTGCGACTACATAACCATGAGATGCGAGATGTTCTGCTAAATAGCGTAAATCTGTGCGAACTAAGCCAAAACCATGAGAAAGGACAATTACTGGTTTTTCGGTATTGGCAGAATTTGACCAGTAAATGTCGAGGGGGATTTTACGTTGGCGCTTTTCATCATTTAAATTTACGTTTAATATTTGTACCTGGCTGCTTCCCGGTTGTGTAGGGTCTAGGGAATAAGCAAGTTTTATTTTGCTAGGGTCTATTCGGGGAGTCATAGCCAGCATAAACTGCTGAGTCCGCCAAAAAGCCATATTTAAACTTCTCGCCACTGTTAAAGCTTGTGGTACGTTAATTTCTAGGTTTTGGCTGGGGTAAGCAGCAATAAAACTGAGTACAGATAGACCTTGGGATGAATTAGCACCTAAAATTAAACCTCCTCTGAGTGCTTGAACTCCGGCTTTATCTTCGCGGACTAAAGCTTTGGAGATGTCATTGAGAATGGTGTTACCAAGTTGAGTATTGAGTAAGCGATTGAGGGTGACAACATTCACTGGTACTCTGATTTTTAAACCGCGCACCAGGAAGTTGCGTTGTTGTTCAGTTAATCTTTTGGTGTAAGTTCCTAAACTAGCGGGTAATTCTCCAGTCTCCGCAGCTTTTTTTAAATCTGGAAGGGAAGCTGATTCTTCTAAAGCACCATAGCGCACAACCAGTTTCTCTGCCGCTTGTGCGGAAGTATTTGCTCCCAAAAAATTTGTAACTGCAATGGTACTCAGTACACCTGCAACTATCTTCAGATTCTTCCGGCTTTTTTCTGTAAACATCTTTAAACTGCACTTCAACTTAGGGGATTGTAGCTGGTTTTGGTGTCTTTGACTACGATAAGTAGGTGAACATACAACAGGGAAGAAGGTACAGGAAACAGGTAACAGGGTTGAAAGTCTCTTGGAGTATGACTTTATTTTTAAATTTTGTACCTCCTTTACTGACAATCTGCTGTAATTAAACATCAAACACTCAGGAGATAGATCACCAAGTTGTTGAAGAATTTGGGGATCTGAATCCATTTTCATAAATCAGATAGGATTTTGATATGCGCCGTACCATTATTTATGGTTTAATTTTTCTGTTTTCGTTACTAATTGTTATTATTTTGTGGCCTGTGAATGATTCTAATTGCAGTCTTGTGAATTTACTAAGTTTAAAAAAACAAAATTCCCAAATACAAGCTACCCAAGTAGTTGTTAAACCTTGGCAGGGTGAACATCATGTATATGGAATATTTAGAGTTCCTGATGAATATAAAGAACCCAATTTTTTTATGCTAACAATTCCAGATAATCGTAAATACTGTTCTCGTCCTTTTGGATATAGCCAAAGTTATGATGATGTTTTTGCTGAACCGGGAACGCATTTAATCAAGCATTTTATCAGAAGTCGCATTGCTGTAAAAATGATTTTTCAAGGTCTTTATTCTCAGCTTAATAATCCAAAAAACTGGACTTTGACATTTCCTAGTAGTCTGCACCGGGAGATAAATCAACAGTATCATAATGGGCAGCAATGAGAATTGCACCAGCGCCTTTGTCTTTTCCCTGTTTTTGGGCAAAAATATTTACTCCAGTGGGTAATTTTTCGATTTGAGGTTTCCAGCCGGATTTTTGTAATTCATTTGTGATATACCTAGCTCTATGCGATCGTTCTTTTGGTGTATATCGTTGAAAATTCAACTTTCGAATGTGTGCCAAAAGTCTATCAGCAGAAACTAATAGAGTATTAGTATTTTTATTTTGAGGTTGTGGTTGAGGCTGTTGTTTAGGAGTAGTTTCAACGATAGGTAAAGTTTCAGGATGTGGGAAAAAACTAGTGCTCCCCATCAAGGCTATTGTTGTAACCAACATTAACAATATTAGCCAAAGCCATTTTTTCATGATCATTTCCCCTGACTTTCCGACTCCAACATAACGCAAACATTCTAGGATTCACAGTTTAGTTAGCGTGAAGTTACAGATGGAATAGATTCATTAACTTCCTGTTTCAGCTTGCTCAATTTATCATGCAAGTAAGATTTAATATCCCACATTCCGCACTTCAATAAGCAGCATGAATAAACTACATTCACAGTAAATTCAAAACGATAGTTTTTAAGCCACATTCCGCACTTTATTTTGTAAAATAGATACAAGTTTTTATCTCCGTATTTACTTATCTTTAGATAGATTCCTTTTTTTTGGTCACTTACTGATTACAAGCGAGCGCTTGAATAATAGATATGGGAACTGTGGTAAAATATTCTTGTTGAAATGTTTCTTCTTGTACTGCGACTAAAAATCGATTAATCGCATTATCAGCCTTAGTTTCGTTACTCATCACAGAATTCCAAGTCATTTGTAAATAATGGTCTTGACTGTGAACTATAAAACCTAGATATTTTAAAGCCTTAAATCCTAAATATAAACTCAAGTCGCTGATACCCAATTTATTTAAAAGCTGCACGCGCGTAACTTGTTCATTTGTACGCTGCAAGTATTTAGCAATTCCCACCAGCATCAGCCAAATTTCTTTGGGCTTTGGTTTTTGGGGTTTTGACCAAGCTAAGGCTAGTTGTTGTTGATTATAAATCGACCTTCTTAACCATGCCCTTAAATCATCCCAACTCTTAGGACAAGATTCAATAAGCAATATTTCGTTTTTCTTATTTACTTCTGATAATTGCTGATTTCGCCAATCTAAAATCAATGCTGAATTCTGATTTTTGACTTCTGATTCTACAGAGGAACGCACAGCAATTAATCTAATTTCATAGCCTTTTTTAAAGCTGTTATAGTCTATTTCTGCGATACAATCACATCTACCCATAGGCAATTCTTCTTTATAATGTCCCCACCAAATCCCAGGAAAAGAGTTTTTACTAGAATCATCCCGAATATCAAACTCAGTTTTTATGTACTGGATTTTTTTGCCATGTAAGTCCTGTTGATTACGATGCCAAGAATTTTCAAACCAACAATTTTTAATTAATAGTTTGGGAATTGGGTTTCCCATTCCACAAGGTTCTAAAATTTTGAGTTCTAAAAATAAGTTTTTACCCAAATCTGCAACTGTCACCACCACATCTGCTTGTACTGTGGGTGTAAGGTCAATTCCTCGTAAAGATTGCCGTAATTTTTGATTAATTGCATCTGTAAACAAAGGAATATTTTCAACCAACAAACTCAAACCTGCTGCAAAAGGATGTCCACCAAAACGATGTAATAAATGTGCTTGTTCTTTAACTAACTGATATAAATCAACAGAATTAATAGAACGCGCAGAACCTCGTGCAAAAATTGGTTCAGATTCTCCACTTTCTGTACTTAATAAAATCGTCGGACGGCCTGTTTCTTGTGCTACCTGTCCAGCGACTAAACCTAACACACCTACAGCCCATTGTGGATCTTCTAGAACGATGACGCTGGTAGTTGATAAATCTAATTGAGAGACTTTTTGTAAGACTTGATTTTGGACATCTTTTTGTAATGACTTGCGACGAGTGTTAGCTAATTCTGTTTCTTCTGCGAGTTGATGACAACGTTTAATATCTTGACTTGTTAATAATTCTACGCAAAATCTAGCGTCACCATGTATACGACTAACGGCATTAATACGTGGTCCCAAACCAAAAGAAATATCTGTGGGGCGATCACCACTTTTTTGGCATAATTCTAATAATTTCCCTACTCCTGGGCGTCTGCGTTCTGCAACTGGTTTTTTATAATCTCCTTGGAGTTGTTGAATCCCCAACTGTGCCAAATAGCGACAATCACCACTCAATTGTACCAAATCGGCAATTAAACCTACCGCTACTAAATCTAATAAATCAGTTAAGGGATTTTCCGGTACATCTGGCAAAGTTTTATATAGTGCTTCCACTAATTTATAAGCTACCGCTACTCCAGAAAGATGAAATAATGGATGTTCTTTTGGTAAATAACGCGGGTTGATAATTGCAACAACTGGTGGACGTTCGGACGGTAAGGTATGATGGTCTGTAACGATGACATCTATTCCTAATTGTTGTGCATAAATAATCTCATCTATATTTGTGCTTCCTGTGTCACAAGTAACAATTAATCTACAACCTTGTTTAGCTAAGTTGTCAATTCCTGCTAAATTAAGTCCGTGAGATTCAGTTAAACGATTAGGTATGTAATAAATTAACTGTTGATGTTGAATAAAAAATTGTCCTAAACCGTCCCATAAAACAGCAGTAGAGGTAATCCCATCAGCGTCAAAATCTCCCCAAATAGCAACTTTCTCATTAGCTTCACCAGCGTTTTTTAAGCGTTGCGTTGCTAAATTCATCTCTGTCTCAAGTTCAAACAGGCTTGCTGGTTGATAAGCTTGAAAATTAACAAATGTTGCTAGTTCTTCTGTATCTTTGATTCCCCGTTGCCAAAGTAATTGAGCAGCAAAAATTCCACTTGATAGAGGTGTGTACTGTTTCACCGCTTCGATAAACGACTTAGGCGGTTGTTCTGTTTCTGCTAAAATCCACTGCATTGAACTATTTAAAAGTGAAGAATTAAAAATAAGACATATTTTGATATTTTATGAAAATGAAATTTCTGGGATATTATCAATATTGGGTAATAAATTTGAATTTATTTCTACTGAATTACTTGATTGAGAGTAACAACGAAAAGCATATTGACAAGATTCACAATATTTTTTAACTGCTGGTATTTGGGGGAAGGGTTGATTTTTTTGATATCCTTCTAACCATTTATTTAAACTAACAAGTATGTAATTTAGGTCCTGTTCTGTTTTTTGGTGTTCTTGGATATTGTAATTAAATCGAATGCTTTTAGTTTTGCCCTTAGCTTGGACAAACCAGTAAATCATAGATATGTTTCCTGGTAAATAATTGCTAGTTTCTACTAGAACATACATATAAAGCCGTGTTTGCCAACTTTTTGCTAAAATGCCTTTATTTGGGGGTTGGGGATAGGTTTTCCAATCCAGAACTTGTGCTTTCTGGTTATCTGTAATTAACAAATCATAGATAACTGTGAGTAAGTAATCTTGAATTTGCAAAGTGCGATAGTGTTCACTTTCACGGAAAGTTTCTTCATCAGTGTTAGGTGCTAATATTTCTGGTGCAACTTTAGCAAAAGATGTCACCCATTTTTGCAGTTGAGCATCTGTTTGGAGAAAACTATTAATTGGTAAACCCATTTCTTGCTGCTGCATGAGCAAGTGAAATCGACTACCTAAAGTCTGATATTCTTCCTGTTGGGGATCTGTGGGTGTGGTGAGTTGTTCTAAGTAGGTGTGCTGGAATTTACGTGGACAAGCTGTAAGTAAGTTTAAATGTCCTTGAGAAAGTCGGAGTAGATGGGTATATGTTGGTAACACTTTTGATTTCTTCTTCCCGCTGCGTCATTTTTTTTGCATGGGTTATTGACTTTTTTGGGCAGGCGCGGTACCATAATACTATCTATGCTATAATTGATTGTAAAAAAAAGCTATTTGTTTGTAAAGTAAGTAATGGTCAATTATATAACCCTTGCATGGTCATCCTACCAGTAAAAAATAAAAAACGCAATCCTCTATGATGGGGAAATTATCAAAATTTATTTTTGCGAAATTTTCCAGTTATAGCAACGGACAAGACGGTTAGGACATCAATGTAATGATAAAACCTAGATACCAAAAGACTTTTCACGCTATCACCTCTTCCCTGCTATATGTAGCAATTACCAAGTACCAAAAAATAAAAGGCAAAAGGTTGAATTTTTCAAGTTTCTTTCATCCTTTTACCTTTTTTATGTACCTGATGCTTATTTCATGTTAGCCCGTGCATCCCTGACTGCAACAATAAAAAATAATACGGTGAGGGGAATGCTCAAGGCTAGGATAATGGCAGTGGTTTGGACACCTAAATCTGGTTGTCCAGAACTCAGTTCAAATACTGAACCGACAGCAGCGATCGCTGTTACACAAGAA
Source organism: 'Nostoc azollae' 0708 (assembly GCF_000196515.1). Classification (NCBI taxonomy): domain Bacteria; kingdom Bacillati; phylum Cyanobacteriota; class Cyanophyceae; order Nostocales; family Nostocaceae; genus Trichormus; species Trichormus azollae. Next base: position 2,809,447 of record NC_014248.1, read on the forward strand.
CTGCCTAAGAATAAACCGCTTTTTGGAGTTAAATACACGCTCTAGATCACCTATGCTACTGGTTTCACTGCTTGATACGAGAAGCCATTTTTAGATAGCTCCTGTGCCAAACTTAAGGAATTTTCTACACGGTCTACAAATAGCACACCGTTGAGGTGATCCATTTCATGTAAAATACATCTTCCGAGTAAGTCGCCAGCTTTTAATGTCTTAGGACGACCATATTCATCTTTATAGGCGATTTCTACTACTTGGGGTCGTTTGACATCCAAATAGACTTTAGGGATGCTTAAACAACCTTCTTCAGCAACACAAAGCTCACTGCTAACCTGTTTAATGACGGGGTTGATTAATACCAGTGCAGGTGCTTCTGGTTTGTCTGGTTCGCAGTCGATGACAATAAGTTGTTTATTAATTCCAACTTGGGGTGCAGCCAAACCGATGCCATCCTCACTGTACATAGTTTGCAGCATTTCCCGCACCAATTGGCGAAGTTCATCATCTATTTTGGTAACGCGCTTTGCGGGTTGACGCAGGACGCGATCGCCCAAATAATGAAGCCTCAAAGGTGGATTTTTTAATTTTTTCTTTTCTACAGCAATATCAGAGGGCATGATTCTCGTGGCTTAATAGTGAATGTCTTACTAAATTTAATTCTAACCTCAGTTGGTAGGGGACTAAGGACTGGGGAATATCAGGGAAATGGGGAAGTAATTTTCCTAATGCCCAATTACCAATTACCAATTACCAATTACCAATTACCAATTACCAATTACCAATTACCAATTACTATTTTAAATTTTCAATGTTGAAATTTCTGACTAAATTAGACTACTTGCTGAAAGAAACTTTCCTGGGGTTGTTGCGGGGAGGGTGGATGAATTGGGCTGCTGTCAGTACGGTGACGGTGTTATTATTTTTGGTTGGATTAAGTCTGCAAACTTCTTGGCAAGTAGAAGGACTCCTCAAGCAGTTCGGTAGTCAGTTGCAATTATCTGTTTATCTGGAATCGGGTATTCAAGCTGTCAATATTGAACCATTGGTAGCAAATATGCCGGAAGTAGCTTCTGTTGAAGTAATTACTAAAGAACAAGCTTGGACAAAGTTGGTTAAAGAACTGGGTTTGACTGATATTGAAGGTGCTAACCAACAACTAGGGGGTAATCCTCTGGTGGATGAGATGAAGGTAAAAGCCTTGAATCCGCAAGTTGTGCCTAATTTAGCGACGCGGTTAGCTAAATTGGAAGGTGTGGATGTGGTGCAGTATATAGATGAAGCGGTAAAACGTATTGCTCAGTTGCATAGGGGTTTAAGTTGGGTTACTTTAACCATTACCATTATTTTGACTTCAACTGCGATCGCAGTGACAACGACAACTATTCGCTTGATTGTCATGGCACGTCGTCGGGAAATTGAAATGATGCAACTGGTGGGAGCAACTTCTGCTTGGATTTACCTACCATTTATTTTACAAGGAATTTCCTTTGGTTTGGTTGGTGCTGCGATCTCTTGGAGTTTCACTTCTCTAACTCAACAATTCCTTAACCGCTTACTAGCTAACCAACCCGATTTTCTCCAATTTATTAGCAAGGGTTTACAACTCACTGCCTACCAAACTTTATTGCTGCCTCTAATTCTCTTAGGATTTGGTGCAGTAGTAGGATTAATGGGTAGCTTATTCGCTGTTCGTAAATTCGCTAGGTAATTCGTAATTCGTAATTGTTTTCTCTACACCCCTAAACCCTTATTCTTCTAGAGAATAGGGATGCTGTAAAGCCTGTTGGAGTAATTTTTCATATTCTTGATTACTGACGGGATAAGCACCAAATCTAGCTAGATGGGGATTCATCATTTGTGCATCAAACAGTATAAATTTTTTTTGACGCAGCCTTTCTACTAGTTTTACCATCGCCACCTTAGAACCTTCAGGAATGTTGTAAAACATTGATTCACCAATAAAAGCACCACCAATGACAATTCCTAAAATTCCCCCTGCAAGTTTATTACCTTGCCAAGTTTCAAAACTATAAGCATAACCAGTCTGGTAAAGTAACCAGTAAATCTTTTTTAATTCCGGGGAAATCCAAGTTGTTTCACGGTTAGCACACCCAGCAACCACACCGAAGAAATCACGGTTAATTGCTACTGTAAATTTTTCTTGGTTGAGGACACGCTGGAGGGACTTGGGGTAGCGAAATCTATCATCTAAGGGAATTAAAGTATGTTCTTTACTTCCATACCATCCCAGGCGAGCGCTCTCATCAGCCATGAGAAAATAACCTTGTGCATAACCTCGAATAATAGCGGCGACATCATATTGCATAGTTTAGAAAATCATGAAAAAACCCCCAAAGTAACACATTTGGCTGTTATCGGCCTTCCTGCGTCCTTCTGAATACCAAGTTGAAAAATGATTGTGATAGATGGAAAGACCAAAGGCTTGTGCAGCAAGACTGTTACAATCCAAAATCCAAAATCCAAAATTCAAAATGGTATGAGATTACCCTTGGTAAACAAAATCTATTTAATATATACAAACATGACTCAGCCAATTCCACCGATTACTCTACCTCCCTCTGAAAATCCTCTGTTAGAAGGTGAATGGTTGCAAAAACGCCTACTACTGTGGCTGGATACAGAATTTATTCCCGAAATAGTGAATCAAAAAATTGCTCAACGTGCAGCGCAGATTTTTATGCGACAGAGGATGGAAGGAGAAAATGACTTAGGATCTTTGGTAATTGCCATTGTCATAGAGATGCAAGCATTTGATTTTTCTAAAAGTTTTTATGGAGAGTTTGCGATCGCCAACGCCGTTAGCGATCTACTCTTAGAAAGCCTGGGAATTGATCGGTGTTGTGGTCAATAATACTTTTCAGTGATCAGTGATCAGTCATCAGTTATCAGCCTATTTACTGATTACTGTTCACTGATTACTGTTCACTGATTACCAGCTAGACTTAACAACGCCAGGTAATAAACCTTGGTGCGCCCATTCCCGGAGAACGTTCCGAGATAGTCCAAAGTCACGGTATACTCCTCTAGGACGACCAGTTAACCAGCAACGGTTTTGCTTACGAGTAGGCGCACTGTTGCGGGGTAGTTGTTGAATTTTGCGGTGGATTTCCAGCTTATCCAGGGGAGATTCTGCTTGTCTGAAATCTTCTAACAGGGCTTCCCGCTTTGCAGCATACTTTTCCACCAACTTAGCGCGTTTCTTCTCGCGCTCAATCATGCTCTTCTTTGCCATAAAATCACTAATGTACTAAAAGGCAGGGTTTTCTATTGTACTATGGCTAGTGGTCATTAGTCATTAGTGATTACTTTTTATATTCATCTATGACGATGAATTTTCATCAAAACTCCTGGGTCTGAAACCCCGTCCTTCTAGGACGGCTTGATAGTAAAATGGGTGTAGCCACAGAGACCTTAAAGGTGGGTAAGACTCCCGGTGGTGGGACGTGCAGTTAAATGACGGCCTTACTCTTTGCCTCTTTGTATCTCTGCGTGAAACAACTTCATATTACACAAATCAGCCAATTTACAAACATCACAACCTGGAGAACGGGCTTTACATACAGCCCGACCATGATAAATTAAACGAATAGACCAATTTTCCCAATCTGCTTGGGGTAACAATTTCATTAAATCTTTTTCAATACCAATCGGTTCTGTATTTTTCGTTAACCCCAAACGCTGACTCAATCGCTTAACGTGAGTATCTACAGTCACACCTGCATTAATACCATAAGCATGAGCTAAAACCACATTTGCAGTTTTTCTAGCAACTCCTGGAACTTTTAATAATTCTGGCATTTCATTAGGAACAACGGAATTAAAATCAGTCACAATCATCCGACAAGCGGCTTTAATGTTCTTAGCTTTATTGCGATAAAAACCTGTAGAACGAACTAATTCTTCTAATTCTAATATATCCGCATTTGCTAAACCTTCCGCATCAGGAAAACGCCTAAATAAAGCTGGTGTCACCTTATTTACACGCTCATCTGTACATTGAGCAGAAAGAATTGTCGCCACTAATAATTGTACAGGAGTTGAATAATTTAAAGAACAAGTTGCATCAGGATAAAGATGGTGGAGACGGGAAAGGATTTCTAAAGCCCGTTGTTTTTTAGTTAATAATTTACGAGTCAATCAATTTTCGATGTTGAAATTCACTATTTGGGATTTATTTACTAACAATATTTTTAGATTGAGGATTTCGATTTTTTTCATGTTCAATCTAAAATGCAAAATCTAAAATTCAACTGTAAGGACTCAGTAGTCAGAAGTCATAATGTTTGAGAAATTGGTTAACTATCAAACAGGTATTTTTGGCGTTAGCCTGAAACAGCTGACTGCTGATGGTTGTGCCTCTTTCAGAGGAACTATGTCTACGACACACTACGTGAATGTTAACGCGTAGCGTGCTGTTAGGCATTAGCTGAATACTTACATTCGATTATAGTTAAGAGCAAAGGTAGTTAGGATATCAATAAAAGACTTTTCACTTTTTCACCTGTCACCTGTCACCTGCTCTAAACTTACTGCAACAGATTTTGTACCCATTCTAATTGAGTAGTTTCTTTGACAATCAAGAAAATACCTAATCCTAAGAGTAGCACTAAACCAGTTTGCATTACACCTTCTTGAATTTTTGCTGGTAAGGGCTTACCAAGTAAACCTTCAATGAGGAGAAAAGCCAGTTGTCCACCATCCAAAGCAGGAAGAGGTAAAATATTTATAATCGCCAAGTTAATACTGATAATTGCCGCAAAGGACAACAAATTAGCACTATTATCAGCAGCTAGTTTAGCCCCTATTTTGACAATATTAACTGGTCCAGAAACCTGACTAGCTGTTGCTTGAAAGTTAGTTACTAGCTGTCCAAATCCTTTGATCGTTCCAACAACTAATTGTTGAAATCTCTTAGCGGCAACGGTGAAAATTTCCACAGGATTGTGGGTATGACGATAAACTGCTCCACCATTAGGTCCCAGTTCAATCCCGACCAAACCTTTACCATCAGCACCCTGTTTAGGAGTTAATTTCAAGGGTATTGCTTGGTTTTGGCGTTGAATTTTCAGGTCAATTTGCTGATTGGGATGAGTTTGAATTTCTTTAGTCAGTAACAAAGTAGAACTGTTTCCAGCAACGAGTTCGTGATCATTGACACTCAGGATAATATCACCTTCTCGAATACCTGCTTGGTAAGCGATAGATTGTTCGTTAACAGGTTTGACAATTACACCTTGTTGATATTTAAATTCTTGCGGAATACCAACGATACCTAATTGTAGAACTAACACCAAATAGGCAAATATTAAGTTAGCTATCACTCCGGCGCTAATGACGATCACTCGATCTAAAATAGGACGATTCCGCAGCAGATTGGGGTCGTTGGGGGGAATGTTGCTCTCTGGATCGTCATCGGGAAAGCCAACAAAGCCACCCAAAGGGAAAGCACGGATGGTATATTCTGTTTGTGATCCTTGGTACTTCAACAGGATTGGACCAAAACCCAAGGAAAAGCGGTTAGCGTAAATGCCTTGGGAACGTGCTGCTATAAAATGTCCTAACTCGTGTACCAATATCAAAGTAGCCAAGACTGTGATCGCTGCTAAAACTGACATAGAGCAATTTAATCAAAATATTTAGGATATATATTCTTATTGTAGTTTGGGAAAGGACGTAGAAACGAAATCTGCTGTTGTTTGTCGCAACCAAGTACGAAAACAGCCAATCGATTTTCGCCAATTTCCAGACTTTAAGCCAAAAAATGAGGGGTCTGTGAGTTTATAAGCAAGCTTGCAAAAGTAGGGTAAACATCACAGGTAATGTCAATAAAAATGTTAGTGGGTTTATCGAACCCAGATTCAATATGACTCAAGCCACGTAAATTTTTAATTCTTAGTTTTCTGATCTTCATATATCACGAATGTAAGTAACTAGGTAGATCTATTAGTTCATGTATACTAACTATAGTGCAAGCGTCTTACTCACAGGTAAGATGCCAGCACTACATCTTAATCTTTAATTCAAACTACTTAAAATTAATTTTCTAAAATTCCAGTTACAAAACCTCCCTACCCAAATAAACCTGCAACACCTCCGGTACTTGAATCGTCCCATCTGGTTGCTGATAATTCTCCAAAATCGCCGCCATAGTCCTTCCTACGGCCAAACCAGAACCATTCAAAGTATGCACAAACTGCGTTCCTTTTTTACCAGCTTCCTTAAAGCGGATATCCGCCCTTCTTGCTTGAAAATCACCGCAATTAGAACAACTAGAAATCTCTCGATACTTACTAGAATAAGGCAACCAAACCTCTAAATCATAAGTCTTTGTTGCCCCAAAACCTACATCAGCAGTACACAAATTAATCACCCGATAAGGCAATTTTAAAGCCTGTAAAATTGACTCTGCACTTTCTACTAATTTTTCCAATTCATCAAAAGAATTTTCCGGTTTTACTAATTTCACCAACTCAACTTTATTGAATTGGTGCAAACGAATTAAACCCCGCATATCACGTCCATAACTTCCCGCTTCCCGACGAAAACAAGGAGTATATGCACAGTGATAAATTGGTAATTCTTCCGCGTTGATAATTTCTCCTCGATAAAAGTTAGTCACAGGAACTTCCGCAGTTGGTATTAACCACAATTCATCATCTGCACATTTAAAACTTTCTTCTGCAAACTTCGGTAATTGTCCTGTTCCGGTTAAAGAATCTGTATTTACTAACAACGGTGGACTAACTTCTATATACCCAGCTTGAATATGTTTACTGAGCATAAACTGAATTAATGCTCTTTCTAATGCTGCACCAGTACCAATAAGACTCACAAACCGACTTTGGGCAATTTTTACTGCTCTTTCAAAGTTCAAAATTCCCAATTTTTCGCCGATTTCCCAATGAGGTAAAATATTCGGATTTTCCCGTTTATATTGATCTCCCCATCTTCTCACTTCTGGGTTATCTTCTTCACTTGCACCCATGGGGGTAGAATCACTAGGAAGGTTAGGCAGCGCTAAGAGTAATTCTTGAATTTGCGCTTTTAATTCTTTTTCCTGGGGTTCTAATTCGCTTAATGTGATTTTGAGGGCGTTTCCTTCTTCCTTTAAAGGTTGGATTTCTGGGTCTTGAGGATTAACACCAGATTTTACCTTTTGTCCTACCAGTTTACCAATTTCATTACTACGGGCTTGCAGTTCATTACGTTTTGCTTCTAGTTCCCGTTGTTTCTGACTCAAATCTAATATAGACTGAATATCGTATTTACCACTACGACTGTTCAACTTGTATTGTACGAGTTGGGGATTTTCTCTAATTTGTTTAATATCTAGCATTTGTCAGTTGTCAATTGTTAAAGGAAAAGGGAACAGGAAACAGCTAATCATTTTACCAATGCCCAATACCCAATGCCTATTACTTAGTAATGCGATTTAACAGGAATAGCGAAGCTACAAGCCCTGAGAAATGCGCTGATACAGTATTTATGTTTGCCTGGACTACTAGCATATCTAAACCACTAATAATCCGAGTGGGGTCAAAGAGTTGGGTTGTTACAGCTTGTGGAGATATTGACCTAGCTACCAGTGTACCAACTATCGCTTGCGCTCCCAAAAGTGTCACGAGTATTCCTGCTAAATTCACCCATAATCCCAATCTTAATACCTGCAAGGTTTCCAATTTGCGGGGGCGATTGGTAGGATTTGAGGAATCTAGTTGTTTGCCAATTCTGGTATAACGGTAGGCTAAGTAAATGCCCGCACCTAAAACAACTAGTCCGCAAATGGCCAGAAATACACCAAATCCTGTTCCAGGATTGTTATTTGGACTTCCTGATCTTTGACTGAAGATGGCAAATAATAAGACTATTATCCCAGAAATAACACCTAGTACAAGTTGAATCCAGAAACTAATCCAACCTGCCAAGCGGAAATTTTGGGCAATTACCCGAAGATTAGAGGATGGTGTTTCGGAGTTTTGTGACATAAGGGATTGGGGATTAATTAAAAATTCCAGAGAACTTCCATTTGCAGGTTTTTGTTTGTTGTCCGTAAATTCCAGAATAATTGATAATGAATACATCCGATCCAGTGAAACATTAACAATTAATTATGGATACTGCTATTGTTCCATCTACTTTCCTGCTAACTTTGTTGTTATCGGTTGGGCTGTTTTTCTTTATCCGTGCTTCGACTAAAGACCGCATAGAAAAAGCGCAATTGGTATCTGAGCAAGATGAAGCTGCTTTGATGACCCAACTGAAGGAGTATTTTCGCTCACGGTCTTACCGAGTCATATCTGTTGATAAAGATAAGAATCAAGTATCTTTTGAAGGATTTGTCCGACCTAGCTGGTTCTTAGCTGTATTCTTGACTTTTTTAGCGGCTGTTGGCCTTACTTGTCTATCTCTAGTTTTATCCCAGCTTTTTTCTAGCCAGAGTCCGTATTTGCTGGCTTTAGTGCTGTTATCACCATTAAGTGGTATATTTTATTGGCAAAAAGCTGGAAGACTTGAGAAGGTGTCACTAAAAATGGAAGCAATCCAAAACGAACAACTCTCCTCAAGTAAAATCACTGTTATTGCTCATCGAGATGAACTTGCTGAGTTACAGAGGGCTTTACAGTTAAAGACGGTTGATTGAACTTTGCTTGCTAGTCCCATCTTGCTATTTGCTTCATCGGAAGTATTACAGCATTTAGGCATCACCAAATTTATGCTTTTTGGGTAAAGGCTAAAGAACAGTATGATGAACCACAACTCACCACATGAAGTGTGATATTCAGGATGGTTGTGTATTGGCTTTATGAGTTGTTTATGAGTATCTAAAACAAATCGGCAGGACGTTTTGCAGACTATTTTGGTTTTGGCACAAATTTAAATCCGCTGACATATATTTTTGGCAATAGAAATCAGGATATTCAAAGTAAGACGCATTTTTATATGCTTGATTTTGTTGCTATTACCAGATGTATCAGCACACTAGATATCAACTCCTGCAACCGTAGGCTGCAAAGGAGTTGATGTTCTAATTTGGATAATCTCTACTGGCAGTTCAGCTACAAACTTAAAAAAAATTGAATTTTTGCATAAACTGATCAATTTCGCCAGTTAATTAATGTGAGAGTCAGAAGTAAGAAGTCACATTCAATGCGTAAGAGATCATTTTAGATATTAACGACTAGCCACAGTCACTAATTCTTGACCAGCAGGAGCTTCCAGGACTCTTAGGCTGGGGAACAAGAAATGATTTTCTTCTACGTATTGAGCGCCAAACAGACCTTTTTCAGCCCAGAAATAACGGTCTGTGGTGTGTTCATTCCGTTTTACAAGTAGCAAGGCAGGAGGCAAGATACCTTCAGCTTGAATGAATTTTCTCGCTGCTGTCACCGGTTTATCTTCGCCACTTTCGATGCTGTACTGAGGCACGTGTTCTAGGATGCGTCGTCCTTCTTGGCGACGACGACTTTTCCGTTTACGTCTCCTTGCCAACCTATTGTCCTCCTCTTTCAAGCTATAAGATTGTAGTCATAGCTACAAAACCCGTCGTAATTATATAAGTTATAGTTTAAAAAATCAATGGTTTTTAATGTTTTGATACAAGAAAATTCAGGAGGCAGGATGCAGGAGGCTGGAGGCTTCAAATTAGTAGTTATCAGGGATTGCGTATTGCTTAACCTCTACAGGATTTAGGAGAAATAAGCTTGTTTGATCAGGTTTGTGCAAGTTTTTTAACTGGATAGTGATTTTGGTTTTTCTGGAATTGGTCAATATCATTCCCCAGAATAAAGCATTAGTGAGAAAATATAGTTAAGCTTTATAAATAAGTGAGTAAAAAACTTAGCATCTTTTGTATTTTTTCCTGGTAGTCCATCATCCTGAGCAAGAGTTAAAAAATGTTAATGTCTGCCAGTTCTGATTTTATTGCTCTGTGTCGAGAGCAAATTTCGCTATTAACCCAAGGACTGGGAGCGTCTTTGATTGTTGTATATTTAACACAAGATTTCGTAGATACACCTAGAGGTGAGGCACAATTTATTCCTGTGTTAGTTTACCCAGAAACAGCAGTATTAAGGCAGGGGGATCAGCTAAATCAGGTGATGGTCAATCAACAAACACAATTTGGTCATGTTTTAGCATTACCAAATCAAGGGGGAAAGTTGTTGACAGCAGGATCTGCTGCTTCTGAGTCGTCAGAGAAATCTGGAAGTACAAATACAGCACAACCCCATCTAGAAAGTGAGGATATTTTTACTGGTAATCAAATTGTCTCACCTTTGATTTATGAAGGGATGATGATGGGGTTGTTGGTGATAGGAAGGGATGATCGAGCTTGGAATGAAAGGGAAGAAAATGAAATACAGGCGATCGCCAAAATTTTGGCGATCGCCTGTATTTTAGATCAGCGTCGGGCATGGTTGCAACAGCAGTTGCATCAACAGCAAGTTCTGCAAGAAGAACAACGGGATTTATTAGATAATCTATTGCACCAGTTTCGCAACCCTTTAACGGCAATACGCACTTTTGGTAAATTGCTGTTTAAGCGACTGCGACCAGCAGACCAGAATCGAGATGTGGCTACTAGTATTGTACGAGAGAGCGATCGCCTCCAAGAATTGCTGCAACAGTTTGATCAAGTCATTGATCTAACCAGTTCAGATTTAACAGCTATCCCTCTCCCAGAATCTAAGGTTGTTGTTGAAGCATCTGTGGAGAAAGATGCCAAGCCACCGCTATTATTGCCGGGAACAGGAGAAGATGTTACTGATTGCTACTTAACAGATTTATTATTACCATTATTAATATCGGCTCAAGCAATTGCCCAAGAGCGAAATCTGGAATTGATAGCTGATATCCCTGAAAATTTACCGTTAGTAAAAGCTAATATCAAAGCATTAAGAGAAGTTTTAAGTAATATTATTGATAATGCTCTGAAATATACACCTGCTGGTGGATCAATTTGGATTCAAGCAGGACAAAAGAAAGCTAATTTTCAAGGCATAGCTATTAATGATAATGGACCCGGTATTCCAGCAGAAGATTTACAGCATTTGGGTGAAAGACGTTACCGTGGTGTCCAGGCACAAACAGAAATTCCTGGTACCGGTTTAGGAATTGCGATCGCTAAACAACTAATAGCACAAATGCACGGAGAAATAGAAGTCTTTAGTCCTGCATTTAACTCAAACATCTCTTCAGTTCAGCATCCAGGAACTACATTTATTATTTGGTTACCTGAAGTTAAAAATTACTCATTACGCATTGGGCATTAGGAAAATTACTTCCCCATCCCTCTCATCTTCCCCAGTTCCCAGTCCCCACGACCCAGTCACTATTGTAGAGAAACTACTAAGTTTTGATTAATTGTCATTTCTAAATCTGTATTAGGTTCAATGGCAATTAAATCAACGCTATTTCTACCAAATAAAATACCAATTAGCGCCCCAATACCAGCACCTCCAAGGACTTCTTCTGTGGCAATAGCGCGATCGCCTGTCACCGCAGATACTGCTGCTGCTGCACCTGCACCCAATACAGTATTTTTGATAATTGAACTGGTGCTAATTCCTTTTTTAACAGTTTCAGTTTTGGTGATCACATCAGAACTAGCAACAAGATTATATTCTTTTCCTGTCGTCAAAATTAATTTTTGAGCAATAAATTGAGAACCACCTTGACCAGGTCTAAGTTCACCTATTATCTCACTACCAGCAGGAATAACTACTGTACCATCTTGGGTAATGACATTTTGTGATGTTGTTAGAGTTAAAGGTGCAGTTTCATCTTTGGTAACGAGGATTTTGCCAGCCTTTTCATACTTCACAGGAATAATAGTTCCTTGAGGAATGGTTACAGATATGGGTGGTGGTGGTGGCGTAACTAGAGAAACAATATAAGGTGAATTAATCGCAGAAGCTTGATTAGAACTAACCAATGCTTGATAAATAAAAGCTGCTACCTGCGCCCTAGTAGCAGTCACACCAGGATTGAGAAACTTAACATTAGGATAGTTAACAACAATTTTTCTATCAGTTGCTGCTGCGATCGGACTGCGAGCATAGCCAGAGATACTAGCAGAATCGTTGTAGTACTGTAAAGTATATTCCACATTACTGGTAGCAACATAGTCCAAACCGTTAGCCAGGGAAACTAAAACCTGTTCACGGGGAATAGCTTGATTAGGTTTGAAAGTATTGCCCGGATATCCAGATAAGAAACCGATGGTATAAGCTTGTCTAATGGCGCTATATGCCCAATAATTACTGGGTACATCGTTAAAATTGATTGGCTGCCGCTGTGCAGACTTGCTAAAAGCTTTATTAATCATGGCAGCAAATTGTGCCCGTGTCACAGGCTCTTCTGCACGGAATGTACCATCTGGAAATCCTGCAATTACACCCCGTTGTGATAACTGTTGTATAAATTGTGATGCCCAGTAGTTAGATGAAACATCAGAAAAACTGGTTTGAGCAAAAGAAGGTGCAACAGTCATCAAAGGTGCTACAGTACCTACCGTGATACTCACAGCCATGAATAAGGCTATTTTGGATTGCAAGGGATTTAAAGTAAACATTGATTTTACTCCTGTAAAAATTATTTGTTCTTTTTGTTAACTACTTTGTTAACTACCTAGACAATTTTGACATTAAACAGTTCCTGTGTTGTTTATAATTTGCCAATAGTTTTAACTGTAGTTTATCTCTCACTGTTCAAGATGAATTTAGTGTTAATAATATAGCAGTAGATACCCTCCTTCTCAAAAGAGAGATCCCCGACTTCTGGAAGAAGCATGGGATCTGACAAAATATATTGGTAATTAAAGTCACAACTTAAATTAAGTTAAGTCTAGTTACGAGAAAGTACCAAATTTGACTGAAGTATGATATCTAAATCATCTTCTGGTCGGAGGACAAAAACATCAACTTGTTTTTTCCGCAACAGCACACTAGCTAAAGCACCGGCAGCAGCACCACCAACTGGTTCTAAAACTTCAATTTTCTTATTACCTGTCAGTAGTGAAATTACACTAGCAGCACCAGCACCAATGGCAGCATCTGTTAATACCTTTCTAGTATCAGTTCCCTTGGAAATTCTTTGGGTTTCACTAATAGTTCTAGAATTAGCATAAATTTGTTGCCGTTTTCCAGAAGCAAAGATTAATTCTCGTGCTACAAAGCGTACACCTCTTTTATTTTCATTGTAGTAACCACTGTTTATACTGACTGGTTCTAATTCTCCTACCACTTCAGTTCTGGCAGGAATCAAAACATTTCTGTTACTGTCGATAATATCATTAGCTATTCTCAGAGTTAGGGGCAATCTTTCTCCAGGATTAACAATTACCTTCTCTTTCTCATATGTAACAGGCAAAGTCACATTTGCCGGAATAGTAACTGTTCGGGGTTGATTAATATTGAATTGTGCCTGAGCAGGAGCAAAGGCAAATAAAGGAGTAACTGCACCGGTAGTAATAGCCATTGCTATCAGTGCAGCAGTGCTTGATTTCCAACGAATAAGACTACTCATAGGATATTTCCAATTATTTCCAATGATGTGTGATAGATGTGATGACGTGGCTTTACTCGGATAGTTTCTTCAGTTATCAGTTGACTTGCATAGTAGATATCATGCTATCTATATTTTAGATGTCAGGTTAGATGTCAGGTGATGCATTTGTCCACAGGTAACTATTGGTAAGTCATTCCATGACTTAGAGCGATAATGGCTGTAAGTAACATAAACTAACTGCTATGCCTTCAGATAAACCAAGAGTGACATTAAGACTTGAAGAGGATAAATTATAGGTACTTAGAAGATTGAGCATCTAAGGAATTTTTAACGGTGCCTCAGTATTTACCTACAGGTGGCTTTGAATCGGTAGTTATCTGTTATTGCCACTACTCCCCTGTAGTTACTCCATTAGAACCATTACCCAGACTTCAGTTTGTACAAGAACTATAGCAAATTTAGAATCCTTATAAAATAAAGCAAATATACAGCTAGCAATTTCCAAACAACAACCCGCCATTGGGCGGGTTAAATATTGTAGGTTTGATGAAACGCCTACTATCCTACTAACTCATCACTCAATTTAGAAACTGAAGGTCGTACGCAGAGTACCTACATAAATTGTGTCGTTGCTATCGTTGTGTTCAGGGTTGATGATCACCAACAAACCAGGGGTAATCAGAATGTTGTCGGAAATCTTCATCTTGTAGAGAGCCTCTGCATGATAGGAAGTAGCGTTGCTGTCTGTATTACTAATATTCTTGGTACTATCAGTAATTCTGGGTGGTTGTCCGAAGATTAAACCCAAGGTGTTACCTTCTCTACCGAAGTCTTTAATACCAAGGGTAGTACCCCAGTAAAACATATTTGCATCTCTGCTGGTGTCACCAGTTAGAACATTAGCTGTGGTGTAACCAACCCAACCACCTAATGTGATCTTGGCATTGGGATTGAAGGTAAATTGTAAACCGTAGTTGTCAGCTTCAGTTTTAGCATCACTGCAAGGATTATTAGCAAGGGTGGTTCCAGTGCTGCCAAATAAGTTTACGTCATTAGCAGTCTGATAAGTCCGAGCGTAGGCTAAACCTATATTAAAAGCTTTATTGGGCTTGAATGCTAACTGACCAAAAATTGTATTACTACCATCGAATACACCTTCACCATCAGATGGATCAGCCGCATCATTTCTACCTGTAGCAAGATAAGCTGCACTCAACGTAAATTTATCACTAGGGCTGATATCAACAGTGATACCTGCACCATCACCAGCTTGACGATAGATGGGGCTGAACCTTCCATAACGGGAGAGAGCGCCTGAAGCACTGCTCCTGAAATCAGGGTTGAAGACGTTGACGTTTTCGTTCAACTCAGCACCTACAGCATCAATTTTGACGCGGATTTTTTCACCAAAATTGAAAGCGTAGTTTAGTTTATCAATTCTGACGCTATTACCAGCAGTTGTAACACCGTCATAGCCCAGACGGGTCATGTTAGTTCCTGTAACAGCATCGTTCTCGACAATATTTTTCGCTTCCAACCGGGTTTGCAGTGTATCTGTCCCCATGAAGCTGCTTTCTAAGCTCAATCTTACCCTATTGGAGAAAGTTGCGTTGCTGTTTAAGTCATCATTATCACCGTTACCATCTGTGATATCAGCCTGCTTACCACCAAAAGCCTGAGACACGCTGAAAATAGCTTCACCCTTCAGCTTGGTGGTAGTAGAAAACTGATTAGCTTCTAATTCAGCCGTACGCGCTTCTAGAGCATCTACACGACCGCGCAGAGTTGCCAATTCAGCAGAAAATTCTTCTTGTAAACGCTGCAAGGTAGCTAAATCTTGTTTGTTTACCAGGTCAGGGGTAGCTGTAGCAATCAGTTCGTTAACTCGGTCTAAGCAGGCATTCAAACCAGCTGCAAATTCATACCGAGTCATAGCACGACTACCACGGTATGTCCCGTTGGGATAACCTGCAATACAACGGTAACGCTCAACCAAAGACTGCAAAGCTTGGAACGCCCAGTCTGTGGGTTGCACGTCGGAAAATTGAGAAACGGATGTTACTTGACCTATGTTGTTAGCTTCTTTGGACAACTGAGCAAAAGTGCTTGCTTGTTCTTCGTTAACTTCAGCAGCGATCACACTATTAGCAGACAGAAAAGTAGCTGCAATAACTGGACTTACTTTCAGAACATTCCAAAATAGTTTTGTCATGTTATTAATCTCTCACTCACACACACTTCAACGAATTCAAAAGTTATGACGAAGTCCTTATCTGTAACCAGGGGATTTACATATAACTTATCTGCAACCACTATATATTATTTGTGCTGGTTAGCACAACTCCCAAATTAGTATTTGATACTAAATCATAGTTAATTTACCAGGTAATTTCAGCACAATACTGCGTTTATGACGCAATATTTTCCCTTCTTCTTCAAATTGCTGTAATAATTGCTGTAATATTCGTGTAACTGTAACTCTAGTTGTGTTTAGCACATCTGATATATCCTGATGAGTAATATTTAAATCAATTAATTTACCTTGCTCTAAATCCCGACCAAATTTTTCACTCAACTATACTAGAAATTGCCACAATTTTAGTGAAATAGGCTTTCGATGCAATATGCTTATTAGTTCTTGCCCTTGTTGGATGTGGTATAGTAATGCCTTTATATCTTCATGCCAGAGTTGAGGTGGGGTAATGATTGCTTCAACACTAGTCAAGCATTCAATTTGGTAGGGGTTGACTTTGGATAAAGGATAGCCAAGTATATCTCCTGGACCCCAATAACCCAAGCTGATGTATGTTCCGTCTTCATTCCAAGTTAAGGTAGGAACTATGCCTCGTTCAATACGCCATAAAAAATCATGTTTTACTGGGATTATTGACCGATGAGTAAATAAATTTTGAGTTAACTGTTTATTTGCAGTAGATGTTAGGGTATCGGTTGTACAAAAAGTCATTTTCTGGTTAGATGGGTCGGAAATTGAGAGTCATTATGCTGATACTTCATAAGTAAGCTGATAATTCATAAGTAAAAAGCATCTATTGCTATAATTAATGATAATGTTCAACTAAAATCTATAAATGTGGGTTAGCCATAAGTGCATAATTGATCATGTTGTTCAGTTTTGCTCATTACCAAACAATTTTTTCTGATTTTTACCATCTTTCCAAAAATAAAGACATTATCGCAGATATCTTTAATCAAGTAAATTTATGGATAATACAGGAGATTGCAGATCAATGAGGTACAGAATCTAAATTGAAACGTAGACAGCAAGAGAGTTTTACTCCTGACTCCTGCTGTAGGTTTTAGATAGAAGATATTTGTCAACTATCTTCCATCTACTCTAATAGTGGAAGTTTAAGAACAGGTAAGCTTTTGGTGAAATATACGGAATACTTAATAGGGAAGAGTGATAAATTAAGAGTAAAGGTAAGGCGCATTCCTCAACCCCGATAACTGAAACCCCGATAACTGAAACCCCGATAACTGAAACCCCGATAACTGAATAACTGATACTACCGTTGTCCTGTGACTATATATGCTACTCGTTGGCCAATATTGGTAGCGTGATCTGCCATTCGTTCTAAACAGCGAATTGCTAATGTTAGGAGTAAAATTGGCTCAATTACTCCTGGAACATCTTTTTGGTGTGCTAGGGTATGGTATAATTGATTATAAGCATGATCTACGTCATCATCTAAATACTTGAGCCGCCGACCATTGATTTCATCTAAATCTGCTAAAGCTAGTAAGCTGGTTGCTAACATTGCTTGGGCATTGTTAGACATGAGTGCAATTTCTGGTAGAGAAGCATGAGGTGGATAAGGAAATATTTTAATGGCTATTTCGGCTAAATCTTTGGCATAATCCCCAATCCGCTCTAAATCCCGTACTAATTGCATAAAAGCACTTAAACAACGCAGGTCTTGAGCCGTAGGTGCTTGCAATGTTATGATGGATGTACAGTCAGATTCTATTTGTCTATAAAAGCGATCTATTTTCTTATCTAGTCTGGGAAGTTCTTCAGCTGCTGTTAGGTCACGGGCAAATAAGGCTTGGTGACTAAGCCGGAATGACTGTTCTACTAAAGCTCCCATACGTAATACATCACGTTCTAATCGCTTAATCGCTCGTGTAGGCGGAGTATTTTCGGGATTGGTATTATTAATGACAGCTTTCACATTTTTAATCTCAAAGTTGAAAATATTTTTTAACTATAATCTTGCCTTGGCGAGTTTGCCACGACTTCAGGGAGTTGAATTTGTATCCAAGCGCCTCCGGTGTCTGGATGGTTCATGGCCTTGATAATACCACCATGGGCAATGATTATTTGCTGGACAATTGCCAAACCCAAACCACTACCTGTAATTGCTGTTATTGTTTTCCCTTCGGGAAGTGACTCATGATGTCTGGCTTTATCTCCTCGGTAAAACCGCTCAAAGACATGGGGTAAATCTGTGGTTGCAAAACCAATACCAGAATCTATGATATTAATTTCTAGGGCTTGAGAGAAACGATCGCCCATAATAAATTCATTGACTGAGATCACTTTCATTTCAATGAAAATAGTTGTATCCGCAGGGCTGTATTTAATGCTGTTATCCAATAAATTGACAAATACCTGGTACATCCGGGATTTATCGGCTTGAATGCAGATCTTTTGTGTTCCAGTATAAGAAATACTTAAATGCTGATTTTGTGTTAATGGTTCTATTGTTTCCCAAACCGATGCAATGAGTGATCGCACATCCACCGATTCCAGATTCAGCACCATCGTCGAATTAGTTTCTATTTCCGTCAGTTCTAACCAGCTTTGCACCAAATTAATCAGCCGGTCAACTTCCTGCATCAAGCGGTTAACCCAACGGTCTAAAGGTGGTTCTAAGCGTGTTTGCAGAGTTTCCGCTACCAACCGAATGGAAGTTAAAGGTGTTCTCAGTTCATGGGCTAGATCAGAAAAAGAGCGATCACGCTGGTGATTCATATCCAGCAATGGTTGACGATTTTCTAAAAATACTCCCACCTCTCTTTGAGGCAAAGGCAAGGTAAAAGCCTGTAAAGCTAAAGGCTTTAACTCCAACATCGCCTTAGGATTATCAAGAGAAGGATGAAAAATCCATTCTCGCACTTGCGGCTTTTGCCAATCACGAGTTTGTTCAATTAACTGATCCAATTCATAGGATCTTACCAACTCCAGCAACAAACGCACCTGTCCCGGTTCCCACCTGTGAAGATGTAATATTTCCCTAGCCTGCTGATTACACCACAATAGTTGGTTTTCTTCATCTACTTGCAAATATCCCAACGGAGCAAAATCTAGCAGTTCCTTATAGGTTTGCAATGATAACTGCAAATCTTGGTGCTGTTGCTTCACAGTTGACATTTCCTGTCGCAAGCAGGGAAGCAGCGGCAACCCTATCTTACCAGAATGGGAGCCCAGAGGCTGGAGAACTCGCTCCAAATACCTGTTGAGTTGAATCTGTTGCCAAAGCCAAAAACCAAAACCCACTGCCAAACCCAGCACAAATCCCAATAAAAGCATTTGAGTCGTTAGTTATTTTGTAATTACTAAAAACTAACAACTATATTTACCAATTAGCCAAATCTATAGCCAAAACCTCTCACAGTCACAATATATTCTGGATGGCTGGGGTCTTGCTCTAACTTTTCCCGCAACCAGCGGATATGAACATCTACAGTTTTACTATCACCAACAAAATCTGGACCCCAAACCTGATCTAGCAGTTGCTCCCGTGACCATACCCGACGAGCATAACTCATAAACAGTTCCAGCAAGCGGAATTCTTTTGGTGATAGATTTACCTCTTTGCCACGAACCAACACACGACACTCTTGAGGATTTAAACTAATCTCTTTATACTTGAGTACAGGTATCAGCGGCAAATTACTTAAACGTTGACGACGCAGTAAAGCGCGACAGCGAGCCACCAACTCCCGCATACTAAAAGGTTTCGTTAAGTAATCATCTGCACCAACCTCTAAACCTAGAACTCTGTCAGTTTCACTACCCTTAGCACTGAGCATCAAAATCGGTACAGCATTACCTTGATGACGCAGCAAGCGGCAAATATCGAGTCCATTAATCTGCGGTAGCATTAAATCCAAAACCACCAAATCAAAAGGTGATTCCCCGGAATTAGATTCGCAACTTTTGAGAAATTCCACAGCTGCGCGGCCATCAGCAGCAGTAATAATCTCATAACCCTCTCCTTCCAAAGCCAGAACTAGCATTTCCCGGATGAGTTCTTCATCTTCAACTACTAGAATGCGGCTGGTTTGACCGAGATCCGCTTTAGCAGAACATTTACTTAAGTGACTAGTATACATTATAACACAAGAGTTTGAAACTGTGCTTGTATTGAGAATTCCGTAACTGCTCATCATCCAGATTGATTCCAGAGGATCTATTTTTCACAGATTGTATTGAATATGACAAATTGAGTATATCATAAATCACATTTCCTAACCAGCGGACAAGTACAGCAGATTGCAGATCAATGAGGTACAGAATCTAAATTGAAACCTAGACAGCAAGAGAGTTTTACTCCTGACTCCTGACTCCTGCTGTATTTTCCACGACTTTGCGTATTTATCCCGGATAACTGAGATTTTCTCTTGACAATCACAAACTGCTTGAGTAAAATCTTACTACGAAAATACTACTAAAGAGTAATACTACGTAATACTACTAAAAAGTTCAGGAGACAGAAGAGACATAGAAAGAAATTTTGAATTGATTTCTCTCCTCACCTCCCGCATCTCCCTTTCCCTCATATCTGCATAGCGTATGTTTTATTACCCATGTAATCACCACTTCTTATAGGAATTGAAACTGATGACCACAGGTACAATCAAAGACAGCAAACAACAATTAGTGCAAGCATTTCAACTAATTCGTACAGAAAGAAGAAAACTAGAATCCAAAATAGCTACAAAACAAGAAGAAGCTGAAAAAGCCAAAACCCAAGAAATTTTAACAGCAGCGTCTACATACACCGTTGATAGTATTGTTAAAGGTTTAGCTGATTTACAATTATAATTTGGTTGCATTATTAATGCACTTTCGTAAAAATTAGCTCAAGAAAATTCTAAATTAGATGAACTTAATCAAGCGATAGTAATTGAAAGTAAACGAACGACTGCAAGAGTTACAGCGAACTAGAATTGTTGCCGATACTTTAGATATTTTTACTCAAGAGCATAAATAGAAATTAAGAATTTTAGAACAAAACACTACTAAACTAATAGAAGGTAAGCCTTACAAAAGGAAATTGCTCAAAAACGTAAAGAATAGCAAAAATAACACGCAGGATTTGAGGAGAAACTGCAAACTTACAATGAGTTATTAGCTAAAGAACGTCAGCAGGAACAGGAAGAATATCAATATAAATTAGAAACAACACGCAAACTTAATACAGATACCTATCAAGCTAAAACACGCAACTTAGAACTAGAAATACAAGAAACTACATAACAAAAAAATAAAGACTGGGCAGAACGAGAAAAAAATCTCACTGAAAAACAGCCTCTATTTCCGGAATATCAACAGAAGGTGACAGCATTTTCGATAGAACTGGAAGAAGCAATTAAAAAAGCCACGGAATAAGCTATCAAAGACACCAGTCAAAAAGCGAAAGTTGACGCTGATCTATTTGAAAAAGAATGGGAGTCTACTAAACACAGTTATGAAGCTAAAATTCAATCTCTGGATGAAACAATTCAGAAGCAACCTCAGCTACAAACTGCGCTCAACCAAGCCCAAGACTTAGCAATGAGAGCTTTTAATAGCACTTCCAATAATGCTAAATAAGGTTTTTGACATTAATCTTGCATAATTAGGACGGGCAAGATACCCATCACACAGGATAATTAGCTGAATTGTAGGTTAAGTATTTTGAATTTTTTACAGGTTAATTATGTCAGCTAAAAAGCCAACTGAGAAAAACACAAAACCCGAAATTCTTCAAGCTTATGAGGAGTTAGCGAAAGAACAAGCATCTTTGAAAAATCAACTGGAACAAGCACACAAGGAATCTCAAACTGTATCGAAAGAAAGGCCCAAAGTAGAAGCTCAAACAGAACCTAAAATAGCTATGATACAGCCTAATAGTATGTATTCAGCAAAAAATGAATAATACCATTGAAAATTTGGTAAAAATTCAACTGGGCTTTGGTAGTGCTGCTAATGAATTATCGCAACAGTTAAGTACAAAAGCTTCTCGGTTGTCACAAATTGGGGAATCTGTAAACAATGAAATTCAACAATTAGTGCAACTGCATAATTTAGAGATATCTGAAGATATTTTAGATACTCTCATTGAGTCTTAGAGTCTTACGATAATAATGAAAAGGCTTATCACGAAGAGTATAACGAACGTTATGAAGTTTTATCGCAAGAAATATTAGAACTTAAGAATACTTCGACAAAGGAACAGGAAGAACAGCAACGGATAATTAAAGAACGCAATGATAATCTGAATAGGACTAGACAACGGGATACAGCCGAGTATAAATATGATTTAGAACTCCAGCGAAAATTAGCCAGTGATGAATATGCACAACAGGAGAAGTTTTTATATATATAAAGAATTCAGAGAATTGCAACAAGAAACGCAAAAACAATGGACTGTAAGAGAAAAAGCTATTTCTGAGCGGGAAAAACAATTTGAAGAATTGAAGACTAAGGTAGAAGCTTTTCCCAAAGAGAAAGAAGCAGCTATTAAAAAAGCTACGGAAGAAGGTAAAGGTATTGCCAGTTATCAGGCTAAGGTTAAGGCTGATTTGTATGCTAAAGAAAAAGAAGTGGAAGGAAAAAAGCGTTTTTATGAAGAAAGGTTGCAATCTTTAGAACTAACTATTACTAATCAGGAAACACGATTACAAAATCTATCATAACAATTAGAATCGGCATTAAAACAAGTTCAAGATTTGGCTATTAAAGCCATTGAAGGAACTTCTAATCTCAATTCTTATCAGGCTATTAAGGAAATAGCTTTAGAACAGGCTAAGAGTCAGGTAAAGAATAAATAAAGTAGGGGGAACATCCCATTATTAAAACAAATGTAGAGATGTGATTATACTTGCGACTCTACATTTATTTTGAATTTTGTTGGCGGTAGGCTGCCGGAGGCACTATTTTGAATTTTCAATTGATTTATTCTGTCTTTGGTTTTCCTAGTCCGTTGGGTGGTTGTGGTCTTTTGCTTTTAGCAGTTTTGTTTATTTGTGCTTTTTGGGAATTTTGATTGGAGTTGACTTTCTGGTTAGACATTAGATTTATCTGTAAAGTTATTAACTATTTTACCTACACTAGGGAGATAAATCATTCTAGAAGTCTATGATATATTACTGATGAGACTAAATCAAGCGAAGCTAGAAAGATTTAGATTGGGTGGAATATCTTGAATGCGTCCTGATCCGATCGCACGTAATGCTTCTTTCAGATCAATATCCCCTGTATACAAGGCTTTACCAACTATTACACCTGTGACACCTTGGGGTTCTAGGGCTAATAAACTCAACAAGTCGGTGACAGAACTAACACCACCAGAAGCGATGACAGGTATGGAAATTGCTGCAGCGAGTTCTCGTAATGCGTCTAAGTTGGGGCCTTCTAGGGTACCATCACGGTTGATGTCAGTGTAAATGATGGCTGCTGCACCTAATTCTTGCATTTGGGTAGCGAGTTGGGTAGCTAAAACTGTTGAGGTTTCTAACCAACCGCGAGTTGCTACTAGTCCTTTACGGGCATCTATACCGATGATAATCTGTTGGGGAAATTCTTGACAAAGTTCTTGGACTAGCTGGCGTTGTTCTACAGCGACTGTTCCCAGGATTGACCATTGTACACCGAGATTAAATAATTGTTGTACACTAGAGCGATCGCGCAATCCTCCACCTACTTCAATTGGTACTGAAATAGCATTACTGATAGCTTCAATTGCTACTAGGTTAACGATTTTACCTGCTTTAGCACCATCTAAATCAACTAAGTGTAATCTCGTTGCACCTTGGTCTGCCCACATTTTCGCAACTTCCACAGGGTGTTCGCTGAATACTTGCGATTGTCCGTAGTCGCCTTTGTATAGTCGTACACAACGACCTTCTAATAAATCAATTGCTGGTATTACTTCCATAATTTTTAATTGGTGATTGGTGATTGGTGATTGGTGATTGGTGATTGGTGATTGGTGATTGGTGATTGGTGATTGGTGATTGGTGATTGGTGATTGGTGATTGGTGATTGGTGATTGGTGATTGGTGATTGGTGATTGGTGATTGGTGATTGGTGATTGGTGATTGGGCACTAGGCATTAGGAAAATTACTTCCCCATCTCCCTCATCTTCCCCAGTCCCTAGCCACCTGTTACCTATTCCTTAATTCCTGCACTGCTTTACTAAAACCTAAGACCAGTAAAATGTTGGAAAGGGTTAAAAATACCTCTGCACCACCATGTAACCAGTCTATATTGGCTAAAGCTTCTCCATAAGCAACTTTGGCATAGATACCGGCGGGGATGGTGACGGTGACAAATACCAAAGTGCCGTAAAATCCATATAGGCCTAAACGAGGGATTTGTGGACTGCGGCTGATAAACCACAAGAAACCCAAGTAGGGAAATAGAGAAAGGGCGAAAAGGGTTTCCTTTGATATCATTGCTCTGATTTGATAGTTTTTGCCTCAACTGTATTTGCAGACTTGGTAGAACGCCAAATCCATACTGCTGCTGCCCAAAGGGTAAAATTACCCACTAATGTCATGGTAGCTTGTAGGGTGACTAACCATTCTAAAGATTCTGCATTGTCGAAATAATGCCAAGTGCAAGCACACATAGCACTGATTAAAGCTGGTAACATGGCAAAGGATAATCCCCACCAACTGCGGTTTTTTGTCAGTTCACCATAAATCCAGATTAACCAAATAGCGGCTATCCACTCAATGACGCTAGAAACGTGAATAATCCAGGTGGGAATAGAAAGGGCGTGCATAAGCAACTCAAAATTCAAAATTCAAAATTCAAAATTCAAAATGGTGAAGATGCGTGTTTTGTTGTCTGGGTATTACGGTAAGGGTAATGGTGGTGATGAGGCTTTGTTAGCCACACTTCTGCAAATGCTACCACCTGATGTAACCCCTGTTGTGCTTTCTGGAAATCCTGAAGAAACTCATCGGCGTTATGGTATAGAAAGTTATAACCGCATGGAGTTATTACAGGTAATCAAAACTTTGCGTTCTTGTGATGCGTTCATTTGGGGTGGTGGAAGTTTAATGCAGGATGCGACTAGTGCCATTAGCCCTTTTTATTATGGCGGATTAATGGCGATCGCTCAAGTCATGGGTTTAAAAACTGTGGCTTGGGCACAGGGAATAGGTCCTTTATTGCGTCCTCAAACTCGTTGGTTAGCAAAGCGGAATTTTGCTGGTTGTAGTCAAGTTAGTGTGCGCGATCGTAATAGTGCTGCTTTATTATCAGATTGGGGTATACCTTATATCCTTGCACCAGATCCGGTTTGGGCGTTAGAGTCTAAGCCAGTACCTAGATTAGCATATTTACCACAACCAAGAATTGCGGTTACTTTAAGAAATCATCCCCAACTTACAGAAACGCGCTTAGCAAAGCTAATTGCTGCTTTAGTTGATTTACAACAAGCTACACAAGCATTTATTTTAATATTACCATTTCAAAAAAGTGAAGATTTAGGGATTTCCGAAAAGATTCAATCACAATTAAAAGATCTGAGTAAAATTATCTGTGCGGAAGATCCACAACTTTTAAAAGGTATATTTCGTGGTGTAGAAATGGCCATAGGAATGCGTCTACACAGTTTAATTATGGCAGCTAGTGAAGGTTGTCGTTGTTTTGCTTTGAGTTATGACCCCAAAATCAACCGCTTAATGGAAAATTTAGCTATTCCTGGATGGAATTTAGAAAATTTACCAGATGATGCAAATGTAATTAGTAAAATTTGGATTGAACATTATCAAAATAGTGAATCTTTGTCATCGGATAAAATACAATCTTTGATAAATGGAGCCTTTTTACATCGGGAATTACTGAAGGAAGTGCTAAAATGAAATTTTAGAAAGAGATATAAACTTCTACTAGAGAATAGATAAACATAGTTTTTTATCCCCTGATTACGAGGTTGTATATGTATTATGCGGACATGGCAGTACATGGAAAGAATAGACATTTTCAAATGTTAGTTGAAGCTAAAAATAAACGTGGTGCATCTAAAATTTTGGCAGCTAAAATGCGCCGCAATATGTATTCTCATGGTTTACTGCCAGAAGCACATTTTTTTCTGTTAGCACTCCCAGACAAATTTTATTTGTGGAAAGATAAAGGCTTATCTATTGATTTGAGAGAGGCAGATTATGAAATGGATACTGATCGTTTTCTTAAGCCTTATTCCCCTATAAAATAGACCTCAGAATATGACATTAGTAGCGAAGAATTTGAGATAATAGTTTCAGCTTAGCTTCATCAAGTATTAACACTACCATCTATGAATTTACTCCCAGACAATCCATATTGTCTGGGAGTAAATTCAGGTTTATTTGATAATATTCACCACGGCAATCTAAAATTGGAGGAACTGGTTTAATTGCAATGGGTGTTTATGTAGAAACGAATTTTGTTTTAGAACTGGCGCTACTTCAGGAGCAACAGGAAAGTTGTCAACAACTGTTAAACTTAGCAGAATCGGGACGAATCAATTTGATTTTACCCGCATTCAGTTTAACAGAACCTTATGAAACGCTGATTTGCAGAGAAAAAATACGCGGTAAATTATTACATAATTTGAGAGATGAGCTTAACCAGCTTGGCCATTCTCTACCTTACCAATAGCAGGTAAATACTTTTCAAGAGATTACTCAGTTTTTAGTCAATAGTGCGAAAGAAGAACAGCAAAGATTCCAAATGGTTGTAGATAAGTTATTAACGGTTAGCCAAGTTATTCCTGTGACAGTCAAGATACTAACGGCAGTTATGAGATATCAGTCTGAACTTGACTTGAGACCCCAAGATGCTATTGTTTATGCTTCAGTTGTTGATCATTTAAGCAAATCAAGTGAACGGCAACGCTGTTTTATTAATAGAAACTCTAAAGAATTTGATAATCCAGATATTCAAGATGCTTTAGATAGATATAGTTGCACAATCAAATTGAAATTTGATCCTGGATTAAGTATAACTAATTCAAGTAGTGCCACAAAACATACAACTGATTTTATAGTTTAGGTAAAGTTCATATCATCCCTAATGGGGTTTAAGTTGACAGCAATCACTGTCAATTTAAACCCCATTATCCAAGTTACCGATAACCAATTTTATCAACTCTGTCGAGAAAACCCTGAGAGATGATTTATAAAGTAAATGTTGAGGAGACAAGAGGAAGTAGCATAATTCTAGTCATAAGAGCATATATAGCCCCTTCGCTCATTTGTGTTAGACGCTCATAATCCTTGCTTAGACGATGATATTGGTTAAACCACCCAAATGTTCTTTCTACTACCCAGGGTTGTGGTAAAACTTTAAATTCTTGCTCAGTAGGTCCTATGACTTCAACATGAGCTTGAATCAGGAACCAAACTGCAAGTGCAAATTTATCACCGTCATAACCGGAATCAACCCATAAAACTTGAACTTTTTCCAATAATTCTGTGGGTTCCTCTAGCAGTTCCATTAGTGCATAGGCAGCAAGTATTCGTTCTGGGGCATTCGCTTCACTAACAACAACTTTCAACACAAGTCCCAGGCTATCAACTAAAGTATGCCCCTTTCTTCCTTTTACCTTTTTACATCCGTCAAAACCATACACATCCCCTTTTTTTGGTCAGTGTTGACCGACTGACTGTCTGCGGCGAGCGCAATAGGTTGTGTTGATTTACCTAATTTCGAGCGAACTTGACCACCCAATGTATGGTTGAATTTTTCCCAAACCCCCTGGCCCTGCCATTTACTGTAATAGCTATATACCGTTGACCTTGGCGGGAAGTCACCTGGAAGCATATTCCATTGACATCCAGTTTTCAAATGAAAATAGATGGCATTACATATTTCACCCATATCTGTTGTGGGTGGATGCCCTCCTTCTTTGGCTGGTGGAATCAATGGGGCCAGGATTTCCCACTCCATATCAGTTAAGTCTGTGGGGTAAGACTTTCGTGCCATGATTAGCTATGTAAATACACTACATTTTATGTATCCTATCCTTCCAATATTCCTTTTCTACTCCCCTTTACATTTACTTTATCAATAGCCTCTGAAGTCAAATTTGAACCCAATGCAAAAGGAGAGATATTGATAATATCACCAACAGGAGGAGGAACGGGAAAACGTAATATTGAAATTTCAGCAGACTTTATGTTTTGGAATCGTCAAACTAAACTAGGAGTTTGTTTCGATTCTTCCACCTGTGTTAAACTTCCTAATGGTGCAAATCGTTCTCCTGATGTAGGTTGGATCAAAAAAGAAAGATGCACTCACATCGGAAGAACAGGAAAATTTCTTACCAATTGCACCAGATTTTGTTTTAGAATTAATGTCACGCAGTGATAGTTTGCAGGGAACGCAAACAAAAATGCCAGAATATATCAATAATGAATAGAGTTAAATTAGGTTGGTTAATTAAGCGGAAAATGCGTCAAGTTGAAATTCATCACGAGAAGATGTTTTACCAGGATTTATTTTGAACTTGCAAATAGTCTGGGGATAAATACAAAAATATTATTCACCACTGAAATAGGGAAGCTTATCTCGAAAATAACAAAAACTTGGTGATTGATTATTATCAATGTCCATCAAGGGAGAACTTTTTGCTGCCCAAGCTACCTTTTCTCTACCAATTGCCTTTTCCAGGCTAAAGCCAAAAATACCTATTTGATAATTAACCAATTTCTCAAACATTCTGATTCCTGACTCCTGACTCCTGAATTATTACTAGTTGTGTAACTGGAACCTGAAGACAAAACGTTGTCCCTTTTCCTAGTTATGATTCGTACAAAATCAGTCCTTGATGTCTTTATACAAGAATTTTATAACTAATAGATAATCCTAAACCTGTCCCTTTACCGATGGGTTTATTTGTAAAGAATGGATCAAAGATTTGTGATTTTACCTGTTCATTCATACCAGCACCATCATCGGAAATTTCAACTATTAAAAAATCAGAGTTGACAAATTTTGTATGAATTAGAATTTGAGGATGGCAATTTTATCCTGTTCCATTATTGGTAATATGTTTTCAAACTGAGACAGAACAGCATCTATGGTATTACTAAGCGAATTCATAAATTCTTGCTTGATTGAGTTATCCCGGATAACATTCAATTAGAGGCAAATTAGCATGTTCTTTAGTTAATGCAATTTCTGGATGATTTAAGTTCGCTTTTAAACGATGCTGCAAAATTACTAAAGTGCTATCAATCCCTTTATGAAGATTAACAGACTTGATTTCCGCTTGGTCTAAAAGATAAACATTTATTAAAGTTATGACTATTTCGGTGATGCGCTCACTCGCTATTTTCATTAAATCCCACCTTCCGCACCATAACTGTCGCAGATAGTAGTACACAATAACTAAAGCTCCTGCAAGGAAGAAAAGGCTTAATAAGAATAAGTATCATGAAAATGGCAATAGACTGAGAGAATAAAGTTTTGTAAAGAAGATAAAAGAAAAGAAAATTTAATGATTTAAAAATCAAATTAGAACAGAAGAAGAAATGACTTAATCACAACAGGAGTTGTGGATAATTCTGTTGTGAAATCAAAGCTTCAAAAAATGGAAATTCAAAACCTAGACCATTTAGGCATAGTAGCAGGAATAATAGACGCCATAGGAGTAGTAGAAATAATCCTTGAAATTGGAGAGAAAGTAAGTCCGGGTCATGTAGTAAGAGCCATGATAATCAACGGGTTAGGATTTGTATAAAAACCCTTATATATGTTTCCCCAATATTTTGAAACAATCGCCTGTGAGTATCTAATAGGACCAGGAGTAAAACCAGAATATCTCAAGGACGATAAACTGGGGAGAGTCATGGATGAACTATTTATAAAAGGATTGGATAGAATATTTTTTATTGTCGCCTTAAAAGCAGCCCAAAAATTTGGAGTATCCCTATGAGCAGGGGAGCTAGACTCATCATAAATGCACATACATTTGCAATATAATACCAGCTTACCAGAAGTAATATTTGAGAGTCAAAAAGTAGGAAATAATCAAGAAATAGAAGAATTAGCAGTAAAATCACCAAAAGAAATAACCATCACCTACGGTTATTCTGGTCACCATAGAGCGGAGTTAAAACAGTCCATCATAGAAATGATATGTTCAGGAGATGGAGACATACCAATATATATTTTTAAAACTAGCATCGGGAAACCAAGCAGATTCATCATGCTTTGGTAAAATAGCAGTAGAGTACCAAAAACAATTAAAAGTTAACAGTCTCATAGTAGTAGACTGGGCCTTATATACAGAATCCAATCTGAAAATGATGTCAGATTTAAGCTGGTTATGTCCAGTGCCATTAAGCGTACAATCAGCACAATGATGAATATCAACATTACCAGAACCAGAATTTGTTGATAGTAACTTACCCGGATATAAACTAGCTTCAAAAACAGTAAATTATCCAGGAATAGAACAAAGATGGTTAGTAGTGCAAAGTCAAGAAAGAAGAGAATCAGACCTGGGTAAACTCTCACAAAAAATTACCAAGGCACAATCAAAAGCTGTGCAAGATTTCAAAAAGTTATCACCAGAAAAATTTGCTTGTGAAGCTGATGCTATCAAGGGGTTATCTAAACTATTACAACAATTCAAATATCACCAAATTAACCAGAGTAAAGTTACTCAAATCAAATCTAAGAGAAAAGATAGTTCAGGAGAGATATCCTATGAAATATCAGCTACATTCTCCCAGAATGAAAGTAAAATTAATACAGAATTTCTGAGGGCAGGGCCTTTTATTATTGCTACAAACCTTTTGGATTCAAATGAACTTACCCATGACTCCATCTTGAGTGAATATAAAGCTCAATGTAAATAAAGCTCAACAGTCTTGCGAGAGAGGGTTTGCTTTTGTCAAAGACCCATTATTTTTTGCAGACAGTATTTTCCTAAAAAGTCCAGAGAGAATAGAGTCCCTGGGAATAATTATTGGTTTATGTATGCTGGTTTATACTTTAGGGCAACGACAAATTAGAACCCCTTTGAGAGAGTCTAAATCAACAGTTGAAAATCAATTGGGCAAACCAACTGACTGCCCCACTTTACGCTGGATTTTTCCATGCTTTCAGTCTATTCATTTAGTTACACTTAACCAATAAAAACACATCTATAACTGGACTCAAGAGAGAGATTTCATTGTGAATCTTTTACCATAGCATTGTTTTGCATCCTATCAATTAGTTACCTAGTTTTTCTCTCTATTAATTTAATTTCTATCAGAAAATAACCTAATCTCTTTGATTTATAGCTCTATTTTACTATGTGCGGAATTTCTTTTTTTACTTCAATCTATTATTCCAAGTTATGATTTATCTCTTGAATATCTTCATTTATCTGTTGACTGCTCTGGGCGGTGTTCTTTCTTATTGCTCCTTATTGAGAATAGCTTTTGATGGTATTTTTGGTGCTTTACTGTTTCTCCAATGCCTTTTTTCACTGCATATGTTTGTTTTTATGCTCCCTTGGATTTTTTCTCTCCGTAATTTCTCTCTGTGGCAGTTTAGGGTGCGGAATGTGGGTTAAATTCCATAACTTAGGCAAATCTTCAGAAAGAAAATCAAAACCAATTTCCTGAAGATATTTTTGAAAATTAGAATCTATATGAAAATATGCTTATTGAAGAATATCTACTAGTTTCAATAAGTCATTAATATATTTTCCTGCATGATTAATATTTCCATTAATAAAGCTGAGAGGATTATTAACCTCATGGGTAATACCCCCTAGTAATTGTCCTAAATTAGACATTTTTTCAGTTTTAATTAATTATGTTTGGGCGATTTTCAATTCTTGTAATGTCTGTTCTAATTCTGAGATTATTACCGCTACGTTCTGTTCTATGTTCTAAATTACTGTAAGCATCATCAAGAGAATCAGCCATGATGTTAAATATCTTCGCTATTCTCGCTAGTTCATCACTTCCCTGATCATCAACCTTGATTGTTACTCCAGGAATTAATCCAGTTTGATTCATGGGATTTAATGCAGGTTATTTATAAATATATTCAGGGATTTGTCCATTAAATAGTTCAAAAATACTGCGGGCAGCAAAAGCATTAGATTTAGCTTCAAAAATCATTTCTTTTGTATGTTTTTCCACCGCTAAAGTATATTACAAAATGTAAATTAGCCTGAAAACCTCTTCACCTTTGCCTATTGCCCTTTGGGTTCTCCAGCCGCACCCTGTGGGAAGGCGAAGCGCCTACATGGGGGAAACCACGCTACTTGCTTTATGCCGGGAAACCCTTCCACCGCAGTGGCTCCCCAAGACCGTGGTGGTTCACCTCTTGCCTTGTCATAACGACAATTTTTAACGCCCACTTACTTATTCGTTGAAGCAAAAAATAGGGAATAGAGCAGAAATAGGGTAGATCTATAGGTAATTTGTTCAACGAGCAAATAGGACTACTATATCAATGGCAATCAGATATAGCAACTGGCAAAGTAGTTGGGACATTAACTATAGTCCTAAAGCAAGGCTAACGCTAACCTATCAATATACCGTAGGTATTAATAAAAATCAGAAACAAAAAAATTCTTAACCCTGTTACTTGTTATTTGATTTTTCTAAGATAAACTAACAATTCCTGACCATTGTACTTTTTTCTCCTTTTCCCGACGGTAAGAAAAGAAATGCTCAGGAGTTTGATAAGTACAATAGGGTGTGATCGCAATTTGTTCTTCACTAATTCCCAATTGTTCCAACTGTAAAGCATTCACCCGACGTACATCTAAACGCACCTTTCCTGGTTCTGGATCTGCAAATAAAGGCGAATCAGGTAAACGATGTAAAGCATTAACTATTCTTTCTGAGTCATCATGTGGTATAATAGTCCTTCCAATTTCCGCAGCCACTTCCACGGGAACTTGGTAAACTTCTCCGGTTATTGCTGGACCCATTGCAATTCGCAAATTTTCCAGCTTGCTGCCTTGGGACTGCATTCTATTAATAGCTTGGGGGACAATCTTTGCTGCTGTACCCCGCCACCCTGCGTGTAAAGCTGCTACCTGACCGATTTCAACATCACCAATCAGCACAGGTGTACAATCAGCACTGGCTACCCAAATCGCTTGTAAAGGTCGCTCACTAATCAAACCATCTGCCAAAGCCAAATTATCATTACTATTTAGTAAATGCCTATCTACCTCCTGGGGAGTCAAAACAGTATTGCCATGCACCTGTTTTAAACGATAAGCTAAAGCCTCTGGTTGCAAAACCTTTGTCAACTCGTGCGGTAGACGTGGCCAAAATTGTTGTGTAAAAAATCCGTGGGGCCAAAGTTCTAAGAGATTACAAGTAAGGTAAGGTAGACCTTCCCAATTGTGCCAATGCCAAGTGTGCATCTTTCACCTAACCTCAACAAAAAATTGAAAACCGCCAATCAATGTTAACTTGAATAACCGCATTTAGGGGAACGGCTGTGGAATTTGATCAGCAACTCGTGGTAAATGTCCTCAAAGCAGGGCGAGAATATCCATATTTACCATTTTCTCTACATATTTTTGACAGCTTAACCTCAACTAATCAAACTGCGTGGAATCTACTTAACCAAGGAAAAAAACCAGGAACTGTCGTTATTGCCACCCAACAAACCGCAGGTAAGGGACAATGGGGAAGACAGTGGTTATCTCCTTCTGGTGGTCTATATCTGTCGGTGGCCATCACTCCTAAACTAGAAGCTACTGAGAGCTACCAATTAACCTTAGCCAGTGCTTGGGGAATTGCATCACAATTACGAAAGTGTAATGTGAGTGTAGGGATAAAATGGCCGAATGATTTAGTATTGGATGGCCACAAACTAGGTGGCATTTTAACTGAGACTAAAATCCACAAAGGACAAATTACCCAAGCAGTGATTGGTGTTGGTATTAACTGGGCTAACCCAGTACCCGAAACCGGCATCAATCTAGAATCGTGGCAAGATTCCCAGCATTTTCAGCCCATTCCTAACTTAGAAATGCTCACAGCCACAGTTTTACTAGGAATAGAATCCGGTCTAGAGTGTTTGAACATCGAAGGAATAGTCATACTGTTGTCTCGTTATATTGATTTACTGATAAACATGGGTGATGAAGTGTATGTGAATAATCTTTTACGAACTGTAGTCGGGGTATCACCCGAAGGAAATCTCCGCTTAAGAATGGCTGGATATGATTCGAAGGAACTGATCACACCAGAAATTTCTGTCGAACCAGGTACAATCAGTTTGGGCTACTGTAAATCTTCTGTTTAACTTTTTTAGACTTAATTACACACAACTGAGAGAACAAATGACGCAGCGCCATAAATCTGCCGATAACCGCTTAGATGATTTGCGGACTCAAGGTTTAATAAAGAGACGCTTTGCGTCTACATTATCAGCACAGAGCCTTGGTTGGTTGAGTAGTGTTAGCCTCCTTAGTGGTGGCCTTGTATTTGCTCAAACGGAATCATCAGTAGATAACATCGTTCCCACTATTGAGAATTCCCGGCCAATAGTTGTTAAAGATACAAGGAGAAAAGAGACTGCTGCTGAAGCTACACCATCAGAGCCAGATTTTGCTGAAAGACGAGTCAGACTCAAAAAGAAACTCCATCAGACACAAGTTTCCCAATCAGCAGAACCAGTCAGAACTTCCAAACCCAAAGTAGAGAATTCTGAACCTAAAGTCACGGAGAGAACGTCTGAACCCAAAGTGGAGAATTATGAATCTAAAGTCACGGAGAGAACGTCTGAACCCAAAGTTGAAACTCCGGCTAATTCAGTAGCTGAAAAACCCTCAGAAGTGGCTCAACCACCGAATAACTCCAACGATACTGGTAGCAGGACAACCGCAGGGAAAAACAAAGATTACAATAACGCCTTAGTTGACCCTACAGATTACAACAATACTCCAACTGCTAAGTATGAAGCTCCCAGTTCTGTAACAACTACAGAACGTGGTGGTGGTTGTCAAGCAGTTTTCTCACAAAAAGAAATTGCTGCTGGTGCTTGCGGTAAAAAACCTATTGATGGTCCCCGTGTGGCTGATTCTCCCAAGAAAACAGCACCCACTTGGATTCAAAAAAGCGAAACTGCTAGTTTGGAAAAAGCACCCAGATTCGAGAAAGTAGCGGCTGAGTCCAAATCAGCAACTCCCAGTGTGGTTAAGACTGTTGCTAGTGCTGTGAATAATAATACCAGTTGGCGTAATACCAACATTGGTTCTAGCAGTCATACAAAAACTGCATACCGCCCTAATCGGTTTATTCCTAATCCCAGCGAATTTTCACCGACTACAATAGTGAATGGGACACCTATCGCCCCCAGTTTTGGTACTTTACCACCACCAATGGCTGACGATAATGTGGCACCCCGTGTCAGCACTATTTCCTATGATTTTGCGCTGGCATCGATTTTACCACAAATACCTTATAGTAACACCTTAGGTTACCGTAGCGGGTCGGGAATGATGTTTCCTTTATCTTTTGCTGCACCCATTACTTCTGTATTTGGTTGGCGGGTTCATCCCATTACTGGGGATAGACGTTTCCACGCTGGTACAGACTTGGGTGCGCCCACAGGGACACCAATTTTGGCAGCGGCTAAAGGTCAAGTGGATACTGCTGACTGGATGGGTGGCTATGGTTTAGCAGTAACTATTAATCACAATTCTGCTCAACAAACCCTCTATGGTCATATGTCAGAAATCTTTGTCAGTCCTGGTCAGTCGGTAGAACCAGGAACTGTAATTGGCCGAGTCGGCAGCACTGGCAACTCTACAGGCCCTCACCTGCACTTTGAAGTCCGCCACCTGACCCAAAACGGTTGGGTTGCTGTTGACCCTGGTGTACAACTACAAGCTGGCCTCAGCAACACAAGCAAGATAGGGGTTAGGTGACAGGTGACAGGTGACAGGTGATAGTGAAAAAATTAGGGGAGCAGAGGAGATGGGGAGAATAATACTTTCTGCCTTTTGCCTTTTGCCTGTTCCCTGTTCTCTATTCCCTGTTCCCTGTTCTCTATTCCCTGTTCCCTGTTCTCTACAAATACCCGTGTTCTGTTAAGAATGCGGGTGTAATTACATCCAATTCAGCTTGATCTGGATCTTGATTGTGTTGGTTGCGGGGATAAACGAATTTTTCGACATATTTACCCAAGATATCTGCTTCTAAGTTCACCCAACTACCAGGGACTAAATGGCTGAGATTTGTCTCGGAGTATGTGAGGGGAATGACTGCTGTTGTAAACTGGGAGTGTTCGTGTTGATATCTGGCTACAGTGAGGCTAATACCATTGATGGCGATGCTACCTTTAGGGACGATATAGCGAGCGATCGCATCCGGTGCAGCAAAGGTCATTTCCCAAGAAGTAGCAGTTTGTGATGCTGAGATTAATTGACCAATCCCATCTACATGACCCATAACAAAATGGCCGCCGACTTTTCCACCCACTCGCAGCGACGTTTCTAGGTTGACATATCTGGCTTGGATTTCTTCTCTACCCAAAGTTGTACGACGCTGGGTTTCTGGCGAAGCGGTGGCGATAAAGCCATCTTTTAAAATTTCTTCGACTGTTAAACATACCCCATCTACCGCTACACTGTCACCATAAGTTAAATCTTGCATAATTGCATCCGAATGGCTGATAAAATTTATCAGCCAAGAATCCTTCGATAAGGGTTTGATTGTTCCTAATCCTTGAATTAATCCTGTAAACACGGTTTTTCTGCCAAGGTAACTCTATTTATTGCTTAATTTTGGCTGAAATTAACTGAGTAATTACGACCAAAAATGTAAAACTTTTGCAGATAATTTATAACCTGTTTTTTTTTGGTAGATGAACAGTCACACATTCGCATCAATCTCAAGGCATACTTGGGTAAGATGCTTATTATATTGGGAGAGCAATTTCAGTAGATGATAAAGTTATATGTTCCGCTAAGGTTTGGAGTATAGTCTATGGGGAATAGTCAGCTTTTCTGATTGACACTCAAAAGTTATTTAGACAGAGCAAAGTGAATCTTTGATCACAAAAGATTCACTATTTACCTAAATATCTTTTGATAAAGCCGAAAAACTTAAAAGTGTCTTTCTTAACCCCTATTCCCAGTCTTCACCGAAAACTTTTCTATTTAGTGAATTTGACATAATCTGGTGTTCACTACAAGTTCGGAGTTTAATAGAAGCAATTATAGAGAAGAAAAGCCCTATGTTTACTTCTGTCCCAAATAAACCTTTTCAAAGGTATTATTTACCACATAGCACTCAAGCGATTAAAGGATTTTTGAGGGTTAGCCAATGATTGAAATGAAAGTCGCTGGTATAGCATTAGATGCCATAACCCGCAGTCCGATTGTACTCCTGAAAGATAGTTCAGATCGTAGGGCTTTACCAATTTATATAGGTCAGGAACAAGCGAGAGCTATTATGGGTGCTATGGAGCATCAAAAACCTCCTAGACCTTTAACCCATGACCTGATGGTGAATATCTTGGAAGCGTGGAATATGACCTTAGAAAAGGTGATTATTCATTCTTTGCAAAAGGATACATTTTACGCAGCTTTGATTGTTCAGCATGGCGAAGTAAAAAAAGAAATTGATTCTCGTCCTAGTGATGCGATCGCTATTGCTTTGCGTACAAATACCCCTATTTGGGTGATGGAAGAAGTAGTAGCCGATGCCTCTATACCCGTTGATCGTGATGCTGATGAAGCTGAACAACAAGCCTTCCGCGAATTTATTTCTAATCTTCGTCCTCAAGACTTGATCAAGCGATTTGGTAATGGTGACGGTTAAGAAAAAAGAAGAGGGTGTGGGGTGTAGGGTGTAGAGAGGTGGGGAAGATGAGGAAGATTGGGGAGATGAGGAAGATTGGGGAGAATAATTTTCTATCTGTTACCTATCACCTGTCACCTGTCACCTGTCACCTATTCCCTATTCTCTATTCTCTGTTCTCTGTTCTCTGTTCTCTGTTCTCTGTTCTCTGTTCTCTGTTCTCTGTTCTCTGTTCTCTGTTCTCTGTTCTCTGTTCTCTGACTTTATGCAATATCGACGTTTTGGTAAAACTAATTTACAGTTCTCGGTTTTTTCTCTAGGAACAATGCGTTATTTAGCTAACGCGGAAAATGCCCATAGAACTATTGAAAAAGCTTTATCTTTAGGTATTAATCACGTAGAAACAGCTAGAGGTTATGGAAAAAGTGAAGAGTATTTAGGTGCAGCAATAAAACGTGGTTTATCAGTACCGCGAAATCAGTTATATATCACCACCAAAATTCCCCCCTGTGCTAATGCTGACACCATGCGTCAATGTATTGATGAGTCATTAAACCGGTTAAATTTAGATTATCTCGATTGTTTGGCTATTCATGGTTTAAATACTAGAGAACATTTAGAATGGGTACAATCCAAAAACGGCTGTATGCAAGCTGTAAAAGAAGCAGTAAATGATAGCAGAGTCAAACATATTGGTTTTTCTACACATGGTGGTTTAGATATAATTTTGGCAGCAATCAATACAGATTTATTTGAATTTATCAATCTACATTATTATTATTTTCTCCAACGAAATACTTCAGCTATTCAAGCAGTAATTGAAAAAGATATGGGTGTGTTTATTATTTCTCCTGCTGATAAGGGAGGAAGACTTTATACACCACCAGGAACTTTAAAAGAACTCTGTCAGCCATTTACACCTTTAGAATTAAATTATCGGTTTTTGTTGAGTGATAACCGCATTACAACCTTGAGTTTAGGTGCTGCAACTCCAGAAGAATTAATTGCACCTTTAGAAGTTGCTGATGATGTTGGTGAATTAACAGCAGCAGAAATTAGTGTTTTTGAAAAATTAGAAAATCAGCAAAATCAGGTTTTAGGAACTGATAAATGTAGTCAGTGCTATGCTTGTTTACCTTGTCCTGAGAATATCAATATTCCTGAAGTTTTAAGATTAAGAAATTTAGCTGTAGCTTATGATATGAACGATTATGGCAAATATCGTTATGGAATGTTTGAAAATGCTGGTCATTGGTTTCCAGGAATGAAGGGAAATCGTTGTATAGAATGCGGTGAATGTTTACCTAAATGTCCTGGTAGTTTAGATATTCCGGCTTTGTTAGCAGATACCCATGAAAGATTAAATGGGAAAGCTGGGAGAAGATTGTGGGGTTAATATAGCAGGAGTTAGCAATCAGCAATGAGCAGTAAAAGCAGGGTAAGTATGGCGTTGTTAGTCAATTTCTGCAAATGTTTCTGTTAAATCAGGTTGATTTTCCCATATACCATAAATTTATTTAATTTAGCTAATTTTTCCTCTGCTGTTAAAGATAATTGTGGTTCGGAAATTTGCTTCCTAATAAAATCTAAATCTAATACTATTTCTGTTCCATCTCGAATGTTATTAATTTATTCTAGGATTTCAATGTAATGTTTTGACCACGTTTTATACCTCTAACTTTCATGTTTGACTTTCCTATATCTTTGGAAATTCGTTAAACCATTATTATAACACTTTTATATTCGGTGTTTTTTAACTGGGGAATTTATAATTGCCGTAAATTCTCTATTGCTATTTATGTATATCAATTGAGAGCTTGATAAGCAAGATCGAGAAAATAAACAATATTTTGGCTGTAGTGACATAGAAATTAAAATTATTGTTGTAATGTTAGCTTTTGATTTAAAACACAACATAATTGGTCGATAAATTCATTTATAAATAACATGATTCAATAAAAAGGAGCAAGGTTTAAAAAGTTTAAACCTTGCTCCTAGTTTGATTTGCATTATCAGCTTTATGTTTACTCATATCTTGCACCTCTCAGTACAAACCCGGGCAATGTCAAAAGATACGCGATAAAGCTACCTGATTTTGATTGGTTTCCATCGATAAATTAAGGATTTTGAAATTATACGCTGTAATTAAATTACATCAATTTCTGTTGGTATCAGATGCAAATTTTACAAGATATTCCTCTATCAATAACTCGGGTTTTAACGAAGAAGTAGACAGTAGGTTCTCACATCTAATAACAAGTGCATCGTCAGAAACATTTGATTCGCATAGTTTTTTTAGTAAAAGTCTAGTATCAGTAATAAGCTGATTTAACTGATCTTGTGTTAATGCTTTAGAACCATCATTAGTGACTATGGCTTTGGTTATATTAATGTTCTGATGACCCGAGACAGCTATATATTTGTAATTTGGATACTCTTTCTTAAACCATTCTACAGATGTTAATAATTGACCATAATTATCCTTATTTAAAGGATTTTTCGGGTGTTTACGACTTTTGGCTTCGATAACTAATCCTAAATTTTCGTTGAGTAACCAAAGAAGATCAGGTCCAATACCATAAATATTCTCTGGTCTTTGTGACACAAAAACCAACATAGTGCCAAGTCTTTCTAGTGCTTGCTTAAATTGATTAGCAGATGCTTGTGGAACTAAATGCGAAACCTCTTGATTAAACCATCGAGTATAACCACGTCTGAGGCTTTTGTAAGTAATAATTTGACTAACAATTTCTTCAGCTTGCTTACCTAGTTGTGTCAGTTGGACGTATGAGGGAATAATTTTAGGACGTAATAAACTAGGATTATCTGGATACCCTTGCTTTTGATATTTTTGAGATAAATCAGTTCTTTCCCAAGAATGTGCAGCACGAGCAGCTAATTATTTTAACCAGCCTCTACTTGTTAGGTCAACTTTTTCTGTGTTCTCCCAGTAATCTTCTAACTTAGATATTGCTTTATCAAAATAACCAGTACGCATTAACTGGAATCCTTTTCTTTCGGTTTTAGCTTGAGTCAATGAGCTTTGTTCTTGTTCAATAGATTCTGTAAGAATGGCTGAAGATTTTGCATGATACTCAATGCAATCTGTATCACGAGTTAAGCAATTCATTATTAAGCACTTCATTATAGTTTCATGCAACTCTTTGTTATCAGATATACTTTTACTAATTTCTTGTCCCATTTGAAACTGAGCGCGTGTACTTTTAGTCAAGAATTGTTCATAACGCCCTAGCCATGCGGCCATATCATTGCCCGTCACAATTACTACACAATAGTCACCTGCTCCTCACGCACCTCGTCCCATACATTGCTCAATAGGTTGAGCTAAAGCACTACTAAATTCAGAACCACCTGCAAATGTATTTGCTCTATGTTGCTCATATTCACTGCTACCAAAAGGCAATCCTGAGATAATCAATAGTCTACAGCTAGAATCAGGAAGGTCTATTCCATCGTAACGATTAGAAAATACAAATAGACCTCGTGATTTACCATCCTGAAGTTCCTTAACATAATCAGTGTTATCAGCAAATGTTGCCACATTTTGCCATAAATTATCAGTTTCCTTAGATGGTGTCAGAATTACAGTTCCTTCTTTTTGTTCATCAGCCATCCATTTAGCTATATTCTAGAGAATATGCTGTATATTATCCATAGGAAACATCAATTCTGGAGCGAGAATCATTCGTTCACTCACACCAGCTCATGAGTTGGATGTAATAGGCTTGGCCACTGAATTATAATCAGAATCAAATGTACGAATGATAGCACTATCATCACTGATCTTAGCCAAGGGTTTTTCCACCCCCTGTATGTAACTTTATTACAAGATCGCGCTCTTTTTTCCGATTAAACCATTCTTTTAATACCTGGTCTTGGCTGGTGTAAAGGTCATTTATACCTGGTGGCTTTGGTAAGGGTCGGAAAATTTCGGTTGGTTCTATAACAACTTGCTGATTTTAGGATTCTAGCAGTTTCTTAAAATCTACCATTTAAGCTCAAGCCTCCATATCAACTCTATACCTTACTTGCATATGTATCATAGTGTAGCTAATTTAAGACAGTAGACCTGTTGCAAAATTGTTTATGTGGTATGATAGGGAATTTTAGATTTTATGTATTTTTGGTGTTCTTTGCGATCACTAATTCAAACATAACCGTGTAACTCTAACTTTTGGCTAAAACAAAGATAAGCCCCTATTATAACAAAAAATTAATTTTGCAAGAGGTCTAATATAGGTAGGATGCTGGGAGTATAAGTATATAGTTTATATTTCCTATGCGCTCTCCCGGTCTCTGCGGTTCGTTATTAAAACTCATCCCAAACTCAAAACACCAGCTTGAAAATTCACCACCAAAGGGAAAAACTCCAACCACTCTGAACCCAATAAAATCTCCGTCAACTCAT
Source organism: 'Nostoc azollae' 0708 (assembly GCF_000196515.1). Lineage (NCBI taxonomy): Bacteria > Bacillati > Cyanobacteriota > Cyanophyceae > Nostocales > Nostocaceae > Trichormus > Trichormus azollae. The sequence goes on from NC_014248.1 coordinate 2,851,413, forward strand.
CCCCAGCATACACAGGAATTTCATACTTCTGAGTATCCAATATCACCTTAGCGAAATATCTTTTAAAGGTAATTTCACCCTGAGTAGTTCACAGAGTTTCTTTGTCTATATAATCCCATTGGAGACTATCTAAATCTTGTGTATTAAACGCTATAAAACCTGTGAAACCCGGATCAAAAAGGGCATCTATAGGTAAGTTCAAACTATCAGCAGTAATTCAATTTCAAAAAATAACTGCCTCCTCTCACCAAAATAACCCTGTATCATATTCTGCCAACTGCTCCAAATTCATTCAAACAAAAAACACAGTGATCTGCATTTGGAAACTTTTCACGCGCTTTCTTGTGTGCGGGTTCTTTATCTTGATCAATCACATAATCACCACTATTTAGCTCAATCGCAATATACCAACCATAATCATATGTGATCAAATCAGGACGTAATCTTTCAAAAATTGCTCGATAACGTTGATATTCTGCCTCATCTTCAGCTTTAAGCCTAGCTAATTCTTCCGGTGATAAAGTCAGAGCAGGAAAAATTCTTCCTCTTCTCCTTGGTGATTTTGGTGTTAATTTAGTCATGTTTTTAAACTTCATGTTACCAATTAATTATCCTAATTCTAGAAAATCATTATTTGACTGTCAAAATAACCCTGTATTATTTTCTGTCTATTGTCTATTTTTATTGATACAAAATAAACATTGAATAACCCCTCTCCAATCCTCTCCCTGTGGGGGAGAGGCTTAAATTTATTGATTTCTTTCTTGACCTGGTGGAGAATTTAACTACCCCTTTCCTCATCGGAGAGGAGTTCGGGAAAGATTATGCAAAAACAAAATCCTCGATTTCTTCAAGAAATCGAGGATCTAATTAACAAGAATAATGTGATTTAACTGAGAGAAACAGTTAAACTGCCAGGTTTAGCTAAATCACCTGTTAACACCACACCGCGATTATTAGTATGGAGATGACGGAGAATTTTGTAAATTGCTTCTATTTGTTCTGAAGCACCAGCTTTATCAGCAATTTCAGAAATAGAAAGTGCTTTCCTTTCTGTTTGCAATACTGTCATTACTTTTTGTTGTAAATCGAGAATTACAGCCGCAGCTTTTTTACCAGCTTCTACACCTGGTTGGTGATAAGCATTGATATTTACCAAACTGGCATATAAACCTACAGCCCGTTCATACAATGCAATTAACGCGCCAACAGTGCGGGGATTAACTTGATGAATGGTGACTGTAATTGAATCACGATTATTCTCATACAATGCTTGACGAGTTCCTAACAAGAAACCACAGAGATAATCACCAGATGTTACACCAGGATCAATTTCTGGAGATTTTCTTTGACGGTCTTCTAATACTTCAATCAAAGTAGCAAAGAAGTTAGGCACACCTTCGCGCAATTGTTGTACATAGGCGTGTTGGTCGGTAGAACCTTTGTTACCATAAACGGCAATACCTTGATACACGATTTTACCATCTAGGTCTTTTTCTTTACCCAAGGATTCCATGACCAATTGTTGCAGGTAACGGCTGAATAATAACAAGCTGTCTTTGTAAGGTAAGACAACCATGTCTTTTCCGCCTTTACCTTTACCGGAATAGTACCAAGCCAAAGCCAAAAGTGCGGCGGGGTTATTTTTCAAATCAGCGACGCGAGTAGCGTCATCCATTTCTTTGGCACCTTCTAACATGGCGCGGATATCAATACCCTGTAAAGCCGCAGGTACTAGCCCTACAGCAGACATTTCTGAGGTACGTCCACCCACCCAGTCATACATTGAAAACCGGGCTAACCAACCTTCAGATTTTGCGACTTTATCCAGGTTGCTATCTGGTCCGGTAACAGCCACTGCATATTTAGAAAAGTCTAGATTTTTGGCAGCGTAGGCTTTTTTCACCTCAATCATGCCATTGCGGGGTTCGGGGGTACCGCCAGATTTGGAAATGACTAATACTAAAGTGCTGGCTAGGTTATTGATTTGGGAGAGAACTCTGTCGATACCTCTGGGGTCGGTATTGTCGATAAAATGAATGTTAAGGGGTGGGGAGTCTGGGGAAAGGGCTTCAGCGACAAACTGGGGACCCAAAGCAGAACCACCAATACCGATGGATATGATATCAGTAAAGCGGCTTTCTTTGGGGGGATGAACTGCACCAGTATGTACCTGGTCAGCAAAAGCTTCTATTTGTTCTAAGGTTTGCACAATTTCTTGGGTCAGTTCTGGGGAGGGGGCTAAATCGGGATTTCTTAGCCAGTAGTGACCTACCATGCGGTTTTCGTCGGGGTTTGCGATCGCTCCCTTCTCCAAAGCTGCCATATCCGCAAACGCCTTGTCAAACTTCGACTGCAACGACTCCACAAAGCTATCATCAAACCGCATCCGGCTGATATCTAGATACAGTCCTAGTCCCTCGTGGTAATATAACCAATCTTGGTATCGTTGCCAAAGAGCCTTAGCATCCATCATGAGGGAATTCTCACATATGTTTATTTGGTCAAACTCCAGTTTAATGTATGGTTTTGGCGATCCCTGCTTTGTCTTATACAGTTTGTAATCAAGAGGCAGGGGAGCAAGATTGATGATATCAACTTACCCTATGGGCTCAATAAAGAGGGGTAGCAGAAAAAACTCTCAAAACGAGCGAGGGACACACAGCGTTATGCAATATGATAGATAACGCAAACATTTATTTCAAAAAACTTTGCAATTTTAGCAAAACTATAGGAATCCGGAATCATTGGTGAGAAAATTTGCTCAGAAAATACTTAATTAATTAATTAATTAATTAATTAAAGATAACATAAATACCAAATAAATTTGTGTTTTGTGGTTGAAGTGATATATTAAGGGTAATTCATAGCTTTAAATTCTAGTTATATAAGTTACAAACCACTAATAGTATTTACTTATGATTCATTTAGGATTACTATATCTGGAATCAAGCCAGTTTATTCCAATCCACTTTTGAAGACTTCGATCTAACTGTTGCCAACTTCGATCATGCTAGTTTGGTTAAAGCTGACCTCTACGGGTGAATTATAAGAAGAAATAGCTGAAACAGTATTTTTTTAAACATCAGGCTTAGGAATGACGCGCAAAAATTTGACTATAGGACTAGTATTTGATTTATGAAAATGCTCCGTACATCTGGAGAGACGGAAAATCAAAGGTAGTGTTTTGAATGAACCACTCAAACATCCACTTAAGATGAGAAAATGTTGCGATTAAAGCACAAAAACGTCGCAGCCAAGTTTTCCCTTGCAACCAAACATCTTCTATGGGGTTTTGAGAGGGACAGTTAGGAGCAAAGCGGACGCAATAAATTTTCCATTGCTCTAAAGGTAAACCTTGGTTAATAGATGCTAAAAAATTTTGAATTTCTTTTGAACGATGATAACTAGCTCCATCCCAAAAAATAAGTAATTGTTGGTTAGGTGACTCTTCTAGTAAATAGCTGAGATAATCAATAGTATTTTTTGAGTTAGCTGTATCATAGGTTTTCAACAATAAATTTTTACCTAAATAGTCAACTGCTCCATAATAAGTTTGTTTATCTCGTTCGTTACTAATACTAATTGGAATGCTTATTTCTTGGTCAGTTCTACCCCAAACATATCCAATGCTATCTCCCCAAAGTAAATGACACTCATCTAATAGCAAAACTCTCAATAGCGCAGCTTCTATATCTTCTCGGCGGCTCGCCAACAATGATGAAATCTCTTTTCTTTTGCGGCAACTGCTTCTTCATTAGCTTTTGAATTTGCTGAAGATGTTTTCTTCGAACTAATTCCTGCCGCATCAAACAAGTCGTAATAACTACGTTTTGATTCATAGAGTACATCATATTCAAAGGCCAATTTATACTCAAGTTCGCCAAGCTCCCAACATTCCTTCGTTTGTAACCAAGCCAGTACTTCTTCTCTTTTTTAAGTATTCAAGTGGCTTTTTCTCCCTTTGTGTTTCAGGCGCAGTCCTAAAATTCCATCTTTCTCATAGGCTTGTTTCCATGTTGTTATTGAACCAACTGAAACATCTAAAATTGTTTGAATTTCCTCATACTTGTAGCTTTGATAAACCAGCTTCACTGCCAATGCTTTTCTTACTTCCCTTGCATCTGGACGCTCATCTATAAATCCTTGTAGTTCTGCAATTTTAGATTGTAGCTCCTGGTTGCTGATTGTTAGCTATTAGACAAGACACTTTCTCGGTATTATCTCTTAGTCTTTTTCAAAAATCAAATATGATTTCTATATTTCTCCCGTAATTTCTATGCCTATCAGATAGTTATCTATGGTAAAGCGATAAAAAATACCTTCCTTATCCAGCTGTCGCAATTCGGGAAGGCTATGTCAATGCCACCTGTCAGCAGCACATTCAACAAATACAAAATTATATACCCGTTCATAAGCAGCGGGTTCTAAACTTTTCAGGTCTACTAAAAAAGACCTTGCATAAAGCACTTCGAGATTCACTCTAGCTCACCCAATTCTTGTTTGTTAACGTTGATTTTTGAAATTCATAGGAACATTAACAATCGTACTGCCTCATTATGGGTTAGTATGTCCCACGGATGCTGTGATCGCTTAACTTGTTCCATATAAGAGTCAAAATGCAAGGCTTGGACAATCTCCCAAAAACTTTGCAGATCCTCATCGGCTATTTGCTCGATCAGGTGATGGATTCTAATCCGTAGTAAATTCATAATAGTTGATAACTATCCACGCCCTAGTAACAATAGCCCTAGTTCAAGTTAACACTTGACAATACCCAAGGTACACTACATTCAGCCTGTTGCATTCGGAAATTGGGAGTAGGGTGTAGGGGTGTATAGGGGAAAATCTAATGCGCTATGCCCCATGCCCCATGCCCCATGCCCCATGCCCCATGCCCCATGCCCCATGCCCCATGCCCCATGTATGCTCAATGGCCACTGACTAATTATGATTGAATATCTTATTTTTCTCGCTATTTCTACCGCTACCTTTACCCTGTTTGGACTGGGACTTAATTTGCAGTGGGGTTTTACAGGGTTAATTAACTTTGGTCATATTGCTTTTATGACCTTGGGAGCGTATACAACAGTTTTATTAAGTTTAAAGGGCGTGCCTCTATTATTTTCAACTATAGCAGGGGCAATTGTGGCCGCTTTGTTGGGTTTAGTAATTGGTTTTGCAACTTTACGCTTGCGGGAAGATTATCTGGGTATTGTCACTATAGGCACAGGAGAACTGGTACGGTTGGTAATAAATAATCAGGAGTTACCAATTGCTAATACTTGGGTATCTGGGGCGTTCGGTGTACAAAGTTATGTTATACCCTTGAATACAACGCCAAGTTTATTTTTGCGATTGCTGATGATTGGCGTACTTACTCTGCTAACAATCATCACCGTCTTTTGCTTGTGGCGCTGGGTGAAAACGGCTCGAAAATCCCCAAGCAATTGCAACAACCAAGAATTCTTTTCAGGTTTAATAGTGGGAATAATTTTAGGTGTGTTGTTATTAACAATTTATGTTGCTGGTGTGATGGGACTATATAACTACAATCCTAAAGCTGGTTTGATGTTGTTGGCTTTGTTAGTATTAGCATTTGTTTTTTGGCGGTTAGAACTTTTAGTAAAATCTCCTTGGGGTAGAATCCTCAAAGCTATCCGCGAAGATGAAGAAATTCCCAAAGCATTAGGTAAAAATGTCTTTTGGTATAAACTACAATCTTTAATGTTAGGCGGTGCGATCGCAGGTATAGCTGGTGCTTTCTTCGCGTGGCAACTCAGCGCCATTTACCCCGATAATTTTCAACCCCAACTTACCTTTGATGCTTGGATTATGGTAATTTTGGGCGGTTCTGGAAATAACATTGGCACAATTTTGGGTGCAGTAATTTACTTTGCTTATGATGCCTTAACACGGGAACTTTTACCGAAAATAGTTCCTTTAGATGTGGAACGTATCGGTGCTTTTCGGATTATGTTTATCGGTCTAATTCTCATGGTACTGATGATTTGGCGACCTCAAGGTTTTCTAGGTAAAAAGGAAGAACTTACTCTTGGGAAGTAATTGGTAATTGGGCATTGGGATTATCAGCCGTTTTCAGGAGGTGAATTTAATGGCTTATAGCGATTTTAAACTACAGGAGGTAGTGAAGAAATTTAATTTAAAAATTAATGGAAAAATAGATTTGTTTGCAGACACACCATAAAGAGAATGTAGTCCAATTTTAAATGCTGTCCTAAAAACTAACGTTCCTTTGGCATTAGGAATCAATAGGGAAAAAGCTCGTTAAGAAATGAGCATTGCTCCAGTTCTAATTGAAATCAAAAATATTTTTACCGAAGAAATTAGTTTATTCTCCGGTGTTGACTTTAATGTTGAACCAGAACAGGGTTAAAATGGAGTTTGTGATTTTATAATTAGTAAATCACCAGAACAATTATTTATTACTTCTCCTGTTGTCACCATAGTTAAACCAAAAGATGAAAATATTAAGCTCGGATTAGGTCAATGTGGAGCAGAGACGATAGCCGCACGATTATTTAACGGGACTGAAACAAAAGTTAAGAGTAAAAAGAAGTATAATGGAATTTTGGTGTAGCTTTCACGTTAAAAGAAGCTGATGAAAGAAACCACTGGCGCAGCAATGGCACCATGGTTTGAAAGATGGTGTCATTTGATGATGTATTTACTCATCAAGCGCAAAAAAGAGAGTTTAGACATGATTTAGGGGGATGATTGGGTGAAAGTCAGAGAAAAAACCTATTTGAAATGGCAGAGAATGGCCGATGGGTGACGTACCACCGATAATACCACGTTCGATTACACCACGTTTCAACTGAAGCACCTTGGTCCAGTTCCCAAGTCAATGACCGTCGGTTAGAGATTATGAACAAGTGTAGTCAGAGGAGAATCACCAGAGGATTTAGCTTAATAATTGATGATTATGGCCATAGAAAAAGCAGGAATTTTAGGGATGGAGTAGGAAGAAAATGTATTGGAGAAATTGGGACAAGGGATAATGGAATAGTAGTAGTAACAACACATCTATATGAATGATGGCAGTAAAAGCTTACCATTAGATATAGAGTTATATCACCACGGTGATTCTTTACCCAAAGGGAAACAAGACCCTCGATTTGAGAATAAACCTGAGTTAGGAATTAAATTAATAGATCTGACCTTAAGCCGTGATTATCAACTAGGAATAGTAATTATAGATCCTGGATATGGCAACAATACATCTTTCTTATTAAAGATAGAAAATCGGAATTGAAAGTATTTAGAAGGATTAGCTAAAAATCCCAAGGTCCTTGCCAGTGACCAAGAGGATAGTCCACAAATAATTAGATTAGATGAATTAGCACAAAGTTTACCCCAAGAGGCTTTTACAGAAATTCAACTGGAGTTAGATAAACCCAAAACATTATGGGTAGTAACTCAAGAAGTAGAAATATCACCCTTAACTGGAAAGGGCAATATTGCTATCGTCATCAACGGTTCTACTTTCTCCCAAGCCACTGATATTGACTACCTTATTACCAATGTTTCTTCATCAATTGTCACACCCCAATGGATAGTTGATACATATTCTCAAAGAAATTGGGTAGAAGTTGTTTACAGGGAAGCCAAGGGATGGTTAGGACTCAACGAATCTCAAGTTGGAGATAACAGCAGTTTACTGCGCCATTTTATTTTGGTTTTCTGTGCCTACACTTTTATTCTTGGCCATCAGTGGACTGGAGGATTAAGACCAAGGTGGGCTAAGAAACCTTTGAATACTTTTACTGGAGCTTTAGAAGCGTTGAGAACAGCCATATCTTTTCTATTTATTGATTGGTTCAACTGGAATCCGGACGTATTTCCTTCTTATCACGCCAGTTTGGGCTACATTTGGCCTTGATTTTTGTTTACGTCCCGTTAATCAAAAGGAAGGCAATTATATACATTCGATATATGGAGTCGTAACTACAGGAAATATGTGGAAATTTTTAAAACTGCAAGATTCAGTAGTTTACATTGACTTCAGTTAACTTTATATTAAAGATATCAAGAAGATTTTAGGTATTTTGGCTAAATTAGTAAATTGCCATAATTGAAATCACACTAAAAATTCCAGAATAAGTTGAGCATAAGTTTCTATGGTAAATAATATCGAATCTCCCCAACTTCCCCTATTAGCTGCTACTGGACTTTGTAAAAGTTTTGGTGGTATTCAAGCTGTTAAAGATGCCAATATAGAAGTTGCTAAAGGTAGCATTACAGGTTTAATAGGTCCTAATGGTGCTGGTAAAACTACTTTATTTAATTTACTTTCTAATTTCATTCACCCAGATAAGGGAAGGGTGACTTTTGATGGTGAACCTATTCATAATCTACAACCATACCAAGTTGCCCAACAAGGTTTAATCCGCACCTTTCAAGTAGCGCGGACTCTTTCGCGGTTATCGGTGTTAGAAAATGTGTTATTAGCAGCACAAAAACAAACTGGTGAAAACTTTTGGCAAGTTCAGTTTCAACCTCATGTTGTTGCAAAAGAAGAGAAACAACTTAAAGAAAGGGCAATGTTTTTGTTAGAATTTGTAGGGTTGGAAAAAAAAGCAAATGACTATGCTGGTGGTTTATCTGGTGGACAGCGCAAACTATTAGAAATGGGAAGGGCTTTGATGACTAATCCTAAGTTAATTTTATTAGATGAACCTGCTGCGGGGGTGAATCCGAGATTGATTGATGATATTTGCGATCGCATTCTCAAGTGGAATTGTGAAGCCGGACTAACTTTTTTAATTATTGAACACAATATGCATGTGATTATGTCCCTGTGCGATCGGGTTTGGGTTCTGGCTGAAGGGCAAAATTTAGCCGTTGGTACTCCTACAGAAATTCAACGTAATACCAAAGTTTTAGAGGCTTATTTAGGTCAATAAGTAGTTAAAAAAACTCTCAATGGAGTCAAAAGTTAAAATTCAAGAACTCCTGACTCCTGACTCCTGATTTCTAATCTCTGACAATTTCAGCTAAACTGCTCACCTGTATCTAAGTTAAATAACATTTGCAGAGTCTGCATACAGTTACGTCTAGCCTCAACATCCTGTTGTGCCCGTAATTGTACCATTGGGTCATGTAAGATTTTATTAACTATTCCTCTTGTTAAAGCCTCAATCACTTCTTGGTGTTTTTCACCAAATTCTGAACCCAAGCGAGATAAAGCTTTTTCTAGTTCCTGTTCCCGGATGCTTTCGATTTTATTCCGCAAAGAACTAATAGTAGATACAGTTTCTAAACTACGCCACCACACATCAAAAGCTTCTACTTCTTCATCTAGAATTTTTTCAGCTTCCTGTGCCATTTTACGGCGGCTTTCATAATTTTGTGCCACAACTGCCTTCAAATCATCCACATTAAATACTTGCACATTTGCCAAATCATTCACATCTGCATCCACGTTACGAGGTACAGAAATGTCAAATAACATTAGTGAATGCTTAGGGTCTAAAATCATTTCTAATTTAGCGCGGTCAAGAATTGGTTCAGTTGCAGAAGTGCTTGTAAACACTAAATCATAATGGGCAACCACTGACATCATTTCCGGCAGCAAATGAATTTGAATAGGTTGTTCTGGGAACTGCTTTGCTAATTCTTCCGCACGTTCACGGGAACGATTAACAATACTAATTTGAGTTGCACCTTTAGAAATGAGGTGTTGTACAAGTAGCCGGGACATTTTCCCTGCCCCCAGAATAGCTACACGGTAAGGAGCTAAATTTTCTACTTTTATCTGGGCTAATTCTACAGCGGCTGAACTAATGGAGACTGCACCAGTACCGATACTAGTTTCAGTGCGAACCCGTTTACCTGATGTCAGCGCCTGTTTAAATAAGCGATTCAAAATTGTTTTTATACCGTTAAATTGCTGTCCCAGTTTGTGAGTATTTTTCACCTGAGCCAGAATTTGACCTTCACCTAAGACAAGACTATCTAACCCAGCAGACACCCGCATAATATGCATTACCGAATCGGTATGCATCAACATAAACAGGTGTTTTCGCAGAGATATGACAGGTAATTTACTATGTTCTGCCAGAAACTGAGTAACTTCCTGAAGACCTTGGGTAATTTGATTACTGACAATGTAGATTTCCAAACGGTTACAGGTGCTGAGGATAGCGACTTCATCAATATGAGGATAGCTGAGGAGATGAGCGATCACACCTTCGGTTTGGGGTTCAGGAATACTGAGTTTTTCTCTAACTTCTACAGGGGCTGTTTTATGGCTTAACCCCACCACTGCAATATTCATTTCTTAAATTGGTAATTGGTAATGGGTCATTGGTAATGGATCATTGGTAATGGGTAATTGGTAATTGGTAATAGTTTTTCTTCCCCTATCACCAATCACCAGTCACCAATCACCAGTTACTACCGGAGTTGAATAACCTTGGGTTCTTCAAACAAGTGAACTGTATCTACAAAGCGAGCAGTTTTAGATTGGTTGGAAATAACCAAGCTTTGGGTTCTAGCACCACCGTGGAAGAAACGCACACCATCCATTAGAGTTCCGGGAGTGATACCGCAAGCAGCGAATAGCACTGTTTCACCAGAAGCTAATTCATCAGAGTTGTAAACTCGGTCTCCGTCAGTAATACCCATTTCTTGCAAACGGGCAAGATTACCTTCTCTGCTTTCGCCAATTAAACCTGTTTGTACGACTTCTGGATCGTAGATCAATTGTCCTTGGAAGTGCCCACCCAAGCAACGTAAAGCCGCAGCTGAAATTACACCTTCTGGGGCAGCACCGATACCCATTAACGCATGGATATTAGTACCAGCAAAAGCACAAGAGATAGCTGCAGAAACGTCACCATCGCTAATCAGTCTTACTCTTGCACCAGCGGTGCGAATTTCTTGAATTAGTTCTTTGTGACGGGGACGATCCATCACTACCACTACCAATTCTTCAACAGCACGGTTTAGGCACTCAGAAAGAATTTTGAGGTTTTCTGTTGCAGACTTGTTGATATCTACATGACCTCTAGCAGCTGCTGGTGCTGCGAGCTTCTTCATGTAGAAGTCAGGAGCAGCAAATAAACCACCTTTTTCGGAAATTGCCAAAACTGCCATTGAGCCATTTTGACCATAGGCCACAAGGTTAGTACCTTCGCAAGGGTCAACAGCAATGTCAATTTCTACTAATTCATTAGGGTTACAGAAATTTTGAGCATCTGGTTGGGTACAGATACCGACTTCTTCACCAATGTAAAGCATGGGAGCTTCGTCGCGTTCGCCTTCGCCGATGACGATACGACCACGCATGTGGATTTTGTTCATCCGTTCCCGCATAGCTTCCACTGCTACTTCGTCAGCAGTGTTCTTTTCACCTTTACCCATCCACTTTGAGGAGGCGATCGCTGCTTGCTCTACTACCTCAATAATCTCTAACCCAAGTGTATTTTCCACAGGACTACCCTCTCAATTGCTTATCTTAGCGTCGTTGTATCTGGCCATTTCAGTTTTCAAGTCTACCAAAGTGCGGTTACATATAGAAAAAAGTTAAGTTTTACTGCTATTTATATCGAATGTGGCCCAGATCAAAGAAAATGACAGTGCATTTGTATTAATGCGGTGAATGTTCTAAGCTAAAAATAAATAAGAAAAATCTCTAAGAGTCAGAGTATGGTAAACCTGCTTAACTCACTTTTAGGTCGTCACCCAGAGCGTAACAAAGCTAACGTAGAAATTTACACCTGCCAAACCTGTTCTTATTGCATCCGAGCCAAAGTGCTGCTGAAATGGAAGGGTGTAAAATTCACCGAATACAAAATTGACGGCAATCAAACAGCAAGAGCAAACATGGCAGAACGCACCAACGGTCCCCGCAGCGTCCCCCAAATCTTTATAAATAATCAGCATATCGGCGGTTGTGATGACCTGTACGCCCTGGATATAAAAGGTCAACTAGATCCGCTTTTAATTCAAGAATAGGGGTGCAGGGGAAAGTCGAATGACCAATCACCAATCACTAATCACCAATCACCAAGAATACCTAAAACATCAAAAATGGATGAATCACGCGCTTGAATTAGCACAGGTGGCGGGTGATGCTGGAGAAGTTCCTGTAGGTGCCGTGATTGTTGATGCTGCGGATAATTTAATCGCCACAGGGGAAAATCGCAAAGAACGCGACCAAGACCCAACAGGACACGCAGAAATTATGGCGATTCGGGCTGCTAGTCAATCTCTACAAAATTGGCGTTTGGATAAATATACCCTTTACGTAACTCTAGAACCTTGTCCAATGTGTGCTGGTGCAATAGTCCATGCACGTTTAGCGACGCTTGTCTATGGAGTAGACGATACCAAAACTGGCGCAATTCGTACTGTTATCAACATACCTAATAGCCCTGCCTCTAATCACCCCTTGCAAGTGGTAGGAGGTATTCTAGAATCAGCTTGTCGTCATCAATTACAGACTTGGTTTACTACTAAACGCCAACAGTAAAAATAACGGACAGAGGTGAAACTGTCCAGATAGCAAAACACAAGTTACTCAAGAAAATTTACGGTGGACATAATTAAGTTTGCGTCACATTTTACTCCCTAACTAGTAGCCACCGTCATGATGGAATTTTACTCTGCTTCTACCAAACCTCAATCCCAAATCACAAATACATTAGTCAATCCCAAGGTGGCTTGTAGTACCTCACGCGTTTCTCCTTGGTTAACTCCTTTGGCGTATCTTTTAGGACGTAACATAGTTTTACCTTTATTCTTTGGTGACATTCACATCACTGGACAAGAGAATATACCCACCAGTGGTCCAATTATTCTTGCACCTACCCACCGTTCTCGTTGGGATTCTTTGCTCCTACCCTACGCTACGGGTCGTTGTGTGACTGGTCGAGATATGCGATTTATGGTGACAAGTAGTGAATGTAAAGGGGTACAAGGTTGGTTTGTCAGGCGAATGGGGGGTTTTCCTGTTGATACTCAACGTCCGGCGATCGCAACTTTACGTCATACAGTGGAGTTAATGGTAGAGGGAGAAATGTTGGTTATTTATCCAGAAGGCGGTATTTATCGGGATGGAAAAGTTCACGCTTTAAAGTCGGGAATTTCTCGTTTAGCCTTAAGTGCTGCATCTGTTCACCCAGGTTTAGAAATCAAAATTTTAACAGTAGGCATCAATTACAGCCAACCTTATCCTAATTGGGGAACTGATGTAAACATTCACATTGGTAAACCTATAAAAGTTACAGATTACATCAGCGGTTGTTTAAAAAAAGAAGCTAAACGTCTGACAGCAGATTTAACAAATCAGTTGCAACAATTAAGCCATCAAGGTTTAGAAGTAAAGTCTCATGCTTTCGCAGAAATACCAAATTCTTGATATAGGAGGAAACAGGCTTGAAAGTCTGTAAATTTTCCCCTCATTTCACTGGATACTTTTATCCCGCCATATTACAGCTATTTTCAAGTAAATGAAGCACAGATTAACAATCCAGATACCCAATTCTTTGAAAAGCTGGGTATCTATACCCTTGGTTTTGAGTTTTTAATTTTTAATTGTGCTTATCCGCCATATCCTATGACTAATTCCCAACCATTCAGTTTACCCACATCTTGAGGTGAATAATCAATAAATTGTAATTGCCAACTTCCTTTAGCTGCTAAGGACAGTAATTGTTTAAGAACAGGATGCGAGCGCACAGTATAAGTCCTTTGTAACTGAGTCTGTCTCCCCAGAGTCCGACTGTGTAATAAAACATGTTGATTATTAGGAGCAATCAAATAAATTTCTAAATCTCCTAAAAAATCGTGAACAATATTAACTATCACCTTAATATCTGCAACAGTGACATTTTGATTAATAGCGCTCGCACTCCTAATTCCTAATTTATCAAAATCAGGAATCATTATTTCTTTTTTATTCACAACCCGTATTTCTTCACTGGTATTTAATGCCACTATGCGCAACTGCTGTGCTGCACGTACAGCCTTGGCAACATTTACTTTACCATAAGCAAACCAGATACAATGACGATTACTATCATAACTACCCCCACGTAAACCTAATTGTAAGTCAGGATCAGGATCAACGATTTTATCACTAGTTTCCTGTAAAATCCGATTCACTTCTTACGCCGTCAAATTAGGATTAGCTGACAAAATTAACGCCGCTACACGATCAACAACTGGAGTTGCACTAGAAGTACTGCCAAAATTATTAGTAAAATTACCAGGATTATAACCAGCAGCCCCCAACTGATCTGTAGTCAACATTCCCAACCCAGAAATAGAAGTAGTAATTGTGGGTTGTGTGTAAACAAACCCCGTTTCCTGAAACCACATCCCCGGAGGAGCATTATTACTAGGAGCGCAAACAGAAATATTTGCACCCCAATTACTATAAGCAGCTTTTTTATTCAAACTAGTAGAAGCAGCAACAGCAATTACATATGGATGAAGAGCAAAACCACTTAAGCAAGCTGTCTTACCTTTGAAAATATTCTTCGGCCAATTTTGCTCATTTATAACACCATAAATCTGGTAGTTAGCATTACCAGCCGCAAACAAAATTACACATCTTTTCCCATTTCTTCCCTGAGTAGCAGCACGGGTAATAGCAGCTTTTTGACGCAAAGATAAAGGAAAATAAACAGCAGACGCACCCCAACTATAAGAAATTACACTAGCACCTTTATCAATTGCCCAGTTAAATATATCTTCAATAGATTCATCATCTAAATATCCCATTATACGAATTGGCATCAATGCACAACCAGGGGCAACTCCCACAATTCCTGTAGCATTTTATTCCGCCACAGCTATCCCTGCACAAGCAGTACCGTGACTAGTTTCTTTTTCTCCAGGTAAAGGTAAAAAATCATTTTCTTTCAAATCTCTAGGAGCGACAACTTTACCCATACTTTGAAAATCTGGGTGATTCAAATCAAAATAGTCATCCACAACTGCCACAACCACAGAACGCAAGCCGCGAGTAATATCCCAAGCTCGTTCTACAGAAATATGAGAACAGATTCCCAACAGATCACCGCTATTGTGGTTGAGATAACATTGTTCAGGATAAAGCGAATTAGCAGGTTTATAATGTGGTTCTTCTTGAATAAAAATATTTGGTTCAGCAGCCAAAATTTCTGGAATTAATTGCAGTTAATTTGTAATTGTAACAGGATTTTCCGTTGCTTGTTTATTAAGGAATACTCCAATACTATTGGGTAGTCATAATATTGGTTTATTTTGAAGTAATTTGAAAGTAGTAGATATAGACTTAATTTTTTCCGTATCAACCCAAGTGGCAAATTGAATTGTGACTTGATCACTCAGATAAACATAAGTTTCAGGATTATTTCTGAACTTGTAAACATGACTAGCAAAAGCCAAATTTTTCTCATCCCATGCCTGAGATATAGCCGTTTATAATTGCTCAGGTTTAATAGTAAATAATTCCAGTTGTGTTTTGGGTATGGTGTATTGCCAAACACCCCAAGCTATATTAGATAATTGTTCACTGGGAAACTCCGCAGCTAAACGGATGGTGAAAAGATATAAAACTTTTTCTAAAATCAACTCTTCCCCACCACGTTGTAAAACCACACCCACACTGTTTACAGGCTCATTTATGATTTTTTGCAAATCCGAGGAATTAAGACTATCGCTCATAATGTTAATCAAGAAAATATGCAGGAAAACTGGGAACTTTATTCAACCGCTTTACAGTCTAAACTAGAGAAATTCATTAGACACGTTCAAAAATTTACAAAGGAGTCTGTGTCTGGCTTTCCATAGTGTTAAGATTAGGAAAGAGCCAAGGAAAGAATCAAGGTTGGGAATAGTTACGGATAGTTCCTATCCATGAAGATGTTGATGACAAATTCATAACTGACCTCATATCCATAACATTTATGAAATGGGCAAGACTAATGAACCAATTCCTAATGTGACTAAACCACAAATAGTAAGAATTACCTGTGAGTAAATTGGGGAATTCAGGGGAAATCTTTGTTGAGGTACCCGGAATATATTTACAAGTCTAATGACCTGTTCAACAACAATACCCTTGGTGGAAAACTCTTTGTTTCCTGCCTTTTGTTCTGAGGTTAATTCTCCTTTACGTGGTTTCTTATACGTGGTTTATTATAAGGTGTGCTAATATTCTTTTCTCCTTGATATCCTTTATCTCCTTCAAACATTTGGTTGTTATGGGACTTTTCTTGTTGCTCTCGAAATAAGCTAATATCACTGGTTGGGCCTTTTTCTCCTACTTTTACATCGACAATATCTTTTCCTTCTGGTAAGTTGACAAACTGATTTTTAAATCTGTGCTGCTTGTTCTTACCTGGAAAATACTTTTTTTGCTCCTGATTATCTGAAGGCCTTCCTCATGGCTGTTCCATGCTGTCCACTATTAAGTGAAACTTCGTCAATAGTTCTATCGCCATGGCATAATCGCTATCATGTTTTTCGAGCTGTTTAAGGAGACTAGGAGGGAAAATATCTCGTAATATCTCTAGCCAGTAATGAAATGTGTCCTTTGCTTCCGTTTTCCATATACCGAAATGGAAACCTAAAACCTCAAATGTTGGCATTGTCCTCCAATAGAACAAGCATAGACATACCTGTTCTTTTATCTCTAGTTTCCCTTTCCCCCCTCCTCCTTTCTGATTTATACCTATGTTTTTACTTTCTATGTCACCTTGAAGTTTTTTATGCTACATTTCAGCTTGGGCCAACAAGTCTTGAAACTGATGGTTAGTTATTCCCAGTATTTGTTTTCTACAATGTGGATATTCTTGAATATAGTTAATTTAGTGGATTTTTCCTTTTGGTACACCCTCAAAATTCCCTTCTACCATTTTTTTCACACCAAGTTAATTTTCCTGACAGGTCTATTATAAAAGATAGGCTGAAAACCCTTGGGTCTGAAACTGACCGAAAGTAGGGTGTAGGGAATACACCAAAATAAAACATTGATCCTTTGCTTTTTCAAGTCAGATGTGCTGTATCGGAGACAAACCGAGTTAAGATACTTGAAGTTTGCTTAAATTTTTTATAGACTTGTTACACGAACTCATCCCATGAACCTTACTGCTACTTCCTTATCGCTCCTAGCAGTCCTTGGTCTGCTATCACCTGTACAGGCTCAGGTAACACAGTTACCGGTAAGTAATAACCAAGGACAACCTATAGATGGTAACGACCCGAACACTCTCCGTCCTACTAGCCAAAATAACAGCTTTTTGAGCATGCAAGGGGGCGAGCGCTTGATGAAAGATGCAGAACAAGCAGTTTCTGGTCAAAACTACACCTTAGCTGCTAAAAAACTCCAAGAAGCACGCCAAGTTTATAATCAGCTATCTAATTTTTACCAAGATTTAAATGCCAGTTTTTCCGGCATTGATATCAGAGTATCCGATTCTCAACGGAAAAAAGCCCTAGACACTGCCCAAAAGCGAGACGAAGCTACCTATCAGTTAGCATTGGTACATCGAGCCTTAAATCAGCCAGAACTAGCTATACCGTTATTGATTCAAATTATTAAGAGTCAAAACCCCACACGGGAATTAGGCAGAAAAGCCTATCAACAACTCCTTGAATTAGGTTTTGTAGATACAGCCTATCCGCGACAAGGGGGAAAATAGGGGACTGGGGATTGGGGACTGGGGGAGAAAATTAGTTCTTGCTCCTGACTCCAGCATTCTATCCTAACTAGCAACTTGCGTTAATAATAGAGAAGTAAGTTTTTTTCAGGAATTGCGATGATTACTCCGCAGCAAGTTGAGGAAATGATCAAGGCGGAACTGCCAGACGCACAAGTTCAGGTGCAAGACTTGACTGGAGGCGGTGATCACTATCAGGTAACAGTAGTTTCATCGCAGTTTGCAGGGAAGGGACTGGTAAAACAACACCAGTTAGTATATGTTGCGTTGCAACAAGCTATGTCTACTGAAGCGATTCATGCCTTAGCTCTCAAAACTTCCACTCCCGAAGCTTGACAAGCAACAAAATAATTTTAGATTTTAAATTTTAGATTTTGGGTTGAGAATAAAATACCTCCAGTTCACAAATCAAAATCTAGAATTGCATTAACTATTAACTTCCCCATCTTAGCAATAAGGAACTAAAAAATCATGACCCCAGAAATCAAAGAGAAAATTGATAACTTGGTACAACAAAACAAGATTATGGTTTTCATGAAGGGAAACAAGTTGATGCCTCAATGTGGTTTCTCTAACAATGTTGTCCAAATTCTCAATACATTGGGAGTTCCTTTTGAGACATTCGATGTTCTCTCTGACTCTGAAATTCGTCAAGGAATCAAAGAATATTCCGAGTGGCCAACAATTCCCCAAGTTTACATTAATGGTGAATTTGTTGGCGGTTCTGATATTTTGATTGAAATGTATCAAAAAGGTGAATTGCAGCAAACAGTGGAAGTAGCACTAGCTTCCTAAGATATTAGATTTTTTCTGTTTTGATTGTCCTTGAAAATTAGGCATATCCCATTTTCAAGGGCTTTTTTTATTGGTAATGGAGTATGATAATATCCAACTATTTTTTTCTAGCTGCCATAAACTAACGGCAAGCATTGTAGATATTAACAACAAAGCAGCAACAACACGAAAGGTAATTTGTGTACCAAAAACTAAGGATTCAATAGGTGCATTAGTAACGTCAATATTAATGGTCAAATTAGCATTTGTGACAGTCACAGAAGAAAATACAGCCCCTACTAGTGGAACACCTGCTGTTTGTCCCAAAATTCTCGATAAAGACAACAAACCTGAAGCAATACCTAAGCTATGTTTTGGTGCAGCCCCCATAATGGCGCTATTATTGGGAGATTGAAACATTCCTACCCCTAAGCCATAGGGAATGATTCCTAGAATATAACTGACTACAGTTAATTGAGTATCAAAAGTGCTGACTACTAAGCACCCAATCGCCATTAATACCAGTCCAATTAAGCTAATAATACGTGACCCAAATCGGTCAGAAAGTATCCCTGCAATCGGTGCTGTCAATACAATAATAATTGGTGGTACTGCTAACAATAAACCTGCTTGTTCAGTGGGATACTGTTTAACCAGTTTCAAGAAAAAAGGCAGCATCAATATAACTCCTGCCATCACGAAGTTTCCTAAAAACCTCAGCGATAAACCAAGGCTAAACTCTAGAGATCGAAAGATTCTCAAATCTAGCATTGGTTCTGCTAACCGTGCTTCTGCTACTAAAAAACAAGCAAAGCTGATGGCAGATACAATTAGTAAAGTCAGGGCTGTATTATAACCAAATCCTTCACTTTGTAATAAGGTGATGCCAAGTGTAAAACAAGTCAAAGTTACGGTAAGAATTAATGTACCAATGACATCAAAACTTGGTTTGGTGAAATCAATTGCTGTAGGCGGTACAAGATAAGCAACAATTAAACAAGCAATAATGCCAATTGGTACATTAATTAAAAATATTAAAGGCCAGTCTCCTAAAGTAATTAGTAGTCCTCCTACGGTTGGTCCTAACATAATTCCTAGTCCAAATACTCCGGCTCTAATACCTAAGCCCAGTCCTCTCTCCTTTGCTGGAAATACTTCTACAATCATTGCAGTTCCCAGTCCTGAAATAAATGCTGCTCCCAGTCCTTGAAGGGCGCGAAAGGCTATTAAAAAACCGACATTTGGTGCAAGTCCACACAAGAGGGAACTGAGGGTAAAAACTATGAGTCCCATAATGTAAAGCTGCTTTTTGCTCCACATATCTCCTAATTTTGCTGCACTCAGAACAAAAATTGCGCTCGCTAATAGATAACTTAAAACTACCCATTGAATAGTTGCAAAGTTAGTGTGCAGTGATTCCACCATAATAGGCAGAGCTAAATTAACTATATAAACATCTAGTGCAAAAATGAATACACCTATACTTATACCTAGTATTGACAACCATTTGCCAGATGCTTTTTTTTCTTCTCCTGTATTTTCAGACTGCTCTTCTTCGCTTTTTGCTATTACTATCATGTCTGCTAGTTAACTAATATGCTGATCTATTCTTAAATTTTGTTATTTTAGAGGATGTCTGAGAAGTATCAGGTTTTATCTATATCTACATCTACCCTTACCCCTTAATAAAGAGGGTAATAAATTCATCAAAGTCCCACTGTTTAAGAGGATTTAGGGGAATATACAAGTATTAAATTCTACAGAAAAAAGTGTAAGAACTCAGGAGTCAAGTCTCAGGAGTCATAATGTTTGAGAAATTGGCCAATTATGAAATAGGTATTTTTGGCATTAGTCGGAAAAAACTGACTGCTGATGGCTGTTCGCGTAGCGTGCCGTTAGGCATTAGCTGAATGCTTACGAAAAAGTTTTCAGAGATCCTCTTAGATTTCAGTCTTTCAACGGAAATATTAAATTTTTTTCATTAACCTGAAATCATCTTAGTCATAAGTTGTTTAATAGTACAACGTTCTATGATCTCTGGCAGTTCTTTTTCAATGTCGATTGGTGTTCCTCTTTTAGAAATTTCTTTAATCTCTTTGAGAATTTTAGTTATTAAATCTTTGTTTCTAGCCAAATCTTCCCTACCAATCTGTTTAATAGCTAGTTCCACAGCAGCGCATCCCGACTGCATACCTAAAGCTACGCTACTTTTTATCCCTAGAATTTGTGGATTTAAACTTTGATAGAGCCTCTCATCTTTTGCTACAGCTTTAACGTGAACACCTGCATAGTGGGTAAAGGCATATTTACCTGTTACAGCTTGATGCGGAGGAATCGAGATATGAGACTGTTCACTGACAAAATCGTATAGATCTTTTAAATAGTTAAGTTGCCAAAAATTTCCTTCCTCATCCATATCTATTAAATTTATTAATAATTCAGCTAAATCAACAATTCCTGCTCTTTCACCTAATCCCATCACAGCAACATCAATAATATCCGCACCTGCTCTATAGGCATCTAGCACATTTGCTAAAGCCAACCCTTTATCATTATGACAATGCACCTCTATTTGTGGATATAACCCTTCTTTTCCTAGTTCTTCTTTCACAGTTTTTACATAAAAATAAATACTCCGCTGGGGATGAAAAGGATTTGTATATCCAGTAGTATCAGCAATACTAATAATATTCGCTCCTGCCTGTACTGCTGCCTTTGCTGCTGCAATTACATTTTCTATAGGTGAGCGCACAGTATCTTCTGGTGTATAGCGAATTAATAAATCACTTTTTTGCGTTCTAGCATAAGATATGACTTCGACAATTTTATCTATAGCTCGCTCTAAACAGATGTTATAGTCACGATACAATCTTTGCGGGGAAACACTAAAAAATATCCCTAAAAAATCTACGTCACAATCGAGAGCTTTCTGTACACTATCTATTTTACAAAGGGAATGAGCGCCAATTTTAGCTTTAAGTCCCGCATTGGCAATTTGGTTTATAGCTAATGCAATTTCGGTGTCTACAGCGGGATTACCAACTTCAATAATATCAATTCCTATGCGATCTAAAAACTGGGCAATTACTAACTTAGTTTTGGGAGAAAAATAAACACCTGGAGTTTGTTCACCTTCTCTTAAGGTAGAATCAAGAATTTGAATCATATCTACTATAAATTGATAAAATTCAGCACTACAACTTTACTAATACTTAGATTAAGTTTACCCAAATCTTATATCTCCAAATGGAAATGATGGTTAAGACAGGATTAATTAATCACTTCTCTATAGAGATAAGTTCCTGCTTACTTGATTGATAAAGTCAACATAAGATTACCAAATAGTTATATATGTTGTTTTATTTTGCTGCAATATCACTTTGAGTTACGATAGCTTGCTTGCATGGTGTAGCCATTTACGCATATCTACTTAGCCAAAAATCCCCCCAGTCGGATAACACTGAGGGGATGCTCTTTTTCAAAACAGTATTTCCAAAATTTCATACCCTTGGATACAGTTGACCAATACGAAAAGTGTGCTATGATCATCTGCGGCAATACAAGTTAGTAACCAAAAGCCCAGTGAAATGTCTTTAGTAGTAGCCGTGCTGTCGTTCTGGTTCTGCTTGTATGATGGCAAAGTTTGATACGTCGTACAAGTAGCGGCTTGCTTCCTCTTCTAAACGATGAATCAGATAAGGCTCAATGGCGTTACTTTGTCCCAGTGCGGCTAGATACCCATCCAAATACATCCGCATATCATCCATACGATAACCGCGATTCCATAACTCGACGAAGGCGTCAGTAAGTCTTTGGTAATAACGGATGGTTTGTGTGTCTTGGAGCATAACTGCTGTGTTAATCTCTTTGGAATGAGAATTGTAAATGATTCACGCTTGAAAGTGAAGTAGAAATTCCTTCTTAAGTATTAACCCAAAGTTAAGATTTTGACCTTGGGTCTGACCCCTCAGCAGCTAAAAACCTAATTAGATCCTATTCTAAAAACCTCAAAATCTGATAATTTGGTAAACTATTTTTATTATTTTGCCTGCCAAAATCTGTTTTTGCGGTTTTCAATTAGCTCTTTTTGCCTATTGCCTATATTTGACTATAGACTTAGTGAAGTTTTATTATACCTCTTTAGGAAGATGTAAAACCAGCAAACAAAAAATTGCTGGCCTCACTCCAAAAAAATCGCCAATTTAGAAATCAGCAAAGCCAAAATTAAATTTATTGCAAGGTTTTATATGGGAAATTGTAAAGATCATAGCAGTTGAAGTAACAAAGACTACAAAACCTTGAGCTTGAGATTGTTAATTTGAAAGTCATCGACGCTAAGGGGTCTTGCCACTGTGGGATCGGTTTGTATTGAAATCGTTGAGGGGAATCCCCATCTGAGGTCGTTGCTGGGTTGGCACTTGCAACAACTAGAATACCGAGTACATCAAGCCGCCAGTATATATCAAGCAAGGGAAGTATTTTTAAGCCATCAACCAACTTTAGTTATTCTAGATGCGGATTTGTCAGATGGTGACGGTATTGAGTTTTGTCGTTGGTTACATCGTCAGGAACAGCCTTTGATTCTCATGCTATCTGCTCGAAACAATGAAGCGGATGTGGTCGCTGCTTTAAAAGCTGGGTCAGATGACTATTTAAGCAAACCTTTTGGGATGCAAGAATTTCTGGCTAGGGTAGAGGCGTTAATTCGTCGCAAGCGGACACCCACTGCACCAGCTTACTTAGATTATGGTGCTTTACAAATTGACTTAGTACAGCGCCGTGTCCGTTTTCAAGGGGAGTTTATTGATTTAACACCTCAAGAATTCAGTTTGCTGTATGTTTTGGCGCAAGCTGGGGGAGTACCTTTGAGTAGATCGGAATTACTGCGTCGTGCTTGGCCTGACGCTATTGATAATCCGCGTACTATTGATACTCATGTTTTGTCACTGCGGAAAAAAGTGGAACTTGATCCGCGCCAACCCAGTTTAATCCAAACTATCCGCAATGTGGGATATAGATTTAATATGGAAATTTTGAACGCTAATGTTCCACAATCACAAACAAAGTTAGCAAAAGAGAGATTCAGTAATCCACGTTCTACTCTTGCTACTCAAAGTTCTTAATGGGAACTGGGGAGTGGGAAAAGGTTTTTACCAATGACCAATGACCAATCACCACTTTAAATCCATTCCTCAGGTGCTTGATATTCTGCTTGGATCAAGGTGGTTTTTAAGTCTTCCCAGTTGATCTCAGAACTGTGTTGATTTGCTAATATTTGACCTTTTTGGAGGTGTAATAACCGATTACAAAATTGTTGGGCTAGGTCAAGTTGGTGATTTACCATCAAAATCGTGGTTTTATGAATTTGAGTCAGTTCCTTGAGGATGATGATCAAGCGGGAAGCTTTACCAGGGTCTAGGGCGAAAGTTGGCTCGTCTAGCAGTAGAATTTTTGGTTGGATGACTAAGGTACGTGCGATGGCTACTAATTGTCTCTGTCCTGCTGAAAGCTGTACTTCAGTGCGTCCTAACCATTGTTCGGGAATTTGTAGTTGTTCTTGCCAATAACTCACTCGTTCCTGAATTTTATGCTTAGACCAGCCACGCAAAACTAAAGGATAAGCCAAGGCTTCTCGAACTGTCATCCCCAACAACTTAGATTCTTGTTGTACAAATGTCACCTCTTGACGTAGCTGAATAATAGAAATTTGGTGATACTCTTGATTTCCCAGATAAATTTTACCGCTGGTAGGTTCAGTTAAGCGGTTAATGAGGCGTAATAAGGAAGTTTTGCCAGCACCAGCAAGACCGACAATTATAATGCGATCACCAGGAAAGACCTCAAAAGAAATATCCTGTAAAATCGGATATCCTGGCAGATTATTTTGAGCCTGAGTTTTCAGCCTCGTAGATAGATTAACTTGCTCTAGCCTGAGTATGGCTTGGTTTGTGAAATTATCCAAGTTTTTAGGGACTGGGGACTGGGGACTGGGGACTGGGGACTGGGGACTGGGGACTGGGGACTGAGGAAGATGAGGGAGATGGGGATATAGGGGAGATGGGGAGAAAATCCTTTCCCTATTCCTAATGACTAATGACTAATGACTAATTGCTGTATTAAGAGTCCAAGCATCTACCAATAGCAACAGGATGGTAAAGCCAAATAAAATTATATACATCCAAGGCTGTGCTAAAGGACAAAGATCTGTAGTATCAATGCCTGTTTTTGCTTGAATAATCTTTACCAACCGATTAAAACCAGCCACACGCATGGGTAGTAAATAAGCTTTTCCATCTTGGCTGAGGAAATAATACACCATACCTCCTTGTCCAGTGGTGCGGGGTTTTAAGCTTTTGACATCTGACCAAGGTAAACACCAACCTTTACGAAAAAAGCGCGGAACCCAAACGGGGTAAGTAACTTGAATTCCCTGGTCATCTACCATTACTCTTTCCGTTAACACTGCATATAATCCCATAAATCCGATGCTAATTCCTACCCACAATAATGCTGGTGGAGTGGGTGCGGATGTAAATGAGGCTAAAAAAGTTAAGGGGACTGTAAGTGCTAGGTATAGACTCAACAGGGTAATTCTAATCAAGGGAGATAGATGAAAAATAGAAACTGAGGCATCGGTTGAGTTGGCTGTCACGGCTAAATCACAATTCAGGTCAAAAACTCTTCTGCTATTTATTTTAACCAAGACGAATAATTTCTTGATGGCACAAGCCCTTGGATTTTACAGTGGAATCAATCCAAAATAGGATGACTTCATTTTCCTGTTAGTTGTTGCCTATCACCTTTTCATGGTAGGTACTTCTGCACCACACTCCAACCAGTTAGAGATACCCAAGCAAAACCTATAAATAAAACCGTATTCAAACTTATATGTAAAGGTCTAGCCCAAGTTTTTCCAAGGCTAATTTGAGTTGCACTGAAAGCGGACACCAAAACCAAGGCTACTACTATAAAGCCAGCGACTAGATGTGAAGAGTGACCTAAAGAACCAAAATGCCCTAAAGTGCCAACAATACCGATCACTAGAAGCAGCAGCACTAAACTAACCATAGTTATGCCTATGGTATAATGAAAGGTTTTTACTATACTATTGACCCTTGGTAATACAACACCGATGGGAGAACGTCCTGTGTTTCTGACTTGCCATATACACAAACCTGTCATCAATAAAAAAGCATACGCTAAGATTGACAGCGCCATAGACCAAGCGGCTATTTTCCACAACCATAAGAAAGAAGGTAGATGCATAAGAGTTCTTGGGTTATTTTAATTGAAAATTAAGGAATTTTTAGGTTGTTACTGGTGCGCTTTCAAGCTTCCCACTTTTTCTGGCAAAAATCCTTTTTTAACCTTACAAACCTTAAATAATACCCAAGAAGCCAGAAATATTTTACCTATACGCTTCAGCAATCACTCTCTGAACACCATAAAAAAAGGCTGCTGAGTTCAGCAACCTGTAAATTCAGAAACATTATTTTTTTATCAACTAATGCTAATCCAGCAATTTTTGAAATTTTGCCATTTCAAACCTTCCCAGCGGTCACACTCCCAGGTTCAATAAAAACTCATACTGTGACTGGTAGGTTTTCATACTGGCTGTGATATTTTGTAAAGGTTTTGTGGTATCTTCAATTGTTGTATGAATTTCGGACACCATGACATTGGTGTTTGTAGCTTCTTTTCCTGGTGTTAAGTCTTGATCACCCTCATTACTACTGGGTTCTCTGAGTGCAAGGCGATCGCATGGAATTGTATCCGATAAAATGGCACTGGCCATCATTCCGGTATGAATCTCCATATGAGCTTCTTTCGGGGCTTCAAAAACTAGCCTTTGTCCAGGAAACACGACCCTTTCAAAGTACCAGTTAGGAATATTGGAGATGCGAGCCACCTGTATTTTACTCGTGGCATTCACGTAGCAGCAGAGAATATTCCCCGATTGCTCCGGTGGTAGAGGATCTAATATTTGAGCCATAACTGCTGAGGAGCTTTTACGCCACAATTCTACATTACATAAGCAAAACTAACATCGCCTGATCCCCACTTGCTGTAACTCCGACTACCAACTAGTATTTTCTGCATTATTTCTATCTAAAGTTATGTTTTTTTATAAAAATTCCCTGATAAAAAGAATATATCCCCAACTTATTTGAGAAATCGGGGATCTAGATATTATATTATTTTAACTAATTATTCCTTATAATATTTGTTAGCTTAACAGATATAAAATCTGTTGCCAATCCCCCATACCTGTTAAACCTGTACAAGCTTTTGTATATTTAATTTTTTAATTTGCATATTACCTATAACTAAGTAAGTGGGCGTTAAAAATTGTCTTTATGACAAGGTAAAAGGCAAAAGTGAAGATATTTTCAGACTAATTTACATTTTGTTACATACTTTTGTTTTTTCACGTTGTTCTACTTAGTTCGTGGCGTGTCTGCCTCAAAAATACGAACAACTTGGTTTTACGGATACGTTATGCTACCTTATTTCTTCTGCCAGTAATAATTCTATCGGAGCATTCCAGAGTGAGGGACGCATCTTTATACAATCCTGATACTATGTTCTTTAATCTTACCCTCTGCAAAAACCGTACTTTTTATCCATTACTTCTACTGGACTGACATTCTAGTCCGATTACGGTAAAAATATAAATGAGATTCGGCAAGTACTCTTTTATAAAGTTGTTCATCTTTTTGAAGCTGAACCTCACAAAAATATACTATCTCTGGGACATCATTTTCTGGTGTGTTTTAACACCATCAATTTCAAATTTAGGTTCTTTAACCGCTACCGAATCAAATCTATAATTATCCGCATTTTTTGCTGTTTGTGCTAATAATTACAATAGCACAGATGGATATTGTTGGAATAGTTTATAAAAACTAGAGTCTCTACCCATGAAAGACCTGATATATTCAAAATTTTAAGGCTCTTCCGTATGTATTGTATTATGCTAATGCAGTTCATGAAAACCATAAAACCCTTGCCATTCAACAAATACAGGCTTTATATTTTCACCTACACTATTATTACCCAAGTCCTGTATTACTTAATTAATACAAATTACGAATTACAAATTATGAATTATGAATTGTACCGCCTCCATGCGGTACAATCGCCAATTATTCCCGTAGTCGGAGAACTTATTAAAAACTCTCCCGGTACAATTTCTTTAGGACAAGGTGTAGTTCATTATAGCCCAGCACCAGAAGCAATAGAAATATTACCCAAATTCCTTAATGACTCAACAAATAATCTTTATAAAGCCGTTACAATAATTCCCGAATTATTAACAGTACTAACAGCAAACTTATCCAATTTTAACGGCATTGACATTAACAGAGACAATTGTATTGTCGTCACAGCCGACAGCAACATAGGCTTTATGAACGCCATTTTAGCAATTACTTCTCCTGGTGACGAAATTATATTAAATATCCCCTACTATTTCAATCATGAAATGGCGATTACAATGGCGGGTTATCATCCAGTATTAGTAGCAACAACCGAAGATTATCAATTAATTCCTGAATCTATAGCTAAAGCCATTACACCCAAAACCCATGCCATTGTCACAATTTCACCCAAGAATCCCACAGGTGCAGTTTATTGATAAAAAGCATTAAAGCAAGTTAATCAAATTTGCCGAGAAAGAGGAATTTATCACATTACCGATGAGGCTGATGAATATTTTACTTATGATGGCGTAAAGCACACTTCTCCTGGTGCATTTATAGGAAGTAGTAAATATACAACGCTTTATAGCTTTTCTAACGCTTATGATTTTGCTATTTCGCGTATTGGCTATATGGTAATTCCTCAACATTTATTAAATGCAGTCAAAAAAGTGCAAGATACGATTTTAATTTGTCCTCCTGTTATTTCCCCCTATGCTGCATTGGGGGCTTTACAAGTAAAAGAGGACTATTTAAGAGATAAAATAAAAACAATTGTCCAAACTAGGCAAATAGTTATTTATGCACTCAAGCAACTCCAAGGTTTATGTACTATTACACCTGCAAATAGGGCATTTTACTTTTTCTTAAAAGCGCATACCCAAATAAATGATTTTGAATTAGTGAAAAGATTCATTCAAGAACATCAAGTCGCAGTCATACCTGGCAAAACCTTTGGAATGGAAGACGGTTGTTATTTGCGTGTTGCTTATGGTGCATTACAACAACAAGATACAGCAAAAGCAGGAATAGAAAGATTAGTCAAAGGATTACAAAATGATCTGATCATAACCACAGATGGAATCGGATACACGCTGATGTTATCTGTAGTTTAATATTTCAAAAACCCAATTCCAACCATGGTAATTATTAACAAACTATTAGAAATCACCACCGAACTGGGAATAAATGTTCATAATATTACCCCAGAAATCCAGGATTTTATTGATTCAACAACAATTAAAAATGGTCAAGTCTTAGTATTTTCTCGGCATACCACAACAGCGTTAGCTATCAACGAAAATGAAGTGAGATTATTGGAGGATATAAAAGTATTTATACAGAAATTAGCACCAGAAACAGATAAATAAATATTGACACAACGACTTGCATTTAAGAGATGCTCCTGAAGATGAACCCATAAACGCCCATTCTCACCTCATGGCAATGATGTTAACGACCAGTGAAGTAATTCCCATTGTTGATGGAAAATTAGCATTAGCAACGTGGTAATCTGTGTTATTTTTTGAATTAGATGGTGCGCGAAAAAGAACAGTATTGTTACAAATTTCCGGTGACTTTAAAAATTTCCGGTGACTGGTGATTGGGTAATAGTTTTTACCAATTACCAATTACCAATTACCAATTACCAATTACCAATTACCAATTACCAATTACCAATTACCAATTACCAATTACCAATTACCCAAATCAAACTCTATAAATTCTGGTAAACCTGGATAAATCATGTTTTTGTCTAATGCTGACAAAACTTGATAATTAGCATTGGTAGAATTTAAGCAGCGACAAACTAATTGGGCAACATCAGCACGATGAATACTACCAACAATACGCGGATCTGCGGTTAAAATGCCATTTCCTGTTGCTGGTTCTGACTTTAAACCACCAGGACGAATAATTGTATAATTAAGTCCATTATTCATTAAATATTGTTCAGCTTGTTCTTTGAGAGTTAAAACTGGTTTGAGTGCCTCTAATGCTTGAGGAGGCATAGCAACGACACTATCACCAGCACCAATGGAAGTGACAAGAATAAACTTTTGTACTCCTGCTTTAACTGCGGCATCAATTAAGTTTTTATTACCAATAAAATCTGGTTTGTCATCGTTTGTAGGTAAACCACCAAGGGTACTGATCACAGCTTGGACAGGTTCATTTCCTAAAATTGCTCGTTCAACATCATCCACATTCAAGGCATCTCCTATCACTGTTAGAACACCAGTAGCTTCTAATCCCTTAGCAGCAACTTCAGTCCTTAAGAGTGCTTTTACTTTGATATATTGGGCTATTAAATATTTGGCAATTTCTTGACCAACACCGCGACTTGCACCAGCTACAAAAATGTAAGATGTATTTGACATAGATATTTTCTCAGATAGATGCTTTGGTTACATAAATAATTAATATATCTTAGTTTACTCAATTTGAGAAATCAGATTACTAAAAAAAATGCTTGTCTGGTAAATAATACACCTCATTTATTCCTATAACTGTTTCTCTAGAAACAGTAAATTGTCTCCTAAGTTAGTTAGAATTTATGGATATCATCGAAATATATAGATACCACTAAAATCCCTTTTTTAAAGGTCTGATAATTATGAATAAGCATCTTTAAGCATCAGAATAAATATAATTTTGTTGTTTATAAGACTGTAGAAATTACTTAATTTCTTTTAACTAAAGGTTTTCAAACTGGCTAAACCCATTGGTATAAGTTATCGTAAATATGCAATAGTGTGCCACTATCATGCAGATTGATTGGATTAGTTTACTAAAAGCTCAACAAACTGACTTCCTCCAAAGAGTTAAAAAACCTAAGACTACTGATTTATCTCTCCTAGAAGGTCAAGTCAAAGGTTGCCACAGTGAAATTATGGCATTTTGGGGTGAACCATTGGCAAAAATTCTCGAATGTTCTCGTCAACAAGCGGAAATTTTAGCCAAAAACCCTCCACCGATACCACCTGAATATCCAGACCCTCCAGATTGGACAGTTCCCTTTCCTAAATATTTTCAGAGTCAAGCAGAAGATTATCTGGTGCGTGAACAAATTGTAGATCGGGTAATTACAGAAAGATTGGGAAAACTGGTGAGAAAATATCATCATGACACCTTAGAAAATATGGTGTTAGATGATGAAGGAAACTTATGTAGTGAAAGTAAGTTTACTTATTCGTTGACGAATAACCCAAAAATTAGTATTCAAGTTCACGTGGCAGATGGAGAAAGTTTTAACGGTATTAAAAAAGACAAAATCCGGTGGTCAGTCACCCAAGAAGATGTAAAGAACTATCAAGTCTTAATTTTTCTATGTTTGTTTTATCCAGGAAATACTAAATTAGGCTACGAAAAACAAACTATTATCACTGGTTTTTTACCCACAAATCAACTAGAATTTTCTGAACCTAAAATCAACTTAACTCCTAGTAGCTTGTTATATGCAGGAGGATTAACTTGGTATTTAGAATCACTAATTGGTAAAAAATATAACATAACTTTAGTTGATGAATTGATAATGGTAGAGACAATTCAAACCTTACCATCAGATCATCCCCAAAAGAGTATTATTGGTGATTGGGAATGCTGGCAAACATTAAAAGGACACACCAGAGGTATCAATTGTTTAGCTTATTCTGTGAAAACTCTAACAATTAAAGGTTCTGGTTGTAAACACAGTAAAACTGTGCCTATATTAGCTAGTGGTAGTCGTGGTGAGACAAAATTATGGGATTTAAGTAAAGGTCAATTAATTGAGACTTTATCAGAATATCCTTGGGTATTATCAGGATTAGTAGATGAAGTTAATTCTTTGGCTTTGAGTGCAGATGGACAAACATTAGTTAGTGTAGGTGCAGATTCGACAATTAAAATTTGGCATACTGGTGCATTGGATTTAATTGATATCCTGCACAAGCATAATGGTAGCGTGCGTTGTGTTGCTTTTACACCAGATGGAAAAAAGTTAGCAACTGGTGGAGATGACAGAAAAGTTTTGTTTTGGAATTTGCGCGATCGCCAAGTTGAAAATACCTTATGCTTAGATGATACAGCAGCCCACTCAATGGTAGTAAGCCCAGATGGAAAAATCTTGATTACAGGCAGTTATCGGAAAATCAAAGTTTGGCAATTAACATCTTATTACAATAAGAAAAACCAGCAAGAAATCAAACCAATACATACCTTAATGGGTCATTGTCATATTGTTAGTTCCCTAGCTATCAGTGCTAATAGTGAATTCTTAATTAGTGGGAGTCAAGATAAAACAATTAGAGTTTGGAATTTAGTCACTGGGCAGTTAATTCACACTCTCAAAAGTCATAGAGATGGAGTTTATGCAGTTGTCCTCAGTCCTAATCAACAAATTATCGCTAGTGGCAGTGCTGATAAAACTATCAAATTGTGGCATTTAGAAACGGGAGAACTATTAGCTACATTTACAGGCCATGCTAACATAGTGACAGCTTTGGTATTTACAGCATCTGGTGAAATGTTGGTCAGTGGAAGTTTGGATAAAACCATTAAAATTTGGCAACGGAGTTAGATATAGCAACCGTCAAGGAGGTGATGACATGGATTGATAATAAAACATAGACGCAAACAGACTTTCAACCCTGTCACCTGCTTTAATTAGAATTAACTTGGTTATCAAGACTTTATCTATGAGTTATCTGGAAATGCCAAAAGAAACAAGAGATGCCCATTTATATGGTTGTTTAGGATACTTTTTCTTTAATTGAACAAATGCTTTTCTTAAAGCTTTGGCTGGAATATCTGTATATAAATTTTCCACAAATTCTGGTATTAATTCGCTTGTAGCTTTATCATCAACATTGCATAAACTCATATACTGCAAACTGGTGAAACTTGGACTTATGTCATACTGATAGTGTAGCGTATCCCTTCGGGACACTGGGTGAACGCGGAGCGTGCCGTAGGCTCTCTAGTATCTCGGAGATTCTTCACTATCTCTTTTAGAGACGCTCCGCAAAAGTTCAGAATGACACTTTTAAACCGTTTTTAGTATAACTACTCTTCTAAGTCCAGCAATTTGAAAAGCTCTTGCTAGTCCTAGCATACCAGGATCATGTATTTGCCCCAAACCTGTTTGACCAGCACTTAAAACTGCTAATTGAACTACTTGTAAATTTAGCTCTTGTATTTCACTTGCTGTCAAAAATCCCTCTTCAGTAGTATTAGCTTATAAGGCTAAAAACCCTCCTGATGATGGATTTCTAGAATCAGACATACCATGTGTTGCAAAGTAAAGTAGAGTAGAATTTACCTAAGGATTCAGGTCTAAGGTAGAGGGATTAAAGAAGGTGTATGGAAAGCAGAAAACTCAATTAGAGAAAGTGCTTGACGGCGACAAGTTTGTATAACCGTCAATAAATTGGCAGGATGTTGGAATAGCTCCAGAGAAAGAGAACCACCAGAGACTTTTCCTTGTATCAGTGCTAAACCTAACCTTGGTTCAGCTAAATTATGATCAAGGTCTATTGCCTAAGGAAGGTAAAAGTTTACCAGGTTCCCCTGGGGCTTGATCAATGAATGAATGGAAGATTCAACTTTTGGTTGAAACTAGGATGGGCAAGTCAAGAATTCATGAAGGTTTTGGGTTTGTTGGAATAAAGGGTAGTTTTTAAAACCTTCATCTATGAGGTCCATGAATTTTGTGCCAATTTTTTGGTGATTGAAGCCAGGAATCTTGATTAGTGTCTTGAAGTGACGGGGTAGGGTAGATGTGCCTGGCATTTCTGTTGAGCTGTGACCGCATAACCGTTATAGGCAGTAAAGTCATCAGAACTGAGTACACCAGAGTAACTTGAACCCACAATGGATTCTAATTCGCCAGGACAAGGAGTATCAGGACCCATGAAATAAAGGGAAGTCACTATTAGCAAAAATCCATAACCATTGTTTCACCCCTTTGACTACTTATGGTGTTTCATCCCCAAGGATATGAGGCTGGGTTTGTTTTATCCACTGTTTGAGCCTATGAATACTTTGAGCCACTGCACTATCTATTCCTTCATTGGTACCTACTAATGTTCCCACTCCAATTGCTATTTGACCCAGTTCCCACAACAACAAGTGTTATTTTTCATAGGGTCAATGGCCCTAGTTATTGATCCATCCCAAAAAAGCTTGTCCTGTGATTCCTATATCTTGTCCCGGTACTATCTCTGGTGACCAGTGTGCCTTTTGTATTTCCCTACACACACTCCAAATCCACTTCCATTGGCCTGTCCACCAACTCACCTACTTGTTGTGTTTGGATTTTTATTGGTTCGCCAAACAATTGCCCCTGACCTCACCATCCACACACTTGCCGTCCCACCATCTCAAATCTATTCTATCTACTCCACCAAACCCCTTTCTCCTTTTTCCCCTATGCCCTGGTTGTCCTCCTGATTTCCGTTTTCGTGTCTGGTTCTCTTCTGGTTTCTCTTCTTGTTTGTTCTCGGTTTCTTTGAGGATGTATCCCGACGGTGGTTTGGATCATGTTATGGTCTCTAAATCTCTACTGACTTTGAGTTTCTCTATTTCTTTTTCCAGTTCTACTACTTTATTTGTTAGGTTCTCTATACTTTTCCCCTGGTCAATAATGATTTCTACCAGTTGCTCTGTTGCCAACTACTTCAATAAATCTCTGTCTAGTTTTGGTCCCAGCTTCTTTTCCATAACTGCTATATTCTGCCTCACCTATCACACTTGTCAATACCCCACCACCTGAATCCTTACCAATTTTCTGCCTTTGATATAACAGCCTGTTTCGTAGCATCTTTACCAATTAAGGCTTGAGAACTCATAATATCGGCTACTTTTTTAAGTTCATTCTCTGCTTCTGGCATAGGTGGGAATAACCATTTTTGACTATACGCTGAATTAGGATTACCAATTATCAGCGGATTCTCAAAAGCAGCCCATAATTTATTATTTTCTAACCACGGATATATTTCTCTTGATAAATCATATATGCTTGGTACTATTGATATAGACATTAGACCTCTTGCAGAATTAATTATATGTTATAATGGGGGTTATCTTTGTTTTACCCAAAAGTTAGATCTACAGGGTTATGTTTGAATTAGTGAGCCTAAAGAACACCAAAAATACATAAAATCTAAAACCCTCTATCATACCACACAAACAATTTTGCAAGAGGTCTATTCTATCTATTAAAAAATTATTATTATTAGGCTGAATTTCCTAGCCCATCTTATGTCCATGAAAACCGTGATGTTGCACTAGAAGGTATTACGAGTTTGGTAAAAGATATAGTATTGGATATGGAAGCCAATGGCGAGGAAATTCCAGAACCTATTGCTGAAAAAACCTACAGTGGTAAGTTTCAAGTTCGTATTACTCCAGAACTTCATCGTAGACTAGCGATAGAAGCAGCAGAAGAACAAGTTAGCTGGAATCGCTATGTAAGTTATAAACTTGTATCTTAAAACTTCTTGATGCTGTAGAACTTTTACCACAGTCAGTAAATTTATAGGTTTATATACCAAAGTGTAGAGACGTTTCATGAAATGTCTCTACACTTTCATTTATTGACTGTAACAAACTCTAAACCAAAAGAGTTTGCAGCAAAGGTTTATCAGCATCTAACTTACCAGTTCGCAACCATTCATCCATTTCATCTGGTGCTTTGGCTTGAGTTAACCTTTCTCGTAAATAACTACCTTCGAGAATTTCTTTTTGCAATAGTTCCTGGGCAATCTCTTCTAGTAAATCGCGGTTATTTTGCAGGATACTTAATGCAACGTGGTGAGCATTATCAACTATTTCCTTCACTTCCCGGTCAATTTCTTGCGTCATTTGGGGACTAATTGAACGTCGGGGATTTCCATAACCTTCAATAAATTGCTGTTGGATTTTTTCAAAAGCAACAGGACCGAGTTTATCGCTCATACCATAAATTGTAATTGCCCGTTCTGCTAAATCAGTGGCTTTTTGAATATCGTCAGAAGCACCAGTGGAGACTTTACCAAACACGATTTCTTCTGAAGAACGTCCACCTAATAAAGTGGCAATGCGTCCGCGAATTTCATCTTCCACCATCAAAAAGCGGTCTTCTTCTGGCATTTGAATGGTATAACCCAATGCACCAATACCACGGGGAACAACAGAAATTTTTTCAACTTTACCCGCACCAGGCATTAATGCACCGATGATAGCGTGTCCTACTTCGTGATAAGCAACGGTTTTCTTCTCGATTTCATTTAATACACGAGAACGTTTTTCTAAACCTGCTATTAAACGTTCAATGGCTTCATTAAAATCTGCCATGAGTACCGCTTGACGATTATTTCTTGCTGCTAACAAAGCTGCTTCATTTACTAAGTTAGCTAAATCTGCACCAGCAAAACCAGGTGTGCGAGTAGCAATAATTCCTAAGTCAACATCTTCCGCAAGTTTGACATTTCTAGCGTGGACTTTAAGAATTGCTTCTCGACCGATTTTATCAGGTCTATCCACGACAATTTGACGGTCAAAACGTCCGGGACGACGTAAAGCGGGATCGAGAACTTCGGGACGGTTGGTAGCAGCGATGATAATTACACCGGTGTTGGCATCAAAACCATCCATTTCTGTTAGTAATTGGTTCAGGGTTTGTTCTCGTTCATCGTTACCACCGACGAAACCACCTGCACCACCGCGAGATTTACCCAGTGCGTCTAATTCATCAATGAATACGATACAGGGTGCTTGTTGTTTAGCTTGTTCAAATAAGTCCCGGACTCGTGCAGCACCGACACCAACGAATAATTCGATAAATTCAGAACCCGAAATACTGAAGAAGGGAACACCAGCTTCACCTGCGATCGCTTTTGCTAATAAAGTTTTACCAGTTCCTGGAGGTCCAACTAACAATACACCTTTGGGAATTTTCGCCCCTAAATTGGTGTATTTAGTCGCATTTTTGAGAAAGTCAACGATTTCTTCTAATTCAGCTTTAGCTTCATCCACACCAGCTACATCCAGGAATTTTACCCCAGTGCTACCTTCAGAATAGATCCGTGCTTTGCTTTTACCTACTGTTAACGCAGCAGGTCCACCACCTTGATGATTCATTAAAAACGCCCAAATTCCAAAAAAAATTAACGGAGGTGCAACCCAACTCAATACAGTACCAATCCAAGCATTTTCGTTTCGTGGTGGTGCGGCAAATTCGACATTATTGTCGCGGAGAATTTTGGGTAAATCTAAGTCAATCGCTACAGGTGTGGTTCTAAATACCTGTTCAACGGTCTTACCTTCTGGTGTTTGGGTTTTGATAGCATATTCAATGCGATCACTCCCCACAACCGCTTTATCTACTTTACCCGCTTCTACCTGAGCAATAAAATCACTATAAGGAACTTGTTGCAAACGTTGTCCAAAAAAACTCGGAACTATCAAGTTCAACAACAACAACAAACTCAGTAAAATTAAAAAACTACCACCAAACTGCCGAATCTTCGGAGTTTTCATCTGGTTATTATTATTAGTTTCTACAGGCATGATCATTTACCTCAATAAAATTTGCTAATTGGTAATGGGTAATTGGTGATTGGGTTATTTTCCTCATTCCCCTATTCGCTTTTCCCTATCACCTCTTTTCAACTTAATAACAAAGCAAATAGCCCACACACACAAAGCAATACCATCAAACACACCAGCACCCCCTATACTTAATACCTCCCCACTCATCCCTTGAATACCTTTGAGATGTAATAAATCAGAAATCAGCACCAATGAGAGTACCGAGAACACCACCAGCAAAAGCCACAGGTGCAGCATGAGGTGAAGCTATTAGCATTGCCGATACAGTCGCAGTCAAAGGTGCAAGTAACGGATTCATCTGAATACCAATTCCTGGTACTACTCGCGCTGCAAAGTAGCTGACAATAGTGACAATGGCAGTAACTAGCACAATTGCCAACCCATTTCCATGGGAAAATTGGTATAATGCCAAAGCCACAGGTATTAATCCCCGACCAACATTTAGAGCTATTACGGTGAAACTCTGCACGTTACTTAATGGAATACCCCAAAATTCCCTTACCCACATTGCAGCAAATTCATCCGCTAATTGGACGGGAGTTTCTAGACGGTAGAGAGGAATATTGATAGTGTTGGTAATAATTACTAGCAACAACAATAAAAAGGCAATGCTAGGAGAAAAACCTAACTTTGCTACTGCAATTTCCACCACATCTACTGCGATAGCAAACCGAATAAATGGCAGCAACAGTAACAAAGCCAGAAATAACAGTAATGAAACTGGTAGATAGATCATGGGGATGAGAAAATAGAAAGACAATGACTTTGGAACTTACACAAGTCCAGCCCTGGAAAAATTCCCAAGTAACTAGAAAATGCGGTTGTTCCCCCATTTTCAAGAAATTAATTTTGTGTATTTTTACAGGTGCAGATCTGGTCAAGTAAAGTTTTGTATGTGATATCCATTGTAGATACTAGACAGTAAAGTCTAAATTCGCGTATACCCCACCGAAAAAATGTGTAAAGCCGTACTTTGATGAAAAATCAACTATTTTTATTGATTAAACTACTTCTGCTTTCAACTCTAATCTCGGTTTTGATAAAGTATGTAGGTCCAATGTTTTTGATTCCACTAACGTCAACAAACGCCCTAATTCTAATTATGTTACCTACTATAATTATGATAACTGTGTTACTTTCTAGAATTCGAGCACAGAAACAAAATTAACGAAATATCTCTACTGGAAGACCTGAAAATCAGCTAACCTATCTGCATAACTAGAAAATTTCGTCTCACCAAGCTTTGGGAGTCAGTCAGTGAAACTTGGCCAATGGATCGGTTTAATCGCCTTAGTTCTATCGTTATATATATTGTGGCAACTGCGAGAGGTGCTACTACTGATATTTGCTGCTGTTGTCTTAGCAACTACCTTAAATCGTTTAGCACG
Source organism: 'Nostoc azollae' 0708 (assembly GCF_000196515.1). Lineage (NCBI taxonomy): Bacteria > Bacillati > Cyanobacteriota > Cyanophyceae > Nostocales > Nostocaceae > Trichormus > Trichormus azollae. The sequence continues at coordinate 2,890,026 of NC_014248.1, forward strand.
CAGTTTCCAAAGCCTGGGGATGAAACGTGGATTAGCTGTTTTTTTGTCAGTAAGTATCTTTTTTGCTGGTGTGATCGGCTTTTTCTGGTTAATTGTTCCACCATTTACCCAGCAATTTCAAGAATTAACCTTACGAGTTCCCCAAGGTTTTGAACGCATTAATACTTGGGTTGATGAACAAAGAACTCAAATTCCTGAGCAATTAGTACCATTTATACCGGATCTTAACGGCTTAATCGCAGAAGCACAACCTTTATTTAATCGGGTATTAGGAAACTCTTTCGCCTTTGTTTCTGGCTCTTTAGTAATAGTTTTAAATATTTTATTAGTGCTAGTTTTGACGGGGATGTTTTTAGCCAATCCTAATGCGTATCGGAAAGTATTTGTGCGGCTGTTTCCGTCATTTTATCGACGCAGGGTAGAGGGGATTCTAAGTCAGTGTGAAATTTCCTTAGAAAGATGGGTAACAGGGGCTTTTATTGCTGTCTGTGTGGTGGGTTTGATGAGCATGGTAGGCTTGTCAATTTTGGGTGTTAAGGCAGCTTTAGCACTGGGAGTTTTGGCGGGATTTATGAATTTAATTCCCAACTTAGGACCGACAATGAGTGTAGTTCCAGCCATGGCTATAGCTCTATTAGATTCTCCCTGGAAACCTATTTTGGTCTTGATTCTCTATTTTTTTATTCAACAAACTGAAAGTAATTTCATCACACCTGTAGTCATGGCACATCAGGTATCTTTACTACCAGCAGTCACCTTAGTTTCTCAATTATTTTTCGTTACCTTTTTTGGCTTTTTAGGATTATTTTTAGCATTACCTCTAACTGTTGTCGCTAAAATTTGGGTAGAAGAAGTATTAGTTAAAGATGTATTAGATCAATGGGTATGTAATCATCAACAAGATACGGAATTTCTCATGCTGGTAGAATCTCCTGATATCAACGACATTCAGGAATTAGAAGTTACACAAAAGGATGAAGATAGCTAAATAGGATGTAAAGTTGACAACTCACTATATTTGTAGCATAATAGTCTTTGTCATACTACATCATTATTGATGAGGAGGATATAAGATTGAAACTAAATCAAGTCATAGCCGTTTTACAAACCCTTAAGGCTAACGCCACAAAAGTGAAAACAGCTATTTATCAACTAATTCAAAAAACTCCCATATTTCAGGGGATTTCGCGCACATTTACACCAGTAGCTGAAGATGGCTATGTTTATTCTCCAGAAAGGCAAACATTACAAATGAAAGCAGAAGACTTGCTGAGTCAATATGAGCAAGCTTGTGCAGAATTGTTTAACTTATGTGCTACCCAAGATTGGGCTAACACTCAAGCCAAAGCAGATATAGTTATATATAGTAGTTGATGGAACGACGATTTTAAGAGAAGTTCCTGTTTCCTATTTGCTGTTTCTAGAAAAGCAATTAGTTTACATCAAAACCTTTATTTCCAGATTAGCAGTTTTGGATTATAGCGAATTTTCGCTTTATGATCAGCAGCAAGAATGCTTTGCAACCGAACCAAAATTTACCACCAAAACTATTACAAATTCTCAAAAAGTTAGGACAAGCCGTATTGAAATGAAAAAATGCCGTATTGAAATGAAAAAATTATGTCATTGCCAATGAATGAGAGAATAATATTTCATTTATTCTTTCAAAGATATCTCACCTTGAGAAAGATTTGATTCAACAACTATTCCGGGAGGAAATCATGCAAGAATCTGTGATATATCAAGATATCCTGCAAAAAGGAGAGAAAAAGGGAGAACAACGCGGAAGACAACAAGGAGAAGCGACTTTAATTATCCGACTTCTGACTGGTCGGTTTGGTGTTCTTAACTTGGAAGTAGAACAGAAAATCAACAGTTTATCTACAAATCAACTAGAGGATTTAGGAGACGCGCTGTTAGATTTTTCGCGTCTGGATGATTTAAACAATTACTTGGTTCCAATATCACCCGATAATTAAAAGGTCAATCCGCTACTTGAAAAATGCGAACTATTGCGGAAATTAACAAAAAAATCAACCAGAAACGCGCCGTAGTGTGGACGGTTGAAGAATTAAAAACACGAGTAGCAGAAATTGGTGTCACCAAAGCTGCTAAAGAAGTTGATGTCATTACCACCGGTACCTTTGAACCAATGGAGTCAAGCGGTGGAATTCTTAATCTCGGACACACAGACCCTCCCATCAAAATTCGCCGTTGCTGGATAGACGGAGTTCCAGCATATTCTGGTTTTGGTGCAGTAGATTTATACTTGGGTGCCAGTTGTGCTGTAGAAGCGATGGACGGGGAAGAACTGCGAGAACGTGGTGGTGGCCATGTCATCCAAGATTTAATTGCAGGTAAACCCGTGCAAGTACGAGCATTAGGGCAAGTTACCGATTGTTACCCAAGGGCTACTTTTGAAACTACAGTCACCCGTGACACTATCAATCAGTTTTATTTATTTAATCCGCGCAATCTTTATCAAAATTTTATTATTGGCGTAAATGGAGGTGATCGCCCACTTTATACTTATCTTGGACCTCTCCAACCGCGTTTAGGGAATGCCGTATACTCAAACCCTGGTGCAATTTCCCCACTACTCAATGATCCCGATTTGCAACTTGTGGGGATTGGGACGCGAATATTCTTAGGTGGTGGAATTGGTTATGTCGCTTGGGAAGGTACCCAGCACTTCCCCTTACAAAGGCGATTAGCTAATCATACACCCATTGGTCCATCGGCAACTTTAGCCCTAATTGGTGATGCCAAACAAATGGATGTTCGTTGGGTGCGGGGTTGTTACTTCAAAAGTTATGGACCATCTTTAATGTTAGGAGTAGGTGTTCCACTTCCCGTTTTAAATGAAACAGTAGTTGAACGCTGCGCCGTACAAGATAAAGACTTAGTAGCACCAATAGTAGACTTTTCCATTCCCCGTCGTGTTCGTCCCACCTTTGGTTTAGTCAGTTACGCTCAACTTAAATCAGGAAAAATCACCATAGAGGGTAAAGCGGTGCGAGTTGCGCCTCTAGCCAGTATGTTTCTCTCACGGCAAGTTGCCTTAGAGTTAAAACAATGGATAGAAGCAGGCACATTTACCCTCACAGAGACAGTTTCACCCATTCCCATGGATCGAGCTTTTCTACCCCAAGACCCTTGGACGGACTTTTAATTTTGGTGATTGGTGATTGGTGATTGGTCATCAGGAAAATTACTTCCCCAGTCCCCAGTCCCCACTCCCCATTACCTACTCTTCAGTGGGTTTAGGCTTCTTGACTGGCTTAGGTGCTGGCGGTTTGGTTACAGGTTTAGACACCGCAGAAGCTTCAGCACCTATTTTCTTCACCGGACGTGGAGTTTCTCCATTATTGCGTCTAGGTGTGAATGGTCTTCTACCGGGGCTACCACCAGGACGGGGAGCGCTTCTACCAAATGGCGGTTTACGTTTTTTGGGTAAATCAGCGATCGCTTCCGCATTTTCTATTGCTAATACATCAGCATCTCGCTTGACTTTGAAATCCCAAAACTTGCCCACAGCCTTAGTAGCTAGCACACCTTGGAGTTTCAACTTAAAATACTTGGGTTTGTCAGTTGGTTTACGCGGGGCTTGCTTAATCTTAACTACCAAACTCCTAGTTTCAAAAGATTGGTAAACCACCTCACCGCGTACGGAAAATTCCCCATCAGGAATTTCTGATGAAGGTTTTGGGGTTTCGGAAATTTCCTCTTTCGTCAGCTTTTGGCGACCAGATTTTTTAGCAGAACCATTTTCTGGCCTCTCTAAAACTTGTGAAGCCAAATCTGTGCCATCCTCTTCTTGGGAATTTTTAGCCAGATTTTCCGGCTCCCAAACTCCCACAATTTGGATGTGCAGAGAGTCGTTTTCTTGTCTAGTGCGGGGATAAACTACCCACAGATGTTCTTTTTCCAAGTCCAGGTGATTCTTGACTAAACTCATAATCCGACCTAAAAGGACAGCATTGAGTTCTACACCATCAGCAGTTACCAAGCTTCCTTGGGTAAACTGATCACTACTGGCACAATAGCGACCTCGGACTAAGCCAATGGCTCGATACTGCATTGGTTCACTGGGAGGTGGAATCGGTTGTTGCCGATTGACTACATTCCCATTGGTATCAGTATCGCCAAGGTTAGCAAGTGAGTTATCAGGTTTTGAAGACTTAGTGACTAAGTCAATCTTAGCTGGGGCCTGGTTAGAGGCAGTAGAATTTGAAGATTCAGGAGACGGCATCAGGTCGGAATTCATAAAAACTCCTTGCGGCGGAGACACATCCCGTTGTGGGATTTAATAAAGTCATCTGGAAAGACCGTTGGATCGGCTGATAATAAAAGTATATTTCCTTTTAATCTAGCCATCCTAAAGCGCCCAGTTCGAGCAGAAAGGCGCGAAATTTTGCATTTAGAGACTAAATGTGTAATTTAGCGCCTTGACACTAGTTTCGGAAGCATAGCATAGCTACAATTCTGAATGCTCCTCCTAAAGTCATCACTTACTTTAGCAGTGTAGATAGTTTTTTGTTATAAAATTCACAGTGAAATAACCGTATTCCGCAAAGTTTTGGAAAAACTTAACTTTGCGATTTGTGTAAATATTAATTTCGTCCAAATTCACCATAAGGAAAAAGATTGTGTCTCAACCCCGTAATCGGTGGATCATTCAAATCGTCTTAGTTTTAGCCATTGCCGCTTTTATTGGGGTTTCTATGATACCCATTATTGGTGCTTTGAATAATCCCCAATCAGTCAACCCTACTAATTCTCCTGCATCTAACCAAAAATCACAACTTGCTGATGAAGTTCGGGGTTATGAACTGGTTTTACAACGGGAACCAGAAAATCAAACTGCTCTCAAAGGCCTTGTGCAAGCACGACTACAATTACTTAGTCAAAAAGCTAGAGGTGAAGTAAAACCTGCTGATATTCAAGCAGTAATAGAACCTTTAGAAAAGTTGGCTAAATTAAATCCACAACAGTCTGAGTATGGTGTACTGCTGGCACAAGCAAAGCAGCAAATTGCTGATAATGAAGGTGCAGCCCAAACTTATCGCTCAATCTTAGCAACAAAACCTGGTGATCTCAAAGCTTTACAGGGTATGGTCAATTTGCAAATCAGTCAACAACGCCCAGAAGCTGCTATTGGCTTGCTGCAAGATACTTTATCTGCTGCTACTCAAGCAAATACCATTCAGCCTGGAAGTGTTGATGTGGTTGCTGTACAGGTGCTTTTGGGTAGCGTTTATGCTTTTCAGAAAAACGATACTCAAGCTATCTCAATTTATGAGCAAGCAATCAAGAAAGATCCCCAGGATTTTCGTCCCGTATTGGCAAAGGCTATGTTGCTCAAGGAACAGGGTAAGGTGGAAGAAGCAAAACTTTTATTTGAGACTGCCAGAGCTTTAGCACCTGCTCAGTATAAAGATGGAATTAATAAGGCAGCAGTAATACCAACTCCTTCCCCGTCTGCTTCTCCTACTGCATCACGATGAAGAAGGGGTATAAGGGTCTAAGGGTGTGGGGGTGTAGGGGAACAATAAAAAACTTAATTCTTAATTCTTAATTGTTACTTCTGTCACCTGTCACCTGTCGCCTATCACCTCAACTTCCTTCTATGGTTGCGACGATACCGAAGATAATAAACAGAAGGCCGCCAATGAAGGTAATTTGTCGTTCGGAAATTTTACCTGCGATTAATCTACCACCGATTACTGCGATCGCAGCACAAATAGCGTGTCCTAATATTGCACCCACGGTTATACCAATGGGGTTGTAACTAGCGGCTAAGGCAATGGTGGCTATTTGTGTGCGATCACCCCATTCTGCTATCAATGTTAATACAAAAGATTTCAGTAATATTGACCAGAGGCTTTTTTGCTGACTGTCTAACTGTACCTTTTCTACTGCTTCTTTTGCTTCTTCTATGACTTCTGTATCAGAAGCCACAGACATTTTACTGGCATCGTAGAGCAGTTTCAACCCAAAGGCAATAAACAAAACTATTTCTGTATAATGAATATAGATTTTTGGGACTTTTGTTACAGCAGACAGTAATTGCCCAAATATCACTGATAAAATCGTCATTAATCCTAAAGCTGCTGTCACACCAGCAAACACTACCCGTCGGGGGTGCTGCATCGACAAAACTACAGTGAGAAAAAAGGTTTTATCACCTAACTCGGAAATGGTAATTAAAACTAAACCTGCCGTAAATGCTGTTAACATTCTCTCAAGCTTCTGAAGGATTTTTACCTATGTGGAGCTTATAATGAGTGTTTAATCACCTCACTAAAGCTCAGATACTTGTTTGGTGTGAACTCAGTGAAGGTCTTGCTTTCAAATACTTATTATTCGCCATGTGAACCAGGCTTATCCCCAGTATGTTGATTCAGATGGACTGGCTTTTGCACCAGCAGCTACTGCCCTCCTATTCGATAATTAATGATACCTTGGTGTCGGTTGGCAGTCAAGGGTTTGGAAAAACGAACCCCAGAGGCATAGAGAACACGGAGGAATAAGAGTTTGGGGTAGTTGTGGCATACTCCTCAGAGAAATAAATAAACCATGAAGAAGCGAAGGACACGAAGAGAAGAGGGTTTAAGAGAGATTTTTCGTAAGGTTTGATTGACTTTTTACTCTCAGAATGAGAGCAGAATACACATAACGACGACACCTGGAGAAACTAATGACTTACACAAATCAGAAAAAGTTAAAAACCAAACCCAAAATCTATGCACCTAATTTCAATTTGCAACCTCCGCGAAGATGCAGCAAAATATCCCGATCTCAAAAAAGAGATTGAAGATTGGCATATAACTGTTAAAAAAGCCGAATGGCAAAATCTGGAGGATGTGCGTAAAATTTCCCGTGATGCTGAAGCTGTTGGTAATTTTACTGTTTTTAATATCAAAGGTAATGATTACCCTTTAATTGTAGGGATTAATTACGAAACCAAAGAAGTTCACTACAAATACTTGTTAACTTACGCAGAATACAATAAATAAAAATGGAGAAATGACGATCAGTTTTGATAATAAAACTTATAGCCAATTACTAGCAGAGATCCCCCTTCAAGTAATTGAAACAGAAGATGAGTATGAACGTATTTTGAAAGTTGCAGAACATCTAACTTTAAAAAACATCTTACTCCAGAGGAGCGAGCTCTGGACAAACTGCTTGTCAGAGTAATTGAAGATTATGAGGTGTAGATTTATCCAATGGATAAATCTACACCTCATGAAATTCTGCAACACATTATGGAATCTAGTGGAACTCGTCAAGCTGATTTGGTAGGTGTGATTAGTTCTAGTGGTGTTGTTTCCGAAGTTGTAAATGATAAACGTTCCATTAGTAAAGCACAAGCAAAAGCTTTAGGAGAATATTTTAAAGTTTCTCCTAGTTTGTTTATTTGAACTTCAATGTTTATGTTGTTTGTAAAAATTAAACATCAATATAGTCTCTAATAACCTCTCCCTAACCCTCTCTTATGAAGAAAGGAAACAATAAGGGATAAATTCAAAGTCTTTCTCCTTGTATAAGAGAGACTTAGAGAGGTTTTTTAAATACGCTTATTGCGTTTATTACCAGGTTGTAATAAACTCATTTATTCGAGTGAGAACCTTTTCTAATAAATCTGAATTATTCACATTAAAATATTCAAGATTAGGAGATTGTCTAAACCAAGTGCGTTGACGCTTTGCGAATTGTCGGGTATGCAAAGCAATTAAATCTGTAGCTTCATCTAAAGTAATTTCACCAGCTAAATATTGCTTGATTTCTTGATATCCTAAAGTATTCAATAAAGATAAATTCGCGCCATACTTTTGAGATAAATATTCAACTTCAGCAACTAGTCCATCTGTAATCATTTGTTCTGTGCGTCTACGAATTCTGATATCTAAATGTTCTGGTTCACAATCTAAACAAATTTGCAAAATCGGATATTTGGGTGGGTTTTCCCCTTGCTGTTCAGAAATCGGAATCCCAGTAATATAATATACTTCCAAGCCTCTTAAAGTCCGCACCAAGTCGTTAGCATGAATCTTTTGGGCTGCAACTGGATCAACTTGTTGCAACATCGGGTAAAGTTGATTTTGACCAAGAGATTCAAGTTGCGATCGCAATTCTGGTTGTGGTGACACTCTGGGAATTTTCATCCCCTGGACAATAGAACGGATATATAAACCAGTTCCACCAACCAACAACAATGGGGAAACACCAAGACTAGCAATTAAAGTTTGTGCTTGTTCCTGATAATCTGCTAATGTCATTGTTTGAGTTGGTTCACAGATATCTATTAGATAATGTGGCACTAATTTCTGTTCGTCCACAGTTGGTTTAGCGGTTCCAATGTCAAACTCGCGGTATACTTGACGAGAATCGGCGCTCAGAATCACCGGACCCAACCGCCTAGCTAAACTCAAAGCTAAACCAGACTTCCCCGTTCCTGTCGCACCACAAATTACAATTAATTTAGTCATTAGTCGCTTCGTTCCAATTAAAAATTAAAAATTAAAAATTAAAAATGCAGAATTCACCTTTTTAATTCTTTTTTGATAAAGGGTTGCTATCCTTATATAAACTTCCCATTAAATTGCGCTACAGACGGCAGCAAGGCTTTTGTGTTATAATTTTGGGGTGATTTGACTTTTTTGTCCTTTAGGCAAGTTCAACCCCAAGCATCAGGAGAATTTTCATGACGAGCAGTTACAGTGCCGATCAGATTCAAGTTCTGGAAGGTCTGGAAGCCGTCCGCAAACGACCAGGGATGTACATCGGTACTACAGGTCCGAGAGGACTCCATCATTTAGTTTACGAGGTGGTGGACAACTCTGTAGACGAAGCTTTAGCAGGTCACTGTACCCATGTTGAGGTAGATATCAACGCTGATGGTTCGGTGACTGTAACAGATGATGGTCGGGGTATTCCCGTAGATATTCACCCAAAAACCGGCAAATCGGCTTTAGAAACCGTATTAACGGTACTTCACGCTGGAGGTAAGTTTGGTGGTGGTGGCTATAAAGTTTCTGGAGGTTTACACGGGGTTGGTATTTCTGTAGTTAACGCCCTGTCTGAGTTTGTGGAAGTTACGGTTTGGCGAGATAATAAGGAGCATCTTCAGCGATATGAACGGAGTTTTCCGGTTACTGAACTGCAAGTAAAGCCTTATAAAGAACCAAGAACTGGAACTTCTATTACTTTCAAGCCAGATACGCAAATCTTTACTATCAGTATTGAATTTGATTACATTACTTTATCAGGTCGCTTGCGCGAGTTGGCGTATTTGAATGCTGGTGTCAAAATTATTTTCACCGATCATCGTCTCGAACTCCTCAAAAGCGATACACCAAGGATAGAAATTTACGAATACAAGGGTGGTATTAAAGAGTATGTCGCCTACATGAATCGTGAGAAGCAGCCTTTACACGAAGAAATTATTTATGTGCAGGGGGAAAGAAATAATGTACAAGTGGAAGTTTCGTTACAATGGTGTACTGATGCTTACACTGACAATGTGCTAGGTTTTGCTAATAATATTCGTACTATTGATGGTGGAACTCACTTAGAAGGTTTAAAAGCAGTTTTAACTCGGACATTAAATGCGATCGCTCGCAAGCGGAATAAAATTAAAGAGAATGAATCTAACCTCAGTGGTGAACACGTCCGCGAAGGTTTAACTGCAGTTATTTCTGTTAAAGTACCGGATCCTGAATTTGAAGGACAAACGAAAACTAAACTTGGTAATACGGAAGTTCGCGGTATCGTTGATTCTTTTGTCGGTGAAGTCCTGACTGAATATCTGGAATTTCACCCCAGTATCGCTGATGCGATTTTAGATAAGGCTATTCAAGCCTTTAAAGCCGCAGAAGCAGCCCGTCATGCACGGGAGTTAGTCAGACGGAAATCAGTCCTAGAATCTTCTCCTTTACCTGGTAAATTAGCAGATTGCAGTTCCCGTGACCCCTCAGAATCTGAGATTTTTATTGTGGAAGGTGATTCAGCGGGTGGAAGCGCCAAACAAGGACGCGATCGCCGGACGCAAGCAATTCTTCCTTTACGTGGGAAAATATTAAACATCGAAAAAACCGACGACGCAAAAATTTACAAGAACAACGAAGTTCAATCCTTAATTACAGCATTGGGTTTAGGTGTAAAAGGCGAAGAATTTGATTCTGCGCAATTACGGTACCACCGTATAGTAATAATGACTGATGCTGACGTAGATGGGGCGCACATCCGTACTTTGTTGTTAACTTTCTTCTATCGGTATAAAAGGGCATTGATTGAACAAGGGTTCATTTATATTGCTTGTCCGCCACTTTACAAAGTGGAACGAGGCAAAAATCATGAATATTGTTATAGCGAGCGCGAATTACAACAGCATATCGCTACCTTACCCACCAAAGCTAACTACAATATTCAACGCTTCAAAGGTTTGGGTGAAATGATGCCAGAACAACTCTGGACAACTACAATGAACCCAGAAACTCGTAAAATGAAGCAAGTAGAAATTGAAGACGCAGCAGAAGCAGATCGCATTTTCACCATTTTAATGGGCGATCGCGTCGCACCCAGGAGGGAATTTATCGAAACCTATGGTTCTAAACTTAACCTTACTGATTTAGATATCTAAATATCAGCAAATCACTGTCATCATTTCTTTAGGCAGGGTGTGGGGTGTAGGGAAATATAGTTTGTCCTAGACCCTAAAAGGTACAAGCCCAGATCCTTCAGGTCGTTCAGGACGCTTCGCGACTTATTAATGGAGAATACAAAAATGTAGATCCAGACCCGCAGCGCCAGAAATACAAAGTCCGAATTTGAAACCCCTGATTTTAATGATGGGGTTCCCTACACCCGAACCCCTACAAACCTTTTATTCCTGCCTTTTGCCTTTTATCTTTTGCCTCCAGCTTTCTTGCAGTATCTCCAATGACAAAATATTTCTCGAATGACAAAATATTTCTAGACTGATTAAAATATCGTTGTATACAATAAAAACAGTTTGTCAAGTTGCATAAGGTAGAAATCTCAGCATTGCGCTAATGTGTGAATAAGGCCGAAATCACAGAAACCTAAATTCATCTGTCAATCGGCTTATTCAGCCACAACCTTAACTCCTTAGTTAAGGTTATCGGCTTAGCATATACAAGGCTTAGTGCCTGGAAACAAGCACCACCGGTGCACTATTTACCTAGCGGTTAGCCCAGCTTTGCTCTCTCAAAATAACCAATTTATAAACGAATCGTAAAAACGGGTGCATTAGTACTGCTAACTTGAGTTAACATCTAAATCTTCTGTTGCCAGGAAACTATTGTTGTACTTAAAACCTAGAATGTCCCAGGAGCAAGTGTCTACCTTTTAATCTAATGAGAATGCCACTGCAAAACCAAAAAGTTTTCCACAAGATTTAATGGTGTGACTACCGTTTTTAATGTCTTTTTGATAAAAGTGGCTTCACGTTGCTTAATGAGTTCGTAATTAAGACACAAAAATAGTGCAATTTCTGTGAAACAGGCTACAATCGGAACAGTCTTGACAAGTAAATCTCCCAGCAGTCATATCTATAAATGTCTGAAGTGGTTAATTTCTTGATTAAGGTGCGTCTGGTTTTCAGCCAGCCAATCAGAAGTTATGTACAACGGCGACAGCGATGAATTTTACTTTAATTGAGCAAGTTACATCACAGTGATAGTTGCCACTAAAGTAAAAACTCCGCCTCCATATTAGAGGCAAAATCACCGGAAAAATTATAGGTAAATTAGCCAAAAGCCTATTTCCGGTAAACAAATAGCTCGATCAAAAGAGCAGTAACCACATCTTGAGTAATTGATTCTGCAAGGAGCATGAGGAACGCGGCATGAACCAGGCTAACAACGTACTCGACAGCATTTATCAGCCTGACCTAGAAATGATAAATCCGCCTGAGATCGAAGAAGAACTCTTATTGATTGAGGATGAAGAGGACTTATTGCTTACCGATGATGGCGAAATTGATGATTTTTTAGAGCCTCAGTCTGATGAGGACGACGCAAAGTCTGGAAAAGCCGCTAAATCGCGTCGTCGGACACAAAGCAAGAAAAAGCACTATACTGAAGACTCGATTCGTCTTTATCTGCAAGAAATTGGTCGTATTCGTCTATTACGAGCAGATGAAGAAATAGAATTGGCGCGGAAAATTGCGGATTTACTGGAATTGGAAAGGGTGCGGGATCGACTGTACGAACAGTTAGAACGCGAACCCCAATTTAAGGAATGGGCAGAAGCGGTACAATTGCCATTACCTACCTTCCGTTATCGCCTGCACGTTGGTCGCAGAGCGAAAGATAAAATGGTACAGTCGAACCTACGACTTGTGGTTTCAATTGCCAAAAAATATATGAATCGTGGCTTGTCTTTCCAAGACTTGATTCAAGAAGGTAGTCTGGGCTTGATTCGGGCTGCTGAAAAGTTCGACCACGAAAAAGGTTATAAGTTTTCTACCTACGCTACATGGTGGATTCGGCAGGCAATTACTAGAGCGATCGCTGATCAATCTCGCACTATTCGTCTACCTGTTCATCTCTACGAGACGATATCACGAATCAAGAAAACTACCAAACTTTTATCTCAAGAAATGGGTCGCAAACCCACAGAAGAAGAAATTGCAACTCGTATGGAAATGACCATCGAGAAACTGCGGTTTATTGCTAAATCTGCCCAGTTGCCAATTTCATTAGAAACACCTATTGGTAAAGAAGAAGATTCCCGTTTGGGTGATTTTATCGAATCTGATGGAGAAACACCAGAAGATCAAGTTTCTAAAAATCTTCTCCGCGAAGACCTAGAAAAAGTCCTTGATAGTCTCAGCCCCCGTGAACGAGATGTTCTTAGACTCCGCTATGGTCTAGATGACGGTCGAATGAAAACCCTCGAAGAAATCGGTCAGATTTTCAACGTTACCCGCGAAAGAATTCGCCAAATTGAGGCTAAGGCACTACGCAAATTACGCCACCCCAATCGTAACAGCGTCCTCAAAGAATACATTCGTTAATTGGTCAGTGGTAAGTTGTGGTCAAAATAAGTAACTGATAATTGAATAAAGAACCTGGTAGTGTTAGTTAACTGCCAGGTTTTTTAGTTTACAGACGATCTTTATTTTGTGTCTCAAAATTTACAGAATACCCCAGAAATGTAGGAAGCCTTGGCCAGAAAACAACTCAATTAAAGCGGCTGCTAAAAAGCCAATCATTGCCAAACGACCATTCCAAATTTCTGCTTGTGGGGTAAATCCCCAACGCCAGCCGTTGCGGTCTTCAGGTATGGAAGTCATAGTTCTTGTTGCGTTAATCATGGTTCGCACTCCAATTAGGTTTTACTAAACTTTATTGCTTTATGTAAACTAATATAACAAATATTTTCATAAATGCAACATTAGTTAATCTTTCGGGATATGTAATTATTATTACAAGTGATGAATACATATACATAATAAAAAGCTCTTAATTGTCTCCTTAGAGAGATAAAATTCGCAGTCAAATAAGCATCTCTGAGATCCTGTGAAAACTGTGAATGAAATTGACAACTCAAGAGGATTTAGACAATGAAAAAAATGATAGTTACTTTCTTTGTTCTTTTCTCTAGGACAAGAACAAGCATTAGCTCAAGACTATATCAAATCAATCAATCAGGGTCTCAGTACGGTAGCTCTTGGTCTTTATGAAAAATCGTGCGCTACAATACAATGAATTTTTCAAGTGGCCTAATCACAAAAGATGTCAAATACAACTGCTGTGTTCCATCTGTCACTATCCGTATCAACGGAAATGATTGGAACAATCTGGTTGGTCAAGGAAAGCTTGATGGACTCAGATATGAAAAGTTTTATGTCAAAGACTCTACTTATACTTTGAGCTTGAGAAAGGTTATAGGTACTGCACCTCAAAGTATCGCCGGTGAAGATTTCTTCAAATAAGCCAGATTATCAACTATTTTTAAACTTGATTTTTTAGGGACATAACAATGTTAGTTATGTCCCTAGTTTGTTGAAACTACACTCCCACTTCAACAACAGTAATAATTTTCTCATCTCGGTTGAGTTGCAAGACACTTTCACCTTTCGCATCTCTGTCTAAGATTGGTACTGTGTCTACAGGTATTCGCACCACTCGCTCTTTATTGCTAACTAGCGCCACTTCTACACCTGGGGTGGCGCGTACCATACCAGCTAAGTTGTCAGTTTTATTATGGAATTTCAGCATTTGGATACCCAAATCACCGCGATTAGCTGCCCTTAAATTACTGGCTGGTATGCGTTTAGCATATCCTTCTTGAGTAACAAGCAATAACTGGTCATCTTTGCCAACAGTTGCACAGCCAACCATTTGCTGATTTTTCAATAGCCGGAATGCTTGTAAACCCATCGCTGCACGACCCATAATTGGTAATTGTTCTTCATTGACTGCAAACCGCAACAGGCGACCGCTAGAACTAGCTAAAATCAGATGCTGACCTGTGGTTGTGAACTGGGTAAAAGATAATTCATCGTCATCTTTAAGTTTTAAAATCGTGATCCCGCGCCGACTGAGGTTTGCAAATTCTTCCATAGATAGGCGCTTAATCCGCCCTTGTTTAGTCAGGAGAAGCATTTGAGACCTTTCTGGTGTTTCTGGCAACACAAAGCGGTTGACAACACCTTCTACATTGCCTTGTGCCGTACTAGTAAGCATGGTAATTAATGGAGTTCCCCGTGGAGAACGTCCAGTGATGGCGGGAATGTCTCCTACTTTGACTGGGTAAACTTTGCCTCCAGTATTCAGGATTAGCAAATCTTTCTCAGTGTCAGTTAACTCAGTTTGAATAATGAAGTCGTTTTCATGCAAACCGTTTTCTGCTTTCGGCTTTTTTCCTGTGGGGGAGAGACGACGCACATAACCACGCTGGGTAAATTCGAGAATTGCTTCTTCTGGAGGCTGTTCCGATTTTGGCGTTTGGAGTTTGGATTTTGGATTGTCCTCTGTTTCTGTTGTTCCTTTTTCTGATTTGATGGGGGTTTCGTTGATCGCTAAAATTTTGGTGCGTCGAGGGTCGCTGTATTTGCGTTTGAGACTTCGCAAGTCTTTTTTCAATGCTTTTAGTAATTCCCGTCTGTCTTCGAGTAATCTCCGCAATGAGGTAATTTGCTCGTTGAGGCTGTCAAATTCCTGTTGCAAATTTTGCTGTTCTAAGCTGGTAAGGCGGCGTAATGGCATGGACAAAATTGCATCCGCTTGCACTTCGCTCAAATCGAGTTGGCGACAAAGGTTCATTTTTGCTGTACTGCCATCAGCTGCTTGGCGTAAAATGGCTATTACTTCATCTAGCTTAGATAAAGCTTTCAATAAGCCAGCAACAAGGTTTACTCGGTTTTCAGCTTTGCCTAGTTCGTAACTGTAGCGACGGTTGAGGGTATGTTCTCGGAAGTTGAGAAATTCTTGCAACGTCTGCCGCAGGCTTAACTGACGGGGTTGTCCTTCTACTAAAGCCAAAAGAATCGCCCCAAAGGTTGTTTGTAAGGCGGTTTGATGATACAAGTGCTGGAGAATTTCTTGGGGGTTTGTGTCGCGCTTGAGTTCAATGACTACTCGCATTCCCTCGCGATCGCTCTCATCCCGCAAATCAGAAATTCCTTGTAAACGCCCTTGATTGACTAAATCCGCTACTTTTTCAATCCAACCCGCTTTATTCACCTGATAGGGCAGTTCTGTAATGATAATTGCTGTCCGGCGCTTACTTCCCTTAGTGGGTAGCATTTCTTCTAGAGTTGCCACACCCCGCAATACAATTCCGCCTTTTCCGGTGGTATATGCTTCCCGAATTCCTGAATTACCGACGATTTCCCCACCTGTAGGAAAGTCTGGACCGGGAATGATCTCGAATAACTTTTCATCCGTCAAATCTGGATTGTCAATTAAAACTATTAAGCCATCAACTACTTCTCCTAAGTTGTGCGGTGGAATATTGGTCGCCATTCCCACAGCGATACCAGCACAGCCATTGAGTAAGAGGAATGGTAACTGAGCAGGTAATACTGTTGGTTCTTGTTGGGAATTATCGAAGTTGCCAATAAATTCGACAGTTTCTTCACCAATTTCCGTCAACATTCCTTCATGACCAACTGGAGCGAGGCGCGTTTCTGTGTAACGCATTGCTGCTGGTGGGTCATTATCAACGCTGCCAAAGTTACCATGTCCTGCCAATAAGGGGTAACGGCTGGAAAACTCCTGCACAAGTCTGACTAAGGCATCATAAACTGACTGATCTCCGTGAGGATGGTACTTACCTAATACGTCGCCAACTACACGGGCGCATTTTCTATAGGGTCTGTCTGGTGTTAAGCCGAGTTCGTGCATGGCATATAAAATCCGCCGATGCACGGGCTTTAAGCCATCGCGCACATCTGGTAAGGCTCGCCCGACTATCACACTCATGGCATATTCTAGGTAAGACCGTTGCATCTCGGTGTGCAGGGCTGTTGTGATGACCTGTCCTGTTGAGAGCAGGTTTAACTGTTTTGCCATGAAGCTCTTTTCCCTGAATTTTAACTACACAAAAGTCTCTGAAACTTAACACTGTAGGAACCACAGCTTAACGGATGAAATAGCAATACTTACACAATTTTGATCCTCAGAGGATAAAAAACACTATCCTTAATGCTGGGGATTTATAATTGATCATTCAATCGAAAATTAGACGCCCGTTTTGATCAATCGCTAATCTGTTATACATTTAATTTACATACACTCCTCGTTGATGATGGTGTTCTTTATTGGTTTTTTTATCTGGAATCGGGGATTTTTCAGTGTTCATGCACAAATAATACATGAGCATAGTGTTCTCTAGGTATGTTTTAAATTACTTGATTTCCCTCACACTTCACTTATTTAAGTTAAATTCTCATGAGAACTGTTTTAATTGTCGAAGATGATCTGATTAATGCTCGTGTTTTTTCCAAGATTCTGACCAAGCGGGGTGGCTTGGGGGTAAAACACACGGAGGATGTGGAAGAAGTCATGAAAATTGCCCAAGCGGGAGAGGCTGACTTGATTTTAATGGATGTTTCTCTGTCACGCAGTATGTATCACGGTAAGTCTGTTGATGGAATAAAAATCACACAAATGTTAAAATCTGATCCGCAAACAGCCGAGTTACCTGTAATTTTAGTAACTGCACACGCAATGGAAGGCGATCGCGAGAACTTTCTTAAGCAAAGTGGTGCTGATGGCTACATCTCAAAACCAGTTGTTGATCATCAACTATTTGTTGACCAGATCGTGGCACTTCTACCCAAAAATGAACCCTGACAATTGACGACTGATCTCAACAAAGTTCACCCAATAAAAAATATGTTAAATATTTTGGGCTACTTATTATGACTCTACAGAATCTATGTACTATAGATGGGTGAAATTAGGCAAATATTTGAGTAGTCAACTGGTAATGGTAAATTTAACTACCAATTACCAGTTTCCCGTACTCCTACTGTGCAGGTTATCGACTTGGGATTAATATACCTTCTTGGGGATATAGGGCTGATTGAATCCGGGGTAGTTCTAGGAATTTTTTTGTGTCCACCAGCAAGCGTGTACCCCAGAGGTTTTGTTTAAGAAACTCTAAGTCTGCATAGCGTTGGTCTATGCGAATTGCCGCTTCTCCCATTGCTAAACCTTGTTTTTGGTCGCCAGTAGTGTAAAGTGCTACGGCAAGTGCTAATAAAGGTTCTGGGGCTTGTTTATCAATAGCTACTGATTCCTGCCATTGCTGAATCGCACCTTGAACATCACCCTGTTCATATTTGATTAAACCGATGTTGTTAATTGCAGGCCAGAATTTCTTATCTTGGGAAATAGCTTGATTAAATTGAGCGATCGCATCTGGTAAACGACCTAACTTATAATAAGCATTACCCAAATCAAACAAGCCTTCTTGGTCATTGGGTTTTAACTTCAACCCTGTTTGGTAATGTTCTGCTGAAGCCTGGTAATTTTCCTTTTGGAAATTAGCTGAACCCAACGCAAACAAAATATCAGCATTTTTGGGATTAAGCGTCTGGGCTTTTTGCAATGCAGTAATTGCTGCATCAAACTCTTTAGTTTGTAAATGTAATCCACCTAACAGCAACCATACTTTATCATTTTGAGGAGCTAGTTGAGTAGCCAGTCTCGCTCTTGGCAAAGCTAAATCAATTTGTTGAAACTGTGCTAATTGAGCCGCTTCTTGGGCCAAGGTCAACCCCTGCTTCTCCAACTTTGCTGTATCAAGTTGCACTGTATGAGGTATAAGCGCCTGCGCGTTAACTGCTTTTGGCAGATTCCACAAACTACAGACAACTATAAGACAAATTAAATGAAGGTGTTTTGGCACACTACCGCCTCTTAACCACAAATCGAAGAATCTTTCAGATAGCTTAAACCATCTCTGCTCAAGACAAAATGTAAACTTTACAGTAGTTATTGCTTGCTACATAAATTACAAGGGAGTGGAGTTCAGGAATCAGGAGGAATAAATTATTATCGCCACCTCCCCCATCTCCCTCATCTTCCCCACTAAGTCCCCAGTCTCCACACCCCTAATTCTTAATATTAGCATTAAAAATTAGTAAATTAATAAGTGAATACACACTTATTTATGGCGCGTACACAAAAAATTACCAATCAGCAAATTTTAGATGCATCTCGTGAAATCTTTCTCCAACAGGGTTTTGGTGGTTCCACTTTAGAAATCGCTCAAAAGGCAGGAATTTCGGAAGCGTCGATTTTCAAACCCTTTTCCACCAAAGAAGAACTTTTTTTTGCGTCAATGGGAATTCCTGAAAAATCTCCTTTAGTTAAGGAACTGGAGGCTTTATCTGGGAAAGGAAATCTGAAGCAAAATCTAATTCAGGTGTGTCTTCAGATCTTAGAGTTTAATCGTCAAGTCGTACCACGATTGATGATGTTGCGTTCCCGTGGTACTGCCATGCCAGAAATGATCAATAGACCAAATTCCAGACCTAGCCGGGATTTAAAGATATTTACCAATTTCCTAGAGAAGGAAATAGAACAAGGAAGGCTGCGCCCCAGAGATCCCCAAACTATTGCTATGATATTGCTAGGATCTAGCATCATTGATGAATTATGTTTTCTTAGAGCAGATGCACCCCACAGGAGATGTACTCACAGATGAGCAAATGTTTGTCCATCATCTTGTAGAGATTGTCTGCCAGGGAATTGCACCCATTCAAGATTAGTCCCACAAAACAAATTAAATAAAACTTTTTTTTGGATTATTAATAAGTGATTACTTACATTTTATTTTTGGACGATGAGAAATAAAGAGCAGAAGGAAGAGTTTTTCCAGTCACCAATCACTATTTCTTCAACACAACTCATAAAAGTAACCCAATCAGGTGATGGCACACTCAATCTAGAGGAAATAGTATAAAAGAATATTTGATAAATAATCATCTGGGTATTTTCACATATTAAAACAAGATTTTTAGTTGTTAGTACAAATCCTCCAAAATAATCAGATGACTACGTACATACAAATTCCGTTGATTGGCAAAAAAGTTAAGCATCCATTACGCTGGTTGATGGGCTTAATAACTGCTGGTGTTTTAGTCGTTGGAACAACTACAGTCCTGAAAGTTACACATCAGAACACAAATAAACAAGACATTAGTAAACTCACTGTTCCAGTTGTAGCAAAAAGCGTCACCGTGAGGATTACAGCCAGTGGGAAGGTGCAACCAGTACAAAGCGTGAATATTAGTCCCAAAAATCCGGGAATTATCACCGATTTGGATATTGAACAGGGGGAAAAAGTCCAGAAGGGGCAAATTATTGCTCGTATGGATAATTCCGAGATTAAAATGCGAATTCTCCAGTATCAAGCTAATGTAGAGGAAGCCAAAGCACAATTAGCAGAGAGTCTAGCAGGAAGCCGTCCCGAAGAAATAGCCCAAGCTAAAGCCCGTGTAGCCCAAGCTAAAGCCCAATTAGCTATCATTCGTGGGGGGAATCGTTCTCAGGAAATTGATCAAGCTAAGGCTGCTGTAGATTCAGCTAAAGCGCAAGTAGAACTTACCCAAGCCAGGGTAAAACGTTATCAAGGATTAGCTAAAGCAGGGGCTATTTCCCAAGATTCCCTAGAACAATATATTAGTGAAAATAAAAGATCAAAAGCTAGTTTAGAAGAAGCTCAAGCCCGATTATCACTGCAAAAAGCTGGCAACCGCAACGAAGATATTAAAAGTCAGGAAGCCGTAGTTGCTCAAGAACAAGAAACAATGGGAAAGCTGGAAAATGGCAACCGTCCTGAAGAAATTGCTCGACTTAAAGCGTCTGTAGCTGGGGCTGTAGCTCAGTTAAAACAGCAGGAAGTACAGTTGGAAGATACCATTATTCGTGCTCCTTTTGCGGGGGTTGTGACTCAAAAATACGCCAATATAGGGGCTTTTGTGACACCAACAACTTCGGCTTCTACGAGTACTTCAGCAACTTCTAGTTCAATTGTGGCTTTAGCAATGGGTTTAGAAGTTTTAGCTCAAGTTCCGGAAGCTGATATTGGTAGAATTAGCCAGGGACAGCAGGTGGAAATTGTTGCTGATACTTATCCAGATCAAGTATTTAAAGGTCGTGTACGCTTGATTGCACCTGAAGCTGTGGTAGAACAAGGTGTGACATCTTTTCAGGTGCGAGTGGTGATTGATAGTGGTGCAGATAAACTGCGTTCTGGCTTAAATGTGGATTTAACGTTTTTGGGCGATCGCATTAATGATGCTTTAACTTTACCAACGGTAGCAATTTTGACTGAAAATGGTAAAACCGGCGTACTAATAGCAGATGCAAATAATAAACCCCAGTTTCGAGAAATCACGATTGGAACCCAAATAAAAGACGAAACTCAGGTTTTAGAGGGAGTCAAAAAGGGTGATTTGATATTTGTGAACCCACCCAAAGACTACAAAATTCAAAAAGCCAAAGAAGAAAAAAATCATGAACTTCCTAGAAAGCATTCAAATGGCGGGTAAAACCTTACTCGTCAATAAGTTACGTAGCACCCTGACCATGTTGGGTATTATTATCGGTAATGGCTCAGTGATTGCAATGATTGGGATTGGGGAAGGGGGACAAAAATTTGTAGCTAATCAACTAAATTCCTTGGGCTCGAATATTGTATTTGTTATTCCCGGTAATGAAGAAACTCAGCGGGTTTCTAGAGATGTTACCAGAACTCTGGTTTTAGAAGATGCGAAAGCGATCGCAACTCAAGTACCCACAATAGCAGTAACAACAGCCGAACTGAATAGTAGACAGGTAGTTACTTATAAAAACCGAAATACTGATGTCAATATTATTGGTACAACTCCCAGTTTTTTGACAGTGCGAGATTTTGAAGTAGCGACAGGACGATTTTTGACCGACATAGACATGAAGCGCAGCAACCAAGTTGTGGTGTTAGGTGCAAAATTAAAAGAGAAACTTTTTGGGAATACTAACCCCGTCAGTCAGCAGATACGGATTAAAAATGCCAGCTTTCAAGTAATTGGAGTACTAACAGACAAAGGTTCAAATCTGGGCGTAGATTACGATGGTTCAGCATTAGTCCCAATTCTCACATCAGCAAATCGGGTAGTGGGAAAAACCTCTCCTTATGGACTAGAAGTAACCTACATTGTTGCTTCCGCTAAAAATGCTGATAGTGTGGATGGAGCAGAGTTTCAAATTACCAATTTACTGCGTCAACGCCATAAACTCGTCGGTGAAGATGACTTTACGATCCGTACACAAAAAGATGCTTTACAAGCAGTAAGTCAAATTTCCTCTGCGTTGACAACCATGCTGGCTGCGATCGCTGGTATTTCCTTATTTGTCGGTGGCATTGGCATTATGAATATTATGCTCGTTTCTGTCACCGAACGCACCCAAGAAATTGGATTAAGAAAAGCAATTGGTGCTACCCAGCAAGAGATTTTACTTCAGTTCATAATTGAAGCGGTAATTGTTTCAGTAATTGGCGGTTTAGTTGGTACTACAGTTGGTGTCAGTTGCATACTGTTAGTATCAGTCCTGACTCCGTTAGAAGCGAGTATTTCCATTGTTTCAATTACAATGGCTGTTGGTATTTCTGGTGGACTTGGATTATTTTTTGGCGTAGTTCCTGCGCGTCGTGCTGCTCAACTTGATCCAATTGTGGCATTAAGAAGTGGGTGAGGAATTCTGATTGGTAAGTAGTAAGTAATGAGGCGGAAAATTAATTATGCTAATTAAGCATCGTAATCATAAAAATGTTGCATTAATTGCAAAGAATTAAAACAGGGATTAGGAATTGAATCCTAGTTTAGTTTATCGTTATTGTGTGCAATTAATAATTCAAAATATAATAATTCAAAATCAGGATAAATCTCCGTGTCTAAAACTCTAACTATGACCAATTCTAGTATTCCTAATCCTGCACCACAAGCAGAAATCATTCGACTAGAGAATATCTTTAAAGTTTATGGTATTGGTGAAACAGAAGTAAAAGCACTAAATGATATCAACTTAGTGATAGAAGAAGGTGAATATTGTGCAATTATGGGACCTTCTGGTTCGGGAAAATCTACAGGCATGAATATTATCGGTTGTTTAGATCGTCCCAGTTCGGGAAATTATTATTTAGATAATCTGAATGTAGCCCAAATCGGTGATACAGAATTGGCGCATATTCGCAATAAAAAGCTAGGATTTGTATTTCAACAATTCCATTTATTAAACCAATTGACAGCGATGGAAAATGTGATGCTGCCAATGGTGTATGCTGGTGTTAAGCCTAGGGAAAGAAAAGAAAGGGCAATTGAAGCATTGATCAAAGTAGGTTTAGAAAAACGTCTCAATAATAAACCTACCCAATTATCAGGGGGACAACAACAAAGAGTAGCGATCGCCCGCGCCATTGTCAACTGTCCCGTTGTTCTTTTAGCTGATGAACCCACAGGTGCACTTGACTCCCGCACAACTCAAGAAGTTTTAGATATTTTTGGTGAATTAAATAGCCATGGGATTACAGTTGTCATGGTAACACATGAAACTGAAGTTGCACGTCAAACTAAGAGGATTGTTTGGTTTCGTGATGGTGAAGTTGTCCATTCTCACCTCACTCCAGCAGAGTTAAATCAACTTGTGTTATCTTGATGATAGGTATTGAAGTCAAAAATAAACTGGATATTATGAATAAAGGAGAAGATTTAAAATATTTTATGGATTGCTCAAGATATAGCAGAACAAACTTGGCAAGTTTTTGAAACTTTTAATCAAGATAAACAATAGTCATTTACTGATTGTAGTTATTATATTTTAATGAAGAGATATATTGAACAGATATTTTCATTCGATCATCATTTTATACAAATGGGATTTATTTGTTATCCTTTACAAGGACTTTAAACCACCATGCTGCAAATTACCAACAGAACCACCATCCCTATTAGCGAAATTAGTATTAGTGCAATTCGTTCTCAAGGTGCAGGTGGTCAAAATGTCAATAAAGTTGCCACAGCCATTCATCTGCGTTTCCACATCAACGCCTCTTCTTTATCACCGCTTTACAAAGAACGCTTACTTAATTTGGGAGACCAGCGCATCACCAAAGATGGGATAATCGTTATCAAAGCCCAGCAACATCGGACTCAAGAACAGAATAAAGAAGATGCACTCAACCGTCTCCAAACCTTAATCAAAAGCATCACCATCACTCCTGCAAAACGTAAACCCACAAAACCCACAGGCCGCGTTAAAAATAAACGTATTGACAGTAAAACTAAGCGCGGCGAAATTAAAGCTCTACGAGGCAAAATTACAGAATGAGCTTTGAGGTATTTACAAACTCGAAGTTTTGCCTGTTTCTGCTTGCGTCGGAGTTGGCTTGACATCGCTCTAACCCATCTCACCAGCAATAGTTGTTAAAACAGAAATTTGACCTTCAAAATCTATTTCTTCAATTCGAGGCAGTAAATCATTAATTGCCTTAGTTGACTCATAATTATCTGGGATTCCCACTACTATATCCCCCATAGCTTCTGCCCAAACATACCAAACTCATAACTGGTTATTTTCTTTTAATGCCCCATAGGCACGAGAATAGTCTGTATCCTGACAGTTAACTATATCCCGCATAAAATTTCTAGTTGTTCCTCATCCGATAATTGTAAATAGTCTCCTAGCAACATTGGAGCTAATTCTGGTTCTGCGGCTGTGGGAGCAGCAGGAGTAATAGTATCACCCATTTTTTCATAAACAAAATATAGCCAAGCTAATTTAGCATCGGTATCTAAGCCATTAAATTCTTCTACTAAATTTTGAGTTTCCTGGCCCTGAGCTTGAGGAATTGTCTTGTTGTAACTCGCGGTCATTATTAATCACCAGACCAGAGTAATTTTACAGTTAAGACTTACAGGACGATCAGATTTGTATAATTAGGCTCTACCACCTGAAGAAGGATATCTACTAATTAGCTAACCCTGGTTTTATCTGCCTTTTAATTGAGAAGAATATCTCTCTTATGGAGCAAGATTTAAGTAAGTTATTTGGATACACTTACCCCAGCAATATTAATATTAATTAAGGTTTTAGTTATGTCTGATAAAGTACAGCCTAATCCTAATGAAGCTTCCACTCACGATGCACAATTAACTGCTGAACAAATAGCTAGTGGTGAAAAAAAGCACCAAATGTAGATTTTGAAGCTGATTATGCCGCTGCACAGCAATTCAATGTCAGCGAAATTGACCGTACAGATGAAGGAAGAACTGCTGCTGAAACTGCTAGTGCACCTCAATATCAAATTCCTGAACCAGAAGAGACTAAGACTGAAGTACAGCCAACAGGTAATCCTGACGATTATCTAGACATGGCTAAGGAAATAGGTGCTTCTAGGACTGAGGCTGTAACAAGTATTAGTGATGATTTAGTAGAACAAGCTTTGCAAAAAGATCAAGCATCTGAAAAGTAATACCATGTTAGATTTTTGTCAAACTCAATAGGTTGGGCTTTTAGCGTAAGCATTCAGCTTTTTCAGGCTAACGCCAAAAATACCTATTTGATAACAAAACCTGTGCCAAAACCCTGAAATCCTATTGATACCGTAACGATTTTATGGGATTTCAGACCTATTTTTGTGTAAATTGGCGAAGGTATTGTGATAATTAAGCAATTTCTCAAACATTCTGACTCCTGACTCCTGCATTCTTACCTTTTAGCAAAGTTTCACTACATCTAATAATTCACTGGGATGGTGAATCAAAAAATCTGGATTTTGTTTAGCTAGTGCTTCTGGAGAATTGAAACCCCAACTCACTGCAATTACTTTGATATTCGCTTTTTTGGCAGCTTCTATATCTCTGGTTTCATCTCCCACATAAATAACTGTTTCGGGTTTCAGTTGTTTTTGCCTTAATACATTGTTAATTATTGTAGTTTTACCAAAAATTGTTACTCCTGAATATAGAAATTCAAAGAGATAATTTAAGTTATGAAATCTCAGGAATTCAGTGACATTTTCCTGAGAATTAGAGGTAATAACTCCCAGCCTATATCCTTTTTGATTAAGCTCTATTAACGCTTCTTTCACTCCAGATATAGGTTCTAATTCCGTAATTTTATTCTTTAACTCTGATTTCACTTTTTTAAATAAAAAAGGTATTTTTAACAGAGATACACCTGAATATCTAATAATTTCTCTAGAGGTTAAATTCCTTAAAAGTGTAAGTTCATTGGGAGTAATTTGTATATAATCGAACTCTATAGCTAAACGATTAGCAATACTGACAAGAGCCTCTACTGTGTCTGCAATTGTCCCATCAAAATCAAATATTATTACTTTCTGGGTCATTCTTTAGCCTAGATGCATCAAGATTAGCACAAGCATTTCTTCTTAACATTTCTGGTTTAATGCGCCGCAAGGCCGATGCTGGAAATCGTTTATCCCACTCCTCTTCTGAGATTTGCGCTAATTCTACCAGCTTAGGTGCTAAATTCCCATTATAAGGCTGAAAGTCTGTCACATCAGTTACTTGAGCAAAACGCTGATTCCAAGGACATACATCTTGACAAATATCACAACCTGCTACCCAGCCATGTAAATGGGGTGTAAGAGATTCTGGTAATGTATCTGCCCTATTTTCAATGGTATGATAGGCAATGCATTTCTTAGCATCTACTACAAATGGCTGGGTAATTGCACCAGTAGGACAAGCCTGTATACATTTTGTACAAGTTCCACAATGTTGTGTAGCTTGGCGATCATTCTCCAATTGTATATTAGTTAATACTTCTCCCAGAAAGACCCAAGAACCATACTCTCTAGTAATTACATTCCCATTTTTCGCAATCCAACCAATACCTGCCCTTTCAGCCCAGACCTTATCTTGCACAGGCCCAGTATCTGCATAATATCTAGCTTTAATCCCTTCACTCAAGGATTCTAACCATGTAGCTAATTGCTTGAGCTTTTTGTGCATGATTTTGTGATAATCCCGTCCCCAACCATAGCGAGAAATTTTTGCGTATTCTTCACCTTCAGGACGTTGATCTGGTGTGTAATAATTCAGCGCCACACAGACAAGCGATCGCACATCTGGCATCACTAACCGAATATCCTGACGCTGGGGATTCTTCATCCATTCCATCTGTGCGTGATAACCCAGTTGGGTCCATGCTTGCAACCTCTGAGCGTCTTTCTTCTCTATCCCTTCTATAGCGGCAATCCCAACTTTGTGAAAACCAAACTCTTTAGCTTTCTCTTTAACCAAGCTGCTGTTTAAAGCACATTGATTCATTTTTTTTATCTGCCATTTTGCTAGAGACACCCTGATTCAATACTACTGTGTCTTGTGCATCTTTAACTTTCAACTTAACTAAGGGCTATATTATACACTATTTACTGAATATATACATTTGATCTTGCTACTCAATCTATATGTAAACTTTATTTGTAATTTGTTAAGAAATAATGCAGAATAATTTACAAGAGGTCAAGCAACCCAGAGTGATGCCAGCCTCCCAGTAATTAACAGACTATTTAGTTAATAAACTGTGGTGAACATAATGACTTTCACTTCTGATTCAGCTTCAACTCGCTTTTCTAGCAGCTTCAACTACAACAACCAAACAGCTGATACTGTAACCTCCACCATTGCTGTATTCAAAGCCCTCACCGTGG
The DNA here is from genome assembly GCF_000196515.1 of 'Nostoc azollae' 0708. Classification (NCBI taxonomy): domain Bacteria; kingdom Bacillati; phylum Cyanobacteriota; class Cyanophyceae; order Nostocales; family Nostocaceae; genus Trichormus; species Trichormus azollae. The sequence goes on from NC_014248.1 coordinate 2,917,239, forward strand.
ATGACCAACTAGCCGTGCTTTGGTATGCTTACACAGGAATGGGTAAATCCATCACCCCAGCCGCTACAGGTGCTGCTAGATTACAGTTAGCAGAAGGTTCGTTGAATCAAATCAAAAAAATGTCTCATTTAGAGCAGTTGGAAGCCATGCGTGACTTAGCTGCCCAAAAAAATACTCAAATCTCTTGTTCTTATGGAATTCTTAGTGCTAATACCAAATTAGCTTTCTGGTACGAATTAGCAGAATTAATGGCGAAGGGTTTTGTAGTACCTGTACCAGCAGGTTATCAGATGTCTCGTGATGGTGCACAAGTGTTAGAAACACTCAAAGAATTGGATTTTGGTCAGCAAATCACCGTTTTTCGCAAAGTAGTTATAGAAATGGGTGTTGACCCTTTAGCTGACTAATAGTTGATATTCTCCCAACCTCAATGTCTTTTAAAATTTTTGTTCCCAGGTAATTATCTGGGAATATTTTCTTATAAATAAAATTAAATCAAAACCTATAACAAACCTAAAAACATGAATATTACTATTGAAGGAATTACAGACTTAACAATCTTGCATTATTTTACTACTTTAAACGCAGGTGATTTTACAGCTACAGTTAGATTATTTGCTGAAGATGGTGTGATGTATCCACCATTAGAATCTGCTGTTGTCGGCAAAGAAAATATACTCACCTATCTTAACAGAGAAGCCCAAGACATCAAAGCCGAACCCCAGCAAGGAATTACTGAAAATTTAGCAGACCACCACATCCAAATTCAAGTTACAGGTAAAGCACATACTTCTTGGTGCAGTGTTAATGTTTTGTGGTTATTTATCTTCAACCCACAACGGGAAATTATTGAAGCCAAAATCAAACTTTTAGCATCACCCCAAGACTTACTTTCTTTACGTCCACCCCACAAAGAATATACACTCATACCTTCATAATAAAAGTGGGATTAGGGTGGGCAATGCCCACCTTTTTCATCTCACATTCCAGGCGCAAAAATTAGGCAATTAAACTAAAATTACTACCATTGAGAGTAATATCAGGATTACCTAAATAAGCAAACTCAAATACTGCGGCTGCACCCAAAACATTACCATCTTGGTTATAGAACAGACTGGCAGTTTCTTGACTAAAGATAATGCGAGTATTACTAGCATCTACTAACCGATCATTTGCAACCACCGTAAAGTCAGTTAAACCTACATTCAATAGCATTAGTAATGCCATTGAATGTAGGTTTACTAAGTGCAATCTTATCTTGTCCAACTGCAAAATCGGTAATCAAATCAACACCTAAATTAGTGTTAAAAACTCCACTACCTTGGAAACGAAATTCATCATTACCGAGTCCTCCGTTGAGGACATCATGACCCAATCCTCCCCAGAGGATATCATCACCTGCTAAACCTTGCAGTTGGTCATTTCCTATATGATCTACGGTAAAAATTTTCCTTTGGTTGCACATAAATAACTAAAAATCTTCACCCCTGAATCCTGAATTCTGTTGTAAAGACTTAAAATACCCAATTTCTCGAATAAATTCGGGATTTACTCCTTTTTTACTCTAAAATATCGAAAATTTTAAATTTTGAATACTTAGCCCTTACTAGCAGTTGGTTGAGCCAAAGAACGTAGTAATAGATTTCTGCCTAATTCAATATGTGATGGCGCACATTGCCAATTAGGGTGTGCTGTCATTAACAAACTTTCTAAAGTTTCTTGATCAAAAAGATGACATACAGGAGCATTATTGACTTCTGCTTCCACCGCATAGCAGTTATTCGTGACGCAGCGAATTATGCAACGGCTGGAAATTCTGGCCAGATTCAGGATTTCGCCTGGTTGTAGAGAACGAAATCTACGAATCATCTGTTTGAACTCGTCAATGGAAGACACTATTAAGCCTGGAAGGGCAAATGTCACCTTTTTCTCTCCATTCACCGCAATCCAGTAATGACGACTGGGGTCGATACCTTCTAACCAAGGTGATTCATCATCAAGACGATAGCGGGGGGATAGGCAGAATAAAGGTCTCATCAGCTTTAGTTGTAAATTTGGTATTTAAATATTGGTATTTTAAAGTCAGGCTCTCCTCATATCACTGCAAGTAGCCTTTCTATCTTAAAGTATTTGATAAATATCGCTAATAAATCAAATAAATTTAGTAAAAGTTATTAAATTGGTTACATTTCTTAATAAAGCACGTTTTGTGTTATGGTCTGCCTTCTGTCTGTTCCATCAGTTCTGGGATTGTGGTTTCCAGCTTGAGACAGTTGGCACCATTCACCTGTAACCGATATTCAACTTTATCCATGAGACGATTCATAATCAGCCACCCATAACCACCTTCTTGTTTTTGGGTAGGATGGGGAGGAAAGTAAGTAGACATATCAAAGCCTTTACCGTAGTCCCAAATTTCGATCACTAAATTGCGATCTTGTAGTTCTAAACGCAGTAGGATTGGCAAACTTGGCTGATCTTTGTGAGCATGACGTACAGCGTTGGAATACGCTTCAACCAACGCCAGACGCAAACGTCCAGATTGTTCTGACCAATCCACAGAGTCCCCCAGATGGATTTTCAAGCATCCCAACAACCAAGTTTCCACAATATTGACAAAACTTAAGTCACTTGGTACGTGAAGCTCACTTTTCATTAGTTACAGAACCTCCAGGGAGAGTATAGTTTGGTCATCTTCTTGGACATGGTTGTCTGTTTGAATACGATTTAGCAAATTTTCCAGAGACAATGGTTGAGGTTCCTCTTGTATAAGTTGCCAAAGTCCTTCTTGGTTGAGCATGGAACTGTGTGTTTGCTGACAGATACCATTGTTATCTTTATGTAAATGAGGTTTTTTTGATACTTTTGCTTCTGTAATGCCATCACTGGCTAGTAGTAATGTGTCTCCGGGTGCAAGAGTAAATCGACCAGGGTTGGCGTGCCATTTTGGTAAAATCCCTAGCGGGATGCTACGTTCTTTGAGGTAATAAGGTTGAGTAACTAAAGTTGCTTGATGTGACCATAATAAGGGATAGATGTGTCCAGCATTAGCATAAACAAGTTCTTTGGTGACTTTGTTGTAAGTTGCAATAACAAGAGTAATAAAATAATTGTTACTCATTAAGTCATCAGCTAGAGCATAGTTGAGATTCTGCATGACTATATTGGGCTCGGCTGGTGATTCTTGAGATAATTCCCGACGCAATAGGGAAATAGCACTGGCCATAAATAGAGCGGCGGGTACTCCTTTACCGGAAACATCACCGACTGCTAACCATAAGTCACCTTTGGGATGAACAAAGACTTCAAAAAAATCTCCTCCTACTTCTCGTGCAGGGTAACAGCAGGCTTGTATTTTTACACCGTCAATTTCTGGTAGGGTTTGACGGAGTAGATTATTTTGAATTTGGCGGGCTACTTGCAATTCTACGCGGATTTGTTGTTGTTTTTCTTGCAGGCTTTGGTAGAGTTTTGCTTGGGAGAGAGCTAAGGCTGCTTGTTCTGCTACACCTGTAATCATTTGGATATCTTCATCTTGCCAAATATTTTCACTTCCCCATTTATAGAGGGTCATGACAGCTAGTAGATGCTGTTGGTAGGTAAATGGTACTACTAGACTGTGAGAAGAATTGTCATGATGTGTATCTTGGGTTAATTGATATTTTTGGGTGTAGAGGACTTCTTCAATTAAAGGGTTGGAATCAAAGGGGAGTGTGATATCTGAGAATTTGGGATCATGATAGAAAAACTGGTTTGGTGTCAAGCGATCACCCTCTACCAATCTCAGTACACAACTTGTAGCTGTAAATGTTTGTCCAATGGTAACTACTATCTTTTGCAAGATGCTGTTATAGTCCAAAGACTCCCGAATTGTGGTTGTGACGGCGTTAAATAAAGACTCTCTTCGGAGGGCATGACGTAGTTCTTTTGTACGTTTTTTTACTAGCCTGTATGTATCCTTTCCTTGCTCGACTAATGCTTTGAGTTGGTCAGGTTTCCAAGGTTTTGTGATGTATTTGAATACTTGACCTGAGTTGATTGCATCTACCAAATCTTCAACATCGGTAAAACCTGTCAGTAAAATCCGAATTGTATCGGGAAAACGTTCTACTGTGCGACTGAACAATTCTGTGCCATTCATCTCTGGCATTCTTTGGTCAGAGATAATCACAGCCATTTCTCCCACTTGATCTAAAATAGCCAAAGCTTCATGGGCATCATTAGCTTTGTATACTTTAAAAGTGCGCCAAAAGGTGCGGTAGAGTAAATCTAAGTTATCTGGCTCGTCATCTACCACCATGAGTTTGAGCTTTTCTACCTCTGTTTCAGTCATATTTGACTACATTTTTGACCTGAGCTACACTCCACAAACCTATTATCCCACGATGCCAGAACGTAAAGCACGGACTGCTGCTTGGGTACGGTCATCAGCACAGAGTTTATTAAGAATATTACGAACGTGAGTTTTTACTGTTCCAATTGTGATAAAAAGTCTTTGAGCGATGACTGCATTACTATAACCTTCGACTATTAATTGTAATACTTCTAACTCCCTTTCTGTGAGGGAATAAGGTTCAATAGGCTGTTCATTTTCTGCTGATTCTGCATCAATATCTGTGTGTTCCCTAAAGGATATGGGTTCTGGTTTGATGGGATTCTGTTGGGCTTGTTGCAAAACGATGCGTGCGATCGCCGGATCAATCCACGCATTGCCATTGTAAGTTACTCGCACTGCGTCCAGCAAATTATCAAATCTGATATCCTTCATACAGTAGGAGTCTGCACCAGCAGCAAAAGCTGCTAATACCGCCTCTCTATTATCATGCAGTGTCAAAATTAATACTTTAGTATCTAAATCTTCATCTTCAGCAGTAGCTTTTAGCTCCCTGGTTAGTTCTATACCGTCCTTATCTGGTAAACCGATATCGACAACTGCAATATCTGGTCGTAATTTTTTTAACATTTTCAAGCCTTCAGCAGCATTGACAGCTTCCCCGACAACGTCAATGTCTTTTTTTTGCAAGAGTGCTGTACGAATGCCCACACGAGTGAGATCATGATCTTCAATTAGCACGATGCGAATTTTGCTCATAGTCAACTTACACCAGTGATACTCAGTTTTACATTTCATGAGCCTAAACCAGTCTAACAACTTTGCTCAGGTCATTTGTCCGTAGTGTAGCGGGAATTTTCGCATTGAAGTAGGTAGATTGTTTAGTTTTCAGGCAAATGAGGCTACTAATAAGTTGATAGAAGTGGTAAGCAAGAGCCAGAGCCTTGGTATCTATCAACTAATCTGCCAGATATATCAACGATGCTGAAAATCTATCATCTAGGTTTTGGGATTGAAGCTATGTTTAAAGACTGTAAAACTGGGGGTTATGTTTTTCCTGATAAACTTGTGTGCCTAACTTTATAAGAAAACAGGCTGAAAACCCTGTAATAAAACCCTAAAAACCCAAAAAGTTTTTAGAGTGTGAAAAGAAGAGGTCTAAAAATTCGACGCAGCCTCACAAAGAAATTGTATTAGAAGTTGCTAAAGTTGTTAATCGCTCCCTGTATTTTACCCACAACCTGATCTACAGATATCACTCCCAACTCCCCAGATGCACGGGTACGAATACTTAAAGAATTGGTTTCTACTTCCTTCACACCTACTACGGCCATTACTGGTATTTTATCTTTTTCGGCATTGCGAATCAATTTACCCAAGCGCTCGCCACTTAAATCAACTTCCGCACGAATTCCCAAAGCTAGCATCTTGGCAACTACTTCTTTGGTAAAATCAATTTGTGCTTCTCCCACAGGCAGAAGTCTAATTTGCACAGGTGCTAACCACAAGGGAAAATCTCCCGCATACTCTTCAATTAAAATCCCAATTAATCTTTCTAAAGAACCAAAAGGTGCGCGGTGAATCATCACCGGACGTTTACGCGCACCATCCTCAGCCACGTATTCCAAATCAAAGCGTTCAGGTAAATTATAATCAACCTGCACTGTTCCTAATTGCCATTCTCTATCCAGCGCATCACTGAAGATAAAATCAAGTTTGGGACCATAAAAAGCCGCTTCCCCAATACCTTCAAAGTGATCCATTCCCAATTGTTGCACAGCACGACGAATCGCACCTTCAGATTTATCCCAAACTTCATCCCCACCAATATATTTATCACTGGCTGGATCACGGAAACTCAATCTAGCTTTAAAATTCTTCAATTGCAGACTTCTAAATACAGTTAAAATCAAATCTACAACACTCAAGAATTCATTATCTAACTGTTCGGGAGTGACAAACAGGTGAGAATCATCAACCGTAAAACCGCGCACTCTCGTTAAACCACCCAATTCACCAGATTGTTCATAGCGGTAAACAGTACCAAATTCTGCTAACCGCATCGGTAATTCCCGATAAGAACGTAATTCACCTTTGTATATTTGGATATGGAAAGGGCAGTTCATCGGCTTGAGAACAAAACCCTGTTCTATAGCTGCTGCTTCAGCATCTTCAGCCATCAAAGGAAATATATCTTCCTTGTATTTTTGCCAGTGTCCAGATGTTTTAAATAAATCAACTCTGGCGATGTGGGGAGTAACTACAGTTAAATAACCCCGTTTTAGCTGTTCTTTTTTCAGGAAGTCTTCTAAAATCGTCCTCAGTAAAGTTCCCTTGGGAGTCCATAAGGGTAAACCAGGTCCAACAGGATCAGCGAAAATAAACAAACCTAGTTCTTTACCCAGTTTACGATGGTCGCGTCTGAGTGCTTCTGCTTTGCGGCGTTTGTACTCTGCTAGTTGTTCGGGAGTTTCCCAAGCAGTCGCATAAATGCGTTGTAGCTGCGCTTTAGTTTCATCTCCCCGCCAATAAGCACCAGCAACGCTTTCTAATTCTATAGCTTTGGGATTAATATCTTTGGTATTTTCAACGTGGGGACCAGCGCACAAATCCCACCATTCTTCACCTAAATGATAAATAGTGATCGGCTCTTGTTTGATATCTGCAAGGATTTCTAACTTATACGGTTCTTTTATTCCTTCAATGAGCTTTTGTGCTTCCTCACGGCTGACTTCTTCCCTTACCAGTGGCAGTTTACGATTAATAATCTTCACCATCTCTTTTTGGATAGCTTTCAAATCCTTATCACTGAAGGGTTCGGGATTATCGAAGTCATAATAAAACCCGTTTTCAATCCAGGGTCCAATGGTAACTTGCACCTTGGGAAACAGCTTTTGTACAGCCATTGCCATTATATGGGAAGCTGTATGGCGAATCTTTTTTAGAGTCTCTGATTCACTGGTATGCGGTAAATAGATTTTCTCTGCTGGTTGGGTTTCTTGATTTGGCGACATCGGGTGTTAAACTTTTGGCGAAGTGATTAAAAATAAAGTTGAGAAAAATATCTTTAGAAGATAATAGTCCACTGTCCATGGATTCTCCTAATTTATCCCAACCAGCGGCTTCTGACAAAACTAAATGGCTCATTGGGCATTGGTCATTGGATTTCTCCCTTACACCCCTTTAGACATATTTTCATCTACATCTTATGGATCAAGACAAATCCTTTATTCAGCCTATATAGTGTTTTGTATCTCAAATTACTGATTTTATTTAGAAAAAATGTATATGGAAAAATTAGAGTATTGTTAAGAATCGTAAATAGCGTTAATCTTAGAAAGAGATTTAGAAATATGCTTCTTATATATGGGAGATTCCAGTTCACCAACTCCTGAATTGCTCCAATCCGTCCTAGAGATATTGTTAGAGGATTTTGAATATTGGTTTGCGCGATCACGTGAACTGTTACAAAATGACATTGTCTCATTTATTAGCGATCAAGAGCAATGTGATTTACTCAATCCAATTAATCAAGCACAAGCAGAACTAAGCAGGTCTAAGATGCTATTTACTGCAACTGGTAAACAAGTTGGGATTAATTAATATATATGGCAACATTAATGCCTTGCCATCAATTATTAGGCAAATGTTGGAAAGTAGGTATGCGCTATCGTCAACCAAAGCAAGTGTGACTTAACTGTTTAAAAAAACAGTACATTAAGTCGCAACGATAGGAAAAAAACCTTAACATTATTTTCATAAAGAAATAATGTATCCCATGTTACCTTAATCCTCATAGGATTACAAAATATCACATCACAAATAGCCAATTTAACATTCGCCACCACCGTAAATCACGGTTTAGCGGAAGTCAAGCATTACGATATTAAAGTTTTAAAACTTGTTACCCTTGGAGGATAATTATATGCTACACCTACTTTACATATTAGCTTTCACCGTTCTTGCATTTATCGCTGTGGGTAATTTAATTCGCAATCTGATTATGTTCAGTTTTGACAGGGAACGGCCTTATCCAGTAAGATCCTCAGCGGGTAATCAAGGTAGCTTTGGCTATTATGCAGCAAAAAAACAATCTATACCCCATCCAGAATTATTAGATAGTGCAGGTAATTTAATTAAGGAACCTCTATTGGTGATGCGTTCAATTAATGTGGAAGATGCGCGTCAAAAGTTGGATGCTCTTTATGAATCTTCTCCTGGTCAAAAAATTGAGCGTTCAGAAGAAGCTTAATTAATTCATTATTTTTATAATTTGGGAATCTGTAGGGGTTTAGAGTTGTACTTTACCCCTAATTTTGGCTTTAACTAATTTCCAACAAACAGGTAATACCTACACTAAAGCTTAGAACTTAGGTAATAAATTTACTTGTTTACAATGCTAATTATCCAACAGCAAAACCTGTAAATTGGCGTTTATAAGGAGCGTGAAATCCTAAAACAATATCTTATTTTAGTACACCAGCAGCGGTTAATTCGTTAGCAATACCGATTTCTTCACCATCTCTTTATATCCTCTTATCATCTTTGATATCAACATGAATAATTACTCCATAAGTTCTCCGTTATTCTTTCGAGCCGATCTTTAATACTTGATAATGATGGCGTTCTATGTCAAATAAAAGTTGAACTTCTGTGCCATTAGCTATATGATCGACAGAATGGTTGCTTAAAATATTTTGAATAGTTTCCGAGTAATTTATTCTTTCTATAAAACAATCTCCTGGTTTAAGGAACTAAAATCTAAGTTAATCATGGTTATAACTTGGTATGCTTTGAGTATATATTATAATCATAATATCAAAAATAATTGGTTTAATTCTGGAGATTACCCAATGAAGTTGACTCAATAAAGAAGAATGGGAATTGATTTGTAAATATCCCATCCCTCTTATATCTATCCCTATTTATCTTGTTTAGGCCTCTATCACCACTCGCAGATTACCGCGTTTGTTCGCAACCCGACAGGAAGTAGTGCTACCAACTCGCTCAAATTCCAAATCGAGAATAGTCCCACCAACACGCAAATTGTGTAATGATAAACGATTGATTGATTCTGGCAAAGCAGGGTCAATAATTCGCAAACAATTATTTTGTGCATCTGGTACTAAGTTCACCATCATTTGCAATAGTTGAAAGATGCTGCCCGTAGCCCAAGCTTGCGGAGTACAAGCAACAGGATACTGTACAGGAGCATTATCACCGTTCAATTCATAACCGCAAAACAGTTCTGGTGGACGTTGATAAGATTGCTGAAAAGTCATGTTAAATAAACCTTGAAATAATTCCAAAGCTTGATCTATTAAACCGAGCGATCGCAACCCCATCGCAATCAGAGAATTATCATGAGGCCAAACAGAACCAATGTGATAACCCATTGGATTATAAGCCGGTGATAAACTACTTAAAGTTCTAATTCCCCAACCATTAAACATATCAGGTGCTCGCAATCTTTCCGCCACACTATAGGCTTTTTCTGGTGTAAAAATCCCTAATTGTAAACAATGTCCAGGATTAGAAGTAATACTATCTACTTGTTTTCCTTCTCCATCTAAACCCAAAGCGCAGAAATCTTCATCTTCAATCCAAAAATCTTTATTAAATCTAACTCTGAGGTTTTTGGCTTCTTGCTGCCAACGATCTCCCAAATCTAGGCGTTCTTTCATCCTAGCAATTTCTGCTAATTTAATTTTGGCAGCATAGACATAAGCTTGCACCTCACAAAGAGAAATTGAACCTTTGGCTAATTCCCCTTTGCGGTTAACAATACAATCACCAGAGTCTTTCCAACCTTGGTTAATCAAACCACCTTTGGATTTACGGTAATAGCTGAGATAGCCAGTTTCTTGGAGATTCCTATCAATCCAATCCATTGCCAATATAGCATTTCGCCACAGTTGTTCTAGAGTTTCTTGATCATGAGTCCAAGCATAGTAATCAGCATACAACATCAACCATAGAGGAGTCGCATCAACTGTTCCGTAATAAGGTGTGTGGGGAATTTCTTGACAGCGTGCTAATTCTCCCATCCGTAACTCATGTAAAATCTTGCCTGGTTCTTCTTCCCGCCATTCATCTTCCTTTTTACCTTGATATGCTGCCAATAGTATCAAAGTTTCTTTAGCAATTTGGGGATTTAACATCAATGTTTGGGAAGCAGTAATAATAGAATCCCGTCCAAACAAAGTGGAAAACCAAGGTACACCAGCCGAAACAGTTTTGTACTTACCAAAAGATTGGCGTAACAAATACATATCTTCTTCAGCCCTTTCAATGACTCGATTGAAAAGACTTTTATCTGAGCTAATGCGGGTAATTTGTTGTACCCAATTTTGCTCTTCCATTAACTCAGATGCTTTAGCTTGTGCCAAGGTAGTAGCAGCATTCACACCAGAACTGGGCTGATTATTGGTTAACTTATGCAGTCGATAACCCAGCTTTTTAGTTTCGTGAGAAGCTAATTCTAATTTCCAAATCGCAGTGTAACCTTGGAAATAATCTGGTTGTTGATGCTGGAATTGTATACGGGATTCCATTACCGCACCATCTAAACCTTGATAAGCCAGTATCAGTGACTCTTCCCGATTGAGTTGAGTCGCTGGGGGTAGGAGACCATCACCTGTTTCTTCTAAGTGTGTTGGCTCTGCTAATCGTAATAATTTACCCCTTTGTTTGCGGCTATGACCCCGGACTTCAAATAAATCCACAAAATCCGCATCAAAGCTGAGACTGAGTTCAAAAGTGATGCTGGTGGTGCTGTAGTTGGCAACTTCTATTTCTTCAAATAATGCACCGTTGAGTACCAATTCCCGACGAATGCCTATGGTATCAGCATTCAGGTGATTGTCAATTCTGGGGTTTGTACACAAAACTGAGAGTGCAAAGCCTTTGTCTGCAGTGCTACTTAGTAAAACAGGCGATCGCCCATTAATTTGCAACTCCAGACGACTCAAAAACCGGGTATCAGCACAAAACAGACCCATACTCGCATTGCCATCCTGAAGAGAACAACCAGAAATGTTCCCTATCGTATCTGTCACCAAAAACAAATCATCATCTTTAACCGTCAAAGTTGGCTGTGGTCTTTCACTAACAACGCAAGGCCATTCTGGGACATATATCTGCTCTGCAGAAATGAAAGTTTTTCCATCTAGGACAATTTTGTCTGGGGTAATCAACGTATCCGGTGTCATGAGCCAAATTTCCCTATACAGGACTGGGGACTGGGGACTGGGAACTGGGAACTGGGAGATGGGGGAGATGGGGGAGATGGGGGAGATGACGGAGAATAAAAAATTATCTATTCCCTTTTCCCTGATAACAGATAACTAGACCTGTCACCTGTTCCCTGTTCCCAAATCCCTATAAATCTATACCTACTGAAGCTGAAGTCAAGGCTGGAAACTGGGGATTTTCTACTAATTTATGCGTTGATGAGCATTGAGAGATGCTGGGCATACAAAATACTCAATCATATGTTCAGTTAAAATTTTTTTTAGTTTTGTCAAGCATCAGCAGTACCCAAACTTACCAGGGTGTGTTTTGGGTTAATATCTGGACAGGTAGGTGCTTTATAAGGCCTACCAATTGGGAATTGGTAATAGGTAATGGGTGATAGGTAAAAGTTTTTTCTCTTCGCCAATGACCAATGACCAATGACCAATGACCAGTTTGAATTTGTACAATCCTTCTGTGAAGTGGATCTTGTCTAGATTGGCCGTTTAACGATATTCATGAGCATTTCGACTTCTGTGTTGAGTGATTTGCTACAGTCACTACCCTACCTGCGTCCTCAGTTATATTTCAAGGCTTCACTAACGGCGCTCTCCCATGCAATGGAAGATCAGGTTTTAGCTGCCACCTTGGATCAACCCCTGATTATTGCTAGTTTCCAACGAGAGCGATTCTACCGTCAAGAAGCGCATCGCTATCAACGACTTTCCCAGCGTAGTAATCAAATATACGTATTATCCGCACCTGAAACAGAGTTTGTTAATAGCTCGGAATATTATGAAAAGGTAGCTTTTGAGCCGGATGATGCTTTAAGTCAAGAGTGGCATTTAGTGGTAGTAGCTAATAATTATGCTACCTGTTTAGTGTGTCGAGAAAACCTCGGTTCGATCGCCAAAAGTCAGGAGTTACCAGATATGATCCCCAGTTTAGATATGGACACGGCGCGAAGATTCGAGGGGATTTGGACTTCCGAGAGAGGAGTCAGTCTCAAAGCCGCAGAGTTGATATTAAGCAGGATTTTGGTTTACAGACCAGAATTGGCGGATAAAGTTGCTCAGGTATGCCAGAGATTTGGCATCGGGGAATCAAGAAGAGAATTGGGCGCAGCAATTCAAAATGAATATGCTTGTGATATTGATACTGACCCTTTTGTACAGCGATTAGTAACTTATTTACAAGCTAGTCAATATAAATTACATAAAGCCTACCGTTCGATTACTGCCCAAGCCAGAAAAGAAAGGTTAGTAAATTCAATTAGTACGGCAATTAGGCGATCGCTTGACTCCCAGGAAATTTTACAGGTAGCGGCTCAAGAATTAGGTCAACATTTAGAAGCAGGTCGTTGTCTAATTTATCGCGCTCAAGCTACCGATGCCACAGCCACAATTGAACATGAATTTTTAAATCAGGGTGTACCATCTGTCCTCGGTCAAACGTGGGATTTACAACTAAATCCTCTGTTTCAAGAAATACTGCAAAAACTTGAGGGAGTCTGTGTTACAGATACTGTCGCCGACTATCGCGTTAAAAATTCGCCAGCTTTATCGTTAATAGTCAAGCAATTTGGCGTGCGTTCTTGGTTAATGGAACCAGTATTATTTCAGGGACGACTGCTAGGAATCGTTGAATTGCATTACTGTTATTTTCCCAGCCATGAGTGGCAACCAGGGGAGTTAGATTTAGTCAAAGCGATCGCCACCCAAATAGGAGCAGCCCTAATTCAAGCAGAAGCCTTTGCCAACTTAGAAAAACTCAATCAGCAACTAGAAGCCCTAGACCGCACCCGCAGCAACCTCATAGCCATTACCGGGCATGAATTGCGTACTCCCCTATCTACAATTCAAGTTTGTCTAGAAAGCTTGGCTACTGAACCAGATATGCCCTGGGAATTACAACAAGTAATGCTCAGTACAGCCCTCTCTGACTCAGAACGGATGCGAAAACTAGTGCAAGATTTCCTCACCCTTTCCAACTTAGAAAGTGGTCGCGTGGAATGGCATCCAGAATCTTTAACCTTACAAGAATGTGTAGATTTAGCCCTCAGCCGACTGCGTACACGGTCATCAACGGAAAAGATACCGCAAATTAAAACGCAAATTGGTAAAACTTTACCTCTAATCAGGGCTGATGGTGATTGGTTAGTGGAGGTACTAGCAAAACTTATAGATAATGCTTGTAAATTTACACCAGCAGAAGGAGAAATTTCCATTAAAGCTACTCGCAACCGCAATCAAATGGTTGAAGTCACGGTAGCCGATACTGGACGTGGCATAGAACCCAACCGATTAGAAATAGTATTTGACCGCTTTTATCAAGAAGAAGGAGCGTTGCGAAGAACTGCTGGTGGTACAGGTCTAGGTTTGGCCATTTGTCGGCAAATAGTCAACGGCTGGAACGGAAAAATTTGGGCAGAGTCTAATGGTAAAGACCAAGGTAGTCAGTTCCACTTTACAATTCCTATTGTTCAAGGAAGCGTGGAGGAAAAACCATCATTGATCGCACACTAACTTTGTTTAAGCTATTCATAAGCTATTGATAGCTTATTAGATTTATACAGCGTCGCTCCTTGTGGGCGACCTGAATTCTTGATTCTGCTGTAAAATAACACCAATTTCTAAAATGAATGAACAATTATTGTACATAAATTACATAAACAAAAACATTTTTCCACTCTACATTCAAAATATTACCATGTTTCATAATAAATGGCGAAAAAGCATTAGTTATTGTTTAGAATTAACCTTAATATTTTTATGTACAATTACTTTTAATTTCATTTAAAGTAGGTAGACACAAAGAAACATAACTATGTAACAAGATGTAAATTACTGGAAACCCTTCGGATTGCTTGATTCCCCTTTGCTGCATTCGCCATGACATAGTTATAAATTTTTCCGCCCACCTACTTACACAATCAACCTGCACTCGCTGTCAAAGAAGAAGATTAGGACAGATTTCTCAAAACCCAAAACTTTATTGAAGCAGTAAACCAAGTTGAAAAACATTCAGAAAGAGATTATGAAACATATTTTGGATAAAATCTGGCTAATGTTTCATTAATGGCTAACTACATAGCCAAAACACTTTCTAAATTATCTCAACAAACTGCCATCTGCCATAAAACCTTCTGTAGTCTGGATATGTCCACGAGCAAAACAATTGTAACTAGTCATCATTACACCTGGAAATAAACCCAAAGGTTTTAGTGTTAAAGATGCTGATAATCAGACTTTAATTAATATTTTTAAAAAACTCAATGTAGAAATTACCAGTCCCAGCCGACCTAGGACTAAATCATACTTAGAACTAACCCAAAAACTCTATAACTGGATGGAAAAACGATTAGAGATGATTTATAAAGTAAATGTTTAGCAGACAAGAGGAAGTAGCATAATTCTAGTCATAAGAGCATATATAGCCCCTTCCCTCATTTGTATTAAGCGCTCATAATCCTTGCTTAGACGATGATATTGGTTAAACCACCCAAATGTTCTTTCTACTACCCAGGGTTGTGGTAAAACTTTAAATTCTTGCTCAGTAGGTCCTATGACTTCAACATGAGCTTGAATCAGGAACCAAACTGCAAGTGCAAATTTATCACCGTCATAACCGGAATCAACCCATAAAACTTGGACTTTTTCCAATAATTCTGTGGGTTCCTCTAGCAGTTCCATTAGTGCATAGGCAGCAAGTATTCGTTCTGGGGCATTCGCTTCACTAACAACAAGTTTCAACATAAGTCCCAGGCTATCAACTAAAGTATGCCCCTTTCTTCCTTTTACCTTTTTACATCCGTCAAAACCATACACATCCCCTTTTTTTGGTCAGTGTTGACCGACTGACTGTCTGCGGCGAGCGCAATAGGTTGTGTTGATTTACCTAATTTCGAGCGAACTTGACCACCCAATGTATGGTTGAATTTTTCCCAAACCCCCTGGCCCTGCCATTTCCTGTAATAGCTATATACCGTTGACCTTGGCGGGAAGTCACCTGGAAGCATATTCCATTGACATCCAGTTTTCAAATGAAAATAGATGGCATTACATATTTCACCCATATCTGTTGTGGGTGGATGCCCTCCTTCTTTGGCTGGTGGAATCAATGGGGCCAGGATTTCCCACTCCATATCAGTTAAGTCTGTGGGGTAAGACTTTCGTTCCATCAGTAGCTATGTAAATACACTACATTTTATGTATCCTATCCTTCCAACATTCCTTGTCTACTCCCCTTTACATTTACTTTATCAATAGCCTCTTAGAATCTACGCTCAAAACTGAAGAAGTAGATACGATACTTTTCTATTTAGCATTCGGTTTAAGAACTCTCCCCATAGCATCATTACATGATGGAGAGCATTTTTTGGTAGAAAAGTATAGCATTGCTCGAATTCCGGCTTTTAATCTGATAAAACCTGATTTCACACGGATTAATAATTTACAAGTTTTAGGAATGGGCGCATCGGAATTTTCTCAAGCGCAACTTGAATCTTTGCCAGCAGTACGAGTAGAATTAAATAAAATTACTCAAGATTTGAGGTCAGGCAAAAAAATTTATTAATCAAGAATTCACAATTAAGAATTTACAAAAACAAAGATAAAAACAACGTTTTGGAATTCTTCATTTAGCTACCAATGCAGAATTTAACCCTGGAAAACCTGAGCAATCTTATATTCAGTTCTGGGGTGATTAAAGAATAAAGTTAAATAAAATTGAAAAATTGAAATTGGAGAAACCAGCAGTTAATTTATTAGTTCTCAGTGCTTGTATAACTGCTGATATTGATGATTTTAAAAGTTTATTTAAGGAAATTTTAAATAGGGAAATTTTGAATTTTGCGGGTGTAACCCATGCTGTTGGTCTATTTTGAATTTTGAATTTTGAATTGATATTAGGGGTAATCTCCCTCCGGTTGCCTTCATCAAGAGAAAACAATCACAGGGTAATTACCCCTAGATATTTGAAGTTAAAAATACTTATAGCACTAGACAGGGTGATTAGGACATTAATGAATGGTAAAATTCAGACTACAAAAGGGTTTTACTTCTGAATTCTGACTCCTGACTCCTGCTATAAAACCATGATTATTCAGCAGTAGCTAATTCAGTGCTGCCTCGTGTGCGTTTCCGTGTCATGGTGTTGTACACCATGACACCGATCGCTTTAATTAAGTTGCCTTCTAATTCTTGGAACATTTTCATATTGACATCAAAAGCGGCATTAGCTTCTTCAACAATGCGATCACCTGCTGTATCATCAATGGGCATAGCATCCAAATTTTGGCGATATTCGGCTTTAAATGCTTTCTCATCGGTAATATCAGCAAACTCATAAAAGCCTGTACCTTCTCCTTCACCCAAGTTCATTGCTGTTTGGGCAATACCTTTGAGAATTTGTCCCCCAGATAAATCTCCCATATAACGAGTATAGGAGTGAGCAACTAACAATTCTGGTTCTTTTGCCGAAATTTCCCGGATACGCTGTACATAAGCTTCACCTGCGGAGGATAATTTAATCTGCTCCCGCCAGTTGTAACCGTAGTAGTAAGTTAAATCTTGTTCTAAGGTATGCTTGCGGTTGAGTTGGGGAAAATAAATTTTGCCGACAACGGGGTGATCCTTGTGTTTTTCCATCTCCTCTTCCATAGCGGAGTAGATGAAGTAAAAGTTAGCAACCAATTTCCGGTAGGAGCTTTTTTCCACTACCCCTTTTAAGAAACACTTGACAAAACCTACGTTTTCTGCCATAGTGTGTGCTTTTTTTGTCCCTATTCGTAATTTGGAGGCTAAATTGCTGCTCATGTTAAATTTCTCAATTTTAAAAAGTTAACTGCTGGAGTTTTGTTTTACGAATGACTAAAAAATGTCATTAAAACGTTAGATTAGAAGTATTTGATGAGAATTTATATTAATATTTTTTAAGTTGTGGTTAACTTGTATATTTATATACAAGGAGCCTAAAAAAAATAAAATTTGTGTATCTTCATGGGAAAGCAAATATATACATATACATAAAAGATTCATCATTAACAATAGACATCTCCAAAAATTAAATATGCGATATCTAGAACCTTTGTGGAGACGTTCCATAGAACGTCTCTACATTCATGGAGATCTCTAATGAGTAACTATCTGTATTTTTACTTAAAATACATTTGTTAAAATAAATAGTCATTAATAAAAATGATTAAGCACTGATTGTTGAACAAGAATTTCCCCAGAATTGTTGAAAATAAAGTAAAGTGCTATTCTCCTGTGTGATTGTGTGGAGTGTTAAAAGTATGGTTTCATCAATAGCTCGGACTAACGGCCGCATTTCGGATGGTTCTATTAATGAAGAATCTGAAGGGATGAAAACAGGTATTGGCAGCAGTTCAGCGATTAATCTCATTCCCTTACCAGCTACTTCTTTATTTGGTACAGATGGCATTCGCGGCAAAGTTGGAGAATTACTGAGTGCGCCTTTAGCCGTGCAAATAGGTTTTTGGGCAGGGATTGTCTTGTGTACTCATACACCTCAATCTGGTCCAATTATTTTGGGACAAGACTCCAGAAACTCTAGTGATATGTTAGCAATGGCCTTGAGTGCCGGGTTAACAGCAGCAGGGATAGAAGTTTGGTATTTAGGGTTATGCCCGACTCCTTGTGTGGCTTATCTTGTTAGCATTACTGATGCTATTGGTGGAGTCATGATTTCTGCTAGTCACAATCCACCGGAAGACAACGGTATTAAACTTTTTGGTGCAAATGGTACGAAGCTATCACCAGGATTGCAAGCAGAAATTGAAGCTGGACTGCGGGGGAATATTTCATATACCTCTGGTGTCAATAATTGGGGTAGGCATTACTCCCGGACAGAGTTGGTGGGGCATTATGGTGAAGCCTTGCAAGAACCTTTACAACCTGCGGTCAATCTGCGGGGTATGAAGATTGTTTTAGATTTGGCATGGGGTGCAGCGGTGGGGTTAGCACCTGCGGTTTTTACACAAATGGGGGCTGAGGTAATCTGTCTGCATAATGAAGCAGATGGCAATCGCATAAATGTTAACTGCGGTTCTACACACATGGATATTCTCCAAGGAGCAGTTAAAGAAAATAATGCCGATATGGGTTTTGCCTTTGATGGTGATGCAGACCGGGTTTTAGCTGTAGATAATACTGGTAGGCAAGTTAACGGCGACTATATTCTTTATCTCTGGGGTCGTCACCTCCAACAAAAACAACAACTGCCAGACAACCTAATTATTTCTACTGTCATGGCTAACTTAGGCTTTGAAAAAACTTGGCAGCAATTGGGTGGTAAATTGGTGCGTACTGCCGTAGGTGATCAGTATGTACAAGCAGAAATGCTACGGACTGGCGGAATGTTAGGCGGTGAACAATCAGGTCATATTCTTTGCCGTCATTATGGCATTACTGGCGATGGCTTATTAACAGCCCTGCACATAGCCACGGTAGTCAAAGAAGCTGGTGTTTCCTTAGGAGAAATGGTGGATCAAAGTTTCCAAACCTATCCCCAATTGTTGCGGAACGTGCGAGTAACAGATAGGGAACGGCGTTTAGGATGGCAAGATTGTCAACCAGTACAAAGTGCGATCGCCCAAGCTGAAGCAGCAATGGGAGATAGTGGGAGAATCCTAGTCCGCGCTTCTGGCACAGAACCAGTGATCAGAGTCATGGTAGAAGCTGCTAATGCTGAACTGGCTAACTATTGGACAAATGAATTGGTAACACAAGTACAAAAACACATCGCTTGAAGAAGAATACAGGAATCAGGAGTCAGGAGTTTCCAGGCATAAGAAACATAAATCTTCCAAAAAAGTCATGGCAAAAACAAAGCAGAAATCTCTGCGTGGAAAAAAGCAATCTTCACCAGAGAAAACCCGCCTGAGCTTGAAAGAAGAGTTAGCCCAAAAGCGCAAAGCCACCATAGCACGTAAAGAGTTGACCAGCTTAGTTGGCAAACTGGTAGGAAGCGGACTATTTTTAGGAATGCTGCTATTTTTCGTCGGTGGAATTAAATTAGCAGTTCCTGGTGCATTAGGTATCATAGTCATTACCCTTTGTTATAAAAACCCGCTACCTGCTCTATTTGCCTTTGTTATGTATGTACCATTCGCCGGTACTATTATTTACTTCTTGGGCAACAGTCCTGTACTTCAACTAGCTAAAGATGCTTTCTATGTTCCAGTAGTGATCGCTCTGTGGCAAAGTTGCAAAAAGCAAAAACAACCCTTCATTATTCCTCAATCCATCAAAACCCCATTTTTGATTCTCCTTAGCTGTTCTATCCTCACCCTAGTGATGATAAATGGTGGACAGCAGTTAAATCCGGCTCGTGGCGATATACCTATAGGCATAGGAATTCTGGGATTAAAAGTATTTCTAGGATATTTTCCTGTAATTACTTGCGTCTATTACCTAATTCTTAATCAGCAGGATTTTTGGTTGTTATCCCGCCTTCAGATTCTCCTCATACTAGTCTGCGGCATCTTGGGAGTTATTCAATTTATCTTCCTCACAATTGGAGTATGTAAAGGGACGGTAGGCGTTGAAGGAGACGCTTTATTTAAGGCAACACTTGATGCTCGGTGTTTAGTTGGTGGTGCGCTCTTATACACACCAGAACAAGGAGTAATTCGCTTACCAGGAACATTTGTAGCCCCTTGGCAGTGGGCATGGTTCTTAATTTCCAGCACCTTTTTTACATTTGCTACAACTTTTAGCGACAAATCTATTATTTGGCGGCTGATCAGTTTGGTTACTTTAGGATTAGTCTTTTTTAACGCAGTTATCTCTGGACAAAGAATAGCCTTAGCTTTAGTACCAGTATGTTTCGCGCTTTTGTTGTTGTTAACTGGTCCATTGGTCAACCTCAAAAAGGTTATCCCCTTGGGAGGAGCTTTCGCTGTAATTTTGGTAATTGCAATGGCAGCTAATCCCACTATCGTACAAGACAGAATGAACAGTTTTATCGGTCGATGGAATGCATCACCACCTCATCACTTTATAGTTGATCAATTGCAAGAAAACTGGAAAAGTGTTGATACTCCTATAGGT
This sequence comes from 'Nostoc azollae' 0708, assembly GCF_000196515.1. Taxonomy (NCBI): domain Bacteria; kingdom Bacillati; phylum Cyanobacteriota; class Cyanophyceae; order Nostocales; family Nostocaceae; genus Trichormus; species Trichormus azollae. Next base: position 2,937,879 of record NC_014248.1, read on the forward strand.
AGCGGCTTAGGTCGAGCTACGAACTCTGCCCGTGTATTTGGTTCAACCAAGTTGGTGGAAACCTACTATCCTAAAGTGCTGTATGAAGTTGGAATTGTCGGAGTCTTGGCTTTTTTGGTCTTTGTCACCAGTCTAACCGTTGCTACTTTTAAGACATATCGCACAATAAAAAACCGTAACTTACGAACCTATGGTGCTAGTATGTGGGTGTTCGTACTATTTATCAGTTACAATACTTACTACTACCCCCTAGATGTCGATCCAGTTGCTGTTTATTATTGGTTGTGTGCAGGAATAATATTCAAATTACCAATTCTGGATAAACAAGAAATGCCAGAAGAAACAACCATCAATACCAAAGGTCAGAAAAAACGGCTGTATCAAAAATAATCTAAATATGAACATATCTGAATATAAATTATCAGGAAGAATACAAATCAGAAAATCTAAATTTAACTCTTGAGAAAATCAGAGGAGATAAAAATGGTAAAAGTAGTTATCACAGGTACACAACATATCAGCACTCCCAACTTGCCCAGGAACTCTCGACATACTTTCATTAAAACCAAAAATTTTCCTACAGGCAGATATCCAATAGAAAAACTCTGGAAACCTTTCTCTGGCTTTATCCCTTGGCAACCAATATGGGATGGCTACGAAGTAATTCACTCTTTCAATAGAATTATCTATACCAATAAACCTTGGTTTCTTACAGTTGAAGACCATCTATCTTTATATAGCAATTCCAGAAATCAATTAGAATCTACAGTCTACCCTATTTTAAATAATCGGTTAGTACTAGACAACTGCAAAAAAATCATTGCTATGTCAAGTTTTGCTAAATTCCGCATCACAAAAAAGATAGAAAATTGGAATATAGCAGAAAAAGTTAAGCAAAAGTTAACCGTGATTCATCCCAACTTTCCTGTCAGGGTTAACCATGCTAAAGTTTACGATGAAAAACAACCTCTCCAATTCGTTTTCATAGGTCATCATCTGGCTAGGAAAGGCGGAATTGTGGCTTTAAGGGTTGCTAAGAGAGCCAAAGCATTAGGTTTAAATATCAAAATAAATAAATATTATATCAGGGCTGGGTATTGGTGCAGGTAGACCTACAGATTTTCCTGATAGAAACAAGTATGCAGAAGATTTAAAGTTATTGGATTTAGATAATGTTAATTACTACAAAAGTCTTCCTAATCAACAAGTGATTGATGTACTATCAAAAAGTCATTTTCAATTCATGCCTACTTTACAAGATAGTTATGGGTTTAGCATTGCTGAAGGATTTTCTGTAGCCACACCAGCAATTACCACTAATATATGTGCATTACCAGAATTAATTACTCCGGGTGAAAATGGATTCTTGTTAGAAGTACCCCTAAATGAATCTAGAGAATGGAAAAATTGGCTACATGGGGAAAAATTGCAAACAGAGGAATATTGGGAAGTTTTAAATGGTACTTACGATTATTTAGCAGAAGCAGCTTTGGAACAAATTATCAAATTTTTGGATAGATCAGATAAACGAGAACATTATGAATATTTAAGCGCCGGGGCTTTAGCCCAAGCCCAAAACGTCAATAACGCCGAAAAACAAAATGAATTATTTGATCTTCTCTATACAGCAGCAGCCAAGTAACATTGGAATCCAATGAATCAATACAATCTTAACCAACAAACGTTATGAATAATTACCCGTTAATTTCCGTAGTTATACCTACATACCGAAGAGAGAAATTGCTACAGGATAGTATTCTTGATGTCTTAAAACAAGATTATCCCCATTTTGAAGTTTTGGTAGTGGATCAAACCCAAACCCATGAACCAGAAACTAAAGCTTTCCTGGCAGACATGGCAGCATCTGGTAAAATTAAATTGTTTAGCCTAGATTGGGCGAGTTTACCAGGGGCGCGTAACTATGCTGTACGGAGGTCATCAGGTGAGATTATTTTATTTATTGATGACGATATACAGTTAACACCAGGTTTTTTAGCTGCCCATGGTAAGAATTATGTGGAAAACCCGAAAATAGGGGCGGTTGCAGGTAGGGTATTTGACAGAATGAAATTAGGGGACTCTCGGGGAGAATTGGAAATTGAGTATTTACCCCCGGAAGCAATGGATCCTGGTATTGCTTGGTATCATATTGATTTAGTACATACTACTAAACCTCAGCAAGTTTTAACTGCTAGAGGTTGCAATATGTCTTTCCGTCGGGAAGTTTTTACCAAGTACGGAATTCAGTTTGATGAAAGGTTTCGGGGTAGTGCGGTACGGGAAGAATCAGATTTTTGTTTACGGTTTCGGCAGAGTGGATATGAAATTTGGTATGACCCGGAAGCTTATTTGGTACATTTAGGGGAAGACACTGGAGGTTGTCATGATATTAGTATGCGATCGCTCCAATATCAACTTACCTTCTATCACAATCATTTTCTACTAGGTCTAAAAAATCTTACCTTTACCCAAGCTTTACGACTTTACGGACGTTTATTTGATTGTCACGTTCTCGGACATCCCCCTTGTTATAAAAGTGCTTCTCCCATTAAAGTTGCCACTCGCAGTATTTTCTATTTCTTAGGTTTTCTCAAAGCTGTGGGTACTATGATTCAATCAGCATGGAATGATGGACAAATTTACAGTCGTTTAGATCAACAAGTTTAATTTTGTGCCCGCAGATAAACACAGATAAATTAAATAATAAAAAAAATGATTGTCTCTGTGTTTATCTATTTTTTATGTTTTAAAATTTCTCAAGGAAATTCGTAAATTTATCCTCAAATCCTACCATGAGAATTTTAGTTGCTGGTCATACCTATATAGTAGACCTGAACTGTGAAAAATTACGGGTTTTAGCAAAACTAGAACCAGGAATTGAAGTTACAGTTGTAGTTCCCAAGAAATGGAAACCTGGAGGTGTACAAAATAGAATTATTGAAACTGAATATCGTGATGAAGATGGATTTAAAATAGTGCCAATATCTAATTTTAGCCAAAATCATCAAGGACTGCTCACTTTTGGTGCAGATTTAATTGGATTATTACAAAAATTTCGTCCCCAAATTATTCATGTAGAACAAGGTTCTAGGGGTTTGGCTTATACACAAATGATTATTTTAAATCAGTTATTAGGATTAAAAGCTAAGAATGTATTTTTTACTTGGTGGAATTTACCCTACGAATTAAAATTACCAATTGCTTTACTAGAAAAATTTAACCTAAATCATAGTCATGGAATTATTTCTGGTAATCAAGATGGAGCTCAAATCTTACGTCAACGAGGATATAAAGGTGCAATTAAAGTTTTACCCCAGTTGGGTGTAGATGAAACACTCTTTACTCCTAATCCACAACCAGAATTAGCTACTAAATTGGGAATTTTTCAAGATGATTTTATAGTAGGATTTGTTGGTAGATTTGTACTAGAAAAAGGTTTATTAACTTTGTTACAAGCCTTGATAAATATACAAGATAAATCTTGGAAATTGCTACTGTTAGGTAGAGGTGACTTGCATGATGAATTACTAAAAATAGCCACTGAAAATGGTATTAAAGATAGGCTAACAATAGCAGAAAGTGTCCCTCATCATGAAGTTGCCAATTACATTAATTTAATGAATACTTTGGTTCTTACTTCAGAAACTACTTATAAATTTAAAACCCTGACTGCTATAGGTTGGAAAGAACAATTTGGTCATGTTTTAATTGAAGCAATGGCTTGTAAAGTGCCCGTTATTGGTTCTAACTCTGGGGAAATTCCTCATGTCATTGGTGATGCTGGTTTAATCTTCCCTGAAGGTGATGATCAGGCTTTGTCTAATTGCTTATCGCAGTTAATAGAAAATCCAGATTTAGTTCATGATTTGGGACAAAGGGGTTATCGAAAAGCAATGGCAAATTATACTAACAAAGCTGTAGCTAAACAACAATTAGAATTTTATGAACAATTAATCAACAACAATTAATAATGAAAACATTACAAATTATCCCCTCTATTTCTCTGATTTATGGTGGACCTAGTCAAATGGTATTAGGACTAGCACCAGCATTAGCAAAAGCGGGTGTAGAAGTCACTATTTTGACGACTGATAGTAATGGTGATAATGGTCAAAAGCCGCTGGATGTTCCTTTAAATATTCCCATCAAACAAGATGGTTATGAAGTCATTTATTTTCGCTGTGCACCATTTCGTAGATATAAATTTTCTCTCGATTTATTAAAATTTTTGAAAAATAACGCTCAATATTTCGATATTGCCCATATTCATGCTTTATTTTCTCCTATCAGTAGTGCAGCGGCTATTGTCTGTCGTCAGCAAAGTTTACCTTATATTTTACGTCCTTTGGGAACACTTGACCCATCTGATTTAAGGAAGAAAGAACAATTAAAGCAGCTTTATGTTGCACTATTAGAACGTCGGAATTTAGCAGGTGCATCTGGAATTCATTTTACTAGTGAACAAGAGGCGAAAATATCATCAAGATTTGGAGTAAGTACAAAAGATTTAGTGATTCCTTTGGGTGTTATTCCTCCCGAAAATAATACTGAAAATATTAGAAATAAGTTTGGTATTGATAATGATAAACCCGTAATTTTATTTATGTCACGTATTGATCCAAAAAAGGGTTTAGAATTATTAATTCCAGCATTACAAAAATTATCAATACAGGGTTTGGATTTTCATTTTGTTTTAGCGGGTACAAATCCCCAAGACCCAATATATGAGCAAAAAATTAAATCTGAGATTGAAAATTCCCAGTTAAAATCACATACTACGATAACTGGGTTTGTGACTGGTGAAGCAAAAATAAGTTTATTGCAAACTGCTGATTTATTTGTTTTACCGTCATACTATGAAAATTTTGGTATTGCTGTTGCAGAAGCGATGGTAGCAGGAACACCTGTGGTTATTTCTGATCAAGTGCATATTTATCAACAGGTGTTAGATAGTGAGTCTGGTTGGGTGGGGACAACGGATGTAGAATCAATAGTGAGATTATTAACAACAGCGTTGTCAAATCTCCAAGAATGTCAACGTCGGGGATTAAATGCCCAAAAATACGCCTTACAACATTTTAGTTGGGATGCGATCACACAACAAGTAATTCAAGCTTACCGAGAAATTGTGGTTGAGAATACTATATTTTAATGTCACCAAGAGTTAAAAAATTTAAAATTTTGTTGCAAACAGCGCAATCTCGATGGGATAATAGTCGTTTTGTGTCATGATGGCACAGTAAAATAGTTATCTTTTCTAATTACAGGGAATCTAGCATGGCTCTCCATCTTGGTGATACAGTACCCAACTTTACTCAAGCCTCTACACAGGGCGACATAAATTTTTACGAATGGGCAGGTGACAGCTGGGTAGTGCTGTTTTCTCACCCTGCTGACTTTACACCTGTTTGCACCACAGAATTAGGTACCGTTGGGAAGTTAAAACCAGAATTTGACAAACGCAACGTCAAAGTGATCGCACTCAGCGTTGATAATGTAGACTCCCATAATGGCTGGGTGGGAGATATTGAAGAAACCCAAAGCACCACCCTCAATTACCCAATTTTAGCAGATGCTGACAAAAAGGTTTCTGACCTTTATGATATGATTCACTCCAAAGCAGCTGCCAACATCACAGTGCGTTCCGTATTCGTCATTGACCCCAACAAAAAACTGCGTCTTTCTTTCACCTACCCCCCCAGCACCGGACGCAATTTTGATGAACTATTGCGAGTAATTGACTCTTTGCAATTAACAGATAACTACAGCGTTGCTACACCAGCAGACTGGAAAGATGGTGACGACTGCGTAATTGTTCCATCCTTGAAAGATCCCGAAGTTCTGAAAGAGAAATTCCCCAAAGGTTATCAAGAAATCAAACCTTATTTGCGGATGACTCCCCAACCTAACAAATAATTTGCAGTAACATTAATATTCATTTCGTAGGGTGGGTTAGCGATAGCGTAACCCACCATTTTTATATATATTCACAACTCTAACGATAAGATAAAATGAGTTGGGTCACTAAAGTAGGAGAAACTAACCATGCTTTCATCCCCTTTAGTTTTTCAGTTTCCACCATCAATGTCAATCACAGACGAACAATTTTTTGAATTCTGTCACCTAAACCGCGACTTACGCATTGAAAGAAATAGATTTGGACAAATATCAATTATGTCACCAGCAGGTTCAGAAACAGGAAATCGAGAAATTAACATCCTTGGACAATTGTGGGTATGGTCAGAAAAAGATGGTACAGGTATTGCTTCTTCTTCCAGCACAGAGTTTAAACTTTCCACAGGTGCAGAACTTTCTCCTGATGCTTCCTGGATACAATTAGACAGATGGAATACCCTCACACCAGAACAACAAAAGTAGTTTGCACCTATTTGTCCTGATTTTGTCATTGAATTGGGATCGCCTTCTGATAACTTGCAACCTTTAAAAGATAAAATCACAGAATATATCCAGGAACCAGGAATACAATTAGGCTTATTAATCGACCGAAAAAATCGCCGAGTTTATATTTATCGTCCTGGACAAACAGAGAAATGTTTAGAAGATCCTGATACTGTCAGTTGTGGAAGTGTTTTACCGGGATTTGTTTTGAATATGGGTAAAATTCGGTAAATAGCCATTATAATCATCTAAAATATTAGATGTTGTAAAATTCTAACTATATTCTGTAAAGCTGTTTCAAAAGCTACTAAACTGCTACTATTTGCTGCTGCTACATCACCTTTTAATCTAGCGCGTAAAGCAGGTAAAGCATCAACTCTATACAAGTTACTAAAACCCACTGGTAGTTCAACAGGGAAACTTTCTGCAACAAATAACAAACGATTATAAACTTGTTTTTGTTCTTCTGGTTAGAGTTAATTTAAGAAATTAGCAACAAAATTAACGGTTTTAATCCCCCGTTCTAATAACCAATCTCGTCAGTTTTCCCGTTCACCTATAGTCATCAATTTACGAGCATCTAATAATTGTATAACTAAATCTGTTTCTAGTAAGCGCTCGCGCACTAAAGTATCCTGTGCTTCTCTGTCATTGGTTACTGGTAAATCTACAATCTGTCATGTCATTGGTTCCCGGTAAGTATACAAATTCTACACCCCTTTCTAAAAAGGAATCAGGACAAAAAACCTCAACAGATGCAACATCTTTTCTCATCTGTCTATTTCCATCTAAAACTGCAAACTGTTGTAAAACCCCTGTTCCAGTGCGATAGACTTCTGTCCCATCTACCAACATAATGCGTGTGCGGAGAGTTGAACCATATTTAACAGGAATTGCAGCACCAGTAGTCGGTATTAAATAAAATTTGTTAAATGCGATGTTGGCAAATCGCATTTAACAAATTTTATTGAGCATGATTAAAAATACCAAATACCGCAATCTGACAATTAGGATTATTTAAATGATTGCAGACAGCAATTACATCTTTATATAGAGTTGATTCCGGGTTCAAATCCATTAATTTACAAACAGATTTAATAGAATGGATTAGTTGACTATAATTTTGATATTTTTGGTGCATATTTCCTCGATTTAATAATTGGTATTCAGATCCCCGATTTGTTTAAGAAGTCGGGGATCTTGTTGTGGGTCTCTAAATTTAGTTAGCTATAGTAAGCTAATAAGTTGCTGTATGCAGATTGAATTTTTTGTAGTTGCTCAATAATACCTTCCTGCAAAGTTTTCAACCGCCTGAATTCAGCTTAACGATTAATTTCATCTGTAGTTTTTTGTCTGAGGAGATTATCTAACTCCGATTTACGAGAATTGATATCATTATCAATGCGTTGACTGACTTCTTCTTCATAAGCATCAAAACATTCTTCGACTGCATCATAAACAACTTGAGATACCAAAAGTGCACCAAGAATCAATTTTTTCATCCCAGATTTTGAGAATTTTCTGGTTGATATTTCTCAGTTTCATACAAAGGCGTATCAGTAGCATGGATTCTATCTTCCATTTCCCGAAGTCGCATTTCAACTTTACGTTGCAGTTCTCTATTATGTTCATCAGGTGATGTCATTTATATCCAACCTCTGTAGTTAATACCCTTATATATTAACTTACCCTGTTAATTGTACCCAAGAGCAAAATCACAGTTTTAACCTCAATTATGTAAACAGACGAACTGGGAAGAGTTGTTTTGACTCATTTAGAGGATGTTAGGTCTGATGCAGCCTACAAGAAACTTGATTGTGACACTTGCGTAAGTCCTATATCTGTAGAATCAATCCAAAATTGGATGACCTGGGGGAGTGTAAGACATGGAGAATGGATTCAGCTATACGGCAAAATTTGAGAGGGGATAACTCAAGTACATTAGACTTGTCCACAAAAGATAAAAAGCTTACGGTGAAAGCGTTACACGAAGTATAACTGGGATGAAACACTAATTATGGCTGAAGGCAAAAATAAGGGTTTGGGGATGAAAATATGAAAATTACTAAAAGTTTTGAGAAACATAGCTTTCTAAAAAAGATAATCTAAAGGCTGATAATTCAAATATTATGACTTAGTATAAATGAATAATTTAGATCTAACCTAACTAATCCACATACTGCCATTATCACCGGATTATAACGATGTCCACCTAAAGGAAATCTATCACTAGCCAATCGAAAAGTTTTGACTCTACATATGAGATGTTTAACACCAATTCTTCTTGATGATATTTTCTTATTTTGTTCTTTTTGAATCTCTGAAAGTTCAGCTTTTCTGGGCTTCTTATAAGGTGTGGTAATAAATTCTTCTCCTATATAAGCTTTGTCTCCCAAAAATCTTTGTTTGGCATTTAGGTTTTCGCGATTATTTCTAAATAGTGTAATATCGCCAGGGCGAACGCATGTAAATATGGTACATATATTAAGAAACGAGAAAGGTAGGGAGGGCTGATGATATGGAGGTTGACCAATGAGGCTCTGATGGTAAAGTCATTGTAAAAGTAGAAGAAGAAAGTCCCAAAAAGTGTGAAGCTCAAGCCCAAAATCACGATTAATGACCACCTTGCACAGATGGAAGATCCAAGAGTAGAGGGGAGGAAACGACACAAGTTAATTGACATTCTTACCATTGGAATTTGTGCAGTAATTTGTGAAGCAGATAGTTGGGTGGCAATTGAACTGTATGGCTGCACAAAATATAAGTGGTTAAAAACCTTTTTAGAACTAGGAAATGGGCTCCGGTCCCAGGACACATTTGGAAGGGTATTTGCACAATTGAATCCGCAAAAATTTCAAAATTGTTTCTTGAACTGGATGAAATCAGTACATAAGATAAGGGATGGTGAAGTTGTGGCAATTGACGGGAAAACTTTATGTAGTTCTCATGGTAAAAATAGTGACTAGAGTGCAATCCAAATGGTAAGTGTATGGGCAACTACAAATAGATTAGTGTTGGGACAGGTGAAGGTGCATGAGAAGTCAAATGAAATTACAGCAATTCCCGAATTATTAAAGGTTTTAGAATTAGCTGGATGTATTGTCAGGATTGATGCCATCAGGTGTCACAAAGACATAGTAAAGTTAATTACGCAACAAAATGCAGATTATGTAATTACTTTAAAAAAGAACCAAGGTAATCTGTATGAGTCAGTAGAACAGCTATTTAAGTCAGGGATAAGTACAGGTTTTCAAGAGCTTCAACATAGCACATATAAACCCGAACAAACAGGGCATGGTCGTCATGAGATCCGCAATTATGTGATGTTACCTGGAATTGGGTTTCAGCTTGACCCTGATTCAGTTTGGTCAAATCTAAAAAGTGTTGGGATGGTAGAATCTATCGGATAACTGGATGATAAAACAACAGTAGAGACTGGTTATTTTATTAGTAGTCTTGACTCAAATACAGAACAATTGGCTAATTCTGTCCGCAGCCATTGGGCAATAGAAAATTCATTGCATTGGGTATTAGATGTAGCTTTCAAACAAGATGACTGCCGGATTAGGAAAGATAATGCTCCACAAAACTTTGCAGTAATGCGGCAGATAGCAGTCGATCTTTTGGGTAAAGAGAACCCCGTGAAGCGGGGGATAAACAATAAACAGTTTTTGGCAGAAATGGATAATAACTCTTGAGAAAGAGTTTTAGCTTTAGCCTCAACTAACTTGTCAACAATTTACTTAATATTTTCTTCTACTTATTTTTACAGATAAGTTTACTTATTTATGGATGAATAGTTAGCTCATTTATCCTTAGCTAAGAGTTATTCAATTGGAGATAAGCTAATTCATCGCTTAATAAAAAAGTGATTGATTTTGTTTATATATCCATCAAGCTTTGCACTTATATATATAGATGATTTTAAAATCCTCATTAGTTTTTATTAGGAAATAAGGTGCGTTTCCCCTGGAAATATCACTTATATTACCTAATTCTCCAATATAAATATCAACTATATCTTCACCTCCTGGCAATACTATAAATTGATTTTTCAGAGTGTGTACTTTCTTCTTGCCTGAATAATATTTTTTCCGCTCTTGATAGTCACCTAGTCTTTCTATAGCTTTTTCTCCACTATCTATTATTCATTTATACTCACTCACTCTTTCCCATATTTCTTGATACTTTCGTTCATCTTTTTTTGCTTCTTCTATTTGGGAGACAGGTAAAATTTCCCTCAGAATTTATACCCAATAATTAAATGTGTTATTTGCTTTTGTCCTCCATAGATCAAACAATAATCATAGAATTTCAAATGTTGGCTGCTGTCTGAGGTCTACTAGGCTAGGCATAGACATACTCCCTCCTTTGGGGTTATTTCTGCTTGACGTCCTCCTCCAGACGCTATTAACTGAATTTTTCTTTTTTCAATTTCTGCTTGTTTCTCTAGATACCTTTTTCTGCTAATGCTACTAATGTGATAAAGTCTTCATACTCTTAATCCCAATTAGTCTTTTTGATTCCTGGGGGTATAATTCTATTCTTTCTAGGGGAATTGTCATTATTGATATACACAGTTACATTCTTTCTGTTTATTTCCCCACAAACTTTCTTTTAAAGATAGGTCTATTCAACATGGATATAAAAATTGGAATACGCCTCTTCTATAGGGTGACATAATGAACCTGTTGAATTTGAAAAGGCAGGTTCATTATGTCTCTGTCTGTAGCTAAGAGGTTGATGCATTACCGTAGTTGGTTGGTGGCGGTTGTGAATGGGGGAATTACCTGGATTGTGCTAATTATTGCGCCATTGGGTTTATTGGCGGTAATTATTTGCACTTTATCGGTGTTGTTGGGTAGTTTAATGGTAAGTCACCTTGGCCAAAGGGACGGGATAATAGGGTGATTTTTAATCTGGTATTGGCAGGTAAGAGGTGAATATGGCGTATCGTTTGGGCGGGTACTTCTTCTCCACCAATATCAGAATGGACGCTGACGATGGATGCCACAGACGGCATTAATGGCTGCTAAAACTTGTTTTTGGGCAATGATGGGTACGTTTAATTGATTGTCCCTACCCAGAATGTCAGCTATGGGTCGGTGTTCGGGTGTAATTTCAATGACCTTTATGCGGGTGGGAGTTTCTTTAATATTCGGAATATTCTGTGATTCTGTGATTTTGGGGGAAAATTCCAAGGTGAGACGGCCTGATTTTTCTTTTTTAACCAGCAGTTCTGGTTCTCCCTTGACGATTTCTAGACGGATATTAGGCGTATCTTCCCAATACACTAATGGATGTCCAATTAATGCCAAGATGGCTTTTTCACTGAAGCCATAGTCAACTTTGCCGTAATAAGAACCATCATTATATGCTTCCATACAACTACAGATGGGAGCAACGCGATGTTGTGAGGTGGGGCGAGAAGTGTGCTTTTAGCTACGCTAACCACAGACATCGCTAAAATATTTTTCTGGAATTAAAGTAAAATAAATCACATGAAGCAAATAAAATTGCAAGACAAAGTATCTTCTCAAAATATCCTCAGAAGACTTGCATTCAATAATTTGTGGCTAGTGGGAATAAGCTGCTTACGCCAGTAATCAAATAAGCAGGTATTGATTAGCATAGAAAATTCTGTTAAATGGGAGTTGTAGGTATAGAATATTAGACGGTTTGAAGATGCATAAAAGAGGTAAAAATGGAATTACAGAAATTATGCCAACTTCCAGCTATCCATTGACAAGGAAGATGTAACATAATTTCCGCATTTTCTTTTAACCAAAATCTACTGTTTCCTTTCATTCTTAAATTGACAACTTGGCGGATTAAACGTTCCATAGCTCCACTACCAATAGGTAATTTACGGGCTAAAACTTCAGCATAATTCAAACGTTCTTCCCAATAGGCACGTAAAAGATAATCTCTTTCTTTAACCAGAGTTTTAGAATGCTCTCCTACTGCTGAAGCAATAAATTCATCCATATTAATGCAGCTTCTCTAATCTTTTCTTCTCTAAAAGTTGCCTAACTTACTCTTGAAAATCTTTCAAACATTTGGTCAAATCAAGACTTGAATATATATTTTTTGTCATTAATGGTAGGCGTTCCCTGTTTTTTATTTGGAAATCCTACCTTTTTTTTGACCAGAATACCAGTCTGTCTCAATTTCTCTCATCTGATAAATCTACTTAGGTAATTTCATCTGATACATATATATACAATACTTCGATAGCACGGTAAATGATTTTTATCGATGCCTGTTTTGGGTTTAGTGATCGCACACGTTTTGGCCAACCTCATAAAATCGCGTTGCTCCCGTAATGAACCATGCTAAACGCAGTTCTGACTCGGCTTTTCCTGTTGTTTGTGCTTCTTTGTGGAGATTTACCAGGGCATTGAGACAAACTTTCCACGCTTCCTGGGGCTCCATGAGGTCTACGATGGTTTGAATATTACTATCTTCTCGAAGTACCTCTGCTTGTTGCTTGTAGTTACTACTGGGTTTGAGTCGGGATAAGAGTTCTGGGGTTTCCATTGCCAGCCAGTGATGATCGGATGCGATCGCTCTCCGATACAATGGTTCTAATAAATTAGGTAAGGGTTTTTTGGGACTTTCAGCATTCATCCAGTAAAGGCACAAAGAACAAAATAATGTTTGAAAACTATTTTCTTCTTCCACAGATGAAATATGGGGGCTGACTATAAATTCTTTTTGGGTGATATCACCTTGCTGGACTTGCAGTATCATTTTCAGTCTGGCATAAATAAACCCAAGAAAATGATCTGATTGACGAGACATTAAAATGGTGTAATCTTCTGCTTCCCGCAGGCGTTGCACTGAAACATCTTTTAACAAGGCAAGAATAAAAAATAAACAGCCCATTGTATTAAAATATATTTGGCGTTTGCCCTTGGCTTTTTTCAGGCGTTTGAGGGCATCTGTATAATAGACCTGTCAGGAAAATTAACTTGGTGTCAAAAAAATGGTAGAAGGGAATTTTGAGGGTGTACCAAAAGGAAAAATCCACTAAATTAACTATATTCAAGAATATCCACATTGTACAAAACAAATACTGGGAATAACTAACCATCAGTTTCAAGACTTGTTAGCCCGAACTGAGATGTAGCATAAAAAACTTCAAGGTGAGATAGAAAGTAAAAAGATAGGTATAAATCAGAAAGGAGGAGGGGGGAAAGGGAAACTAGAGATAAAACAACAGGTATGTCTATGCTTGTGCTATTGGAGGAAAATGCCAACATTTGAGGTTTTAGGTTTGCATTTCGGTATATGGAAAACGGAAGCAAAGGACACATTTCATTACTCACTAGAGATATTAGGAAATGTTTTCCCTGCTAGTCTCCTTGAACAGGTAGAAAAACATGATAGCGATTATGCTATGGCGACTCAGAACAAAAGGCAGGAAACAAAGAGTTTTCCACCAAGGGTATTGTTGTTGAACAGGTCATCATTAGACTTGTAAAAACATTCCGGGTACCTCAAGAAAGATTTCGCCTGAATTCCCCAATTTACTCACAAGTAATTCTTACTATTTGTGGTTTAGTCACATTAGGAATTGGTTCATTAGTTTTGCCCATTTCATACATGTTATGGATATGAGGTCAGTTATAAATTAGTTATCAACATCTTCATGGATAGGAACTATCCGTACCTATTGCCAACCCTGATTCTTTCCTTGGCTCCTTCCTAATCTTAACACTATGGAAAGCCACACACATACTCCTTTCTAAATTTCCGGACCTCTCTAATATTTACCCGCAGAAAACTCAACCAACCCCAAAAGACGGCGGCGTTATCTTGATATTCTTCGGATATCCTCTCCAAACAATCTTGTGCATCTTCGGTACAACCTCTTAACAGCATTTGTTCTGTCAAAATCAGATGCAGATAATCTGAGGAATATTTCCCAGGTTCATAATATTCTTCTTCCAGTAATGCAAAGGCATCTTCGGATTCAGACAATTTCAATGCTGAATTGAGGAGCATACTAGATATGCTACTTTCATATAATCCTAGTGGTAGGGTTTTAAACCAATCTGCATCAAAGTGGTTATTACATATTTGCTCTAAGAGATTTTCTATAACTATTTTTTCTTCGCTATAACTATATTTATGGTAATCTTAAATTTGCTTATTAATAAAGCCAGGGTCTTGACGATAAAGACCAATGCGGATTTATCTAACACACTGACGCAGATAGTAAAAAACCCGAGATCCATTTTGCCAGTGAGTTTGTATTGATAGATTTTCTTCTACTACTATAACTAGTATATCGAATTGTCCTGTTTGTACAGCATGACGAGTAGCAATTTCTGTGAGTAGCTGGTGACATTCAGGGTCTGTTCTGCTTTTCTGTACTAACAAACCTGCTGTTAACAATTTATCAATTTGGCGACTGAGGGTTTTAGTCACCCAAGGTTTATTGTTTTCATGTAACGCACCAATTCTACTGAGACAACTTATGAATGAATTTTTGTCTATTGGTGCATAAATTACCGAAAACAACTGGATCATCTTTTGTGCAGAAGGATGTAACTCAAAGTATTTCCTGGCTAGTTGTGCCTGTAGTTTTGTACTATTAGAGGCTGAGTCGAACATGGTAATAATTAATTGACACCATTTTTAGGCATCTGGCCTAGATATTTGTACTATTAGAGGCTGAGTCGAACATGGTAATAATTAATTGACACCATTTTTAGGCATCTGGCCTAGATAGAACAACCTAAAATTAAAAATATACTAAATACTGCACTATTGTTCACTGAAGTGAGGCAACTGATGGACATTCAGCAGCTACGTCAATCTTTAAAACTGAAGTGGCTGGGTTACTGCGAGGAAAACCGTCCTTGGCTAGTCAAAATGAAAATTTGGCGTTCCTATAATGGTGTCCGACGACCTTCGTCTGGTTATATTTTGGCAACTCTGTCTGTTTTAGAACCGCAGTTAAAGCAAATACTTCCTTTTATCCTGGATTTGAATAATAATCCTGATCAAATAGTCGCGGCTTTGGGTCTTCACTTTAATCCTGATGAAGAGTTCCGATTATTAAAATCAGAGCGTTCTTTAACGAAAACCCAGGCTAAAAATCAGATTGTCAGTAAGCCTCCCGCTAAGATTGCCCTTGTCGATACACCCTTAGCACAAAGTAATCGTCCTGCTTCTGTCAAGACTTTGGTATCACAAAAGCCCCATTCCAGAGCGCCCCAGGACAATAAACAGGTATTAATAAGGATTACGTCAGGTGTGGAACAAAAGCACCAAACTGTTTCAGCGGTAGGATTAGCCACACCAATGAATGACCATTCTCCAGCCAAACCGCTTTCTGGAGTGGGACGGGAACAAACACCCAAGAGATCGCTCACTATTACTAAACAAGTTCCCACTTCCCTCAAAGAACTTAATCACAATGGTCAATTTACGACCATCCCAGTCAAAGACCTTTCTCCTATCTCATCTGGTAGTAATGCCCGTAGTTTACCTTCTTGGATTGATGAGTTTTGTCAAGGTGTAAAATAAGACAGTGTACAGTGAACTGATAACTGATAACTGATACAGCAGGAGTCAGGAGTCAGGAGTAAAACTCTCTTGCTGTCTAGGTTTCAACTTAGATTCTGTACTTCATTGAACTCCAATCTGCTGTGACTGATAACTGATAACTGATCCTGCTACGGATACTCGTGAGAAACAAACGGGATGGAAACGACTTCTCCCGCAGTTTCTCCTACTTGCACTTTTAAACCTACTCCACCTGCTTTAGAACGAATGTACCCTAGTCCAAAGTGACCATCTGGAGTTTCTGTATAACTGGTAAGTTTACCAACTTTTTCATCTCCAATAGTAATTATGGTTTCTGGTTCTACGGGCGCATTGAGGCGAATTCCCCAAAGATATTGTTTTACACCTTTGTAGGTGTTTAATCTGGCAATGGTTTCTTGACCGATGTAGCAGCCTTTGTTGAAGGAAACTGTCTGCCATAAACCGACTTCTAGCGGATTATAATCATCAGTCAGTTCTAAATCTGGTGCAGGACGACCTTGTAATATTCGCAACATTTCCCAACCGCGATCACTCAACTCTAACCCACCATATTCTAATATTTGCTCCCAAATTTTTTGTTTCTGAGCGATCGGGAAAATTAGGGTATATCCAGGTAAAGCCAAACCGCTACCCACAGCCACTCTTAACCCATCCACCAAGATATGACTACCATAGGGTTGACCAATGAGTGAGCCAGCACCCAACTTCTCAATCATGGCATCACTACCGGGTCCGATGAGGCTAAAAGTACCAGTGTCTTCGGTGATATCCGTTAACTGCACCTTATCCGTAAAGAAAATATAACGGTCTAACCATTGCAGTAAAAAGTGACGACGACCAGGTGAAACCAACAGGAAGACAGCATCATCTAAAACATAACCAGTGACTAAATCAATTGTCCTGGCAGTGGATGTCACCATGACAGTATCACAGCCTTCTCCCGGTTTGAGACGTTGGAAATCGTTTGTACTCTGGTTATGTAAAAACCGCAGACGATCATCATCCGCTACACGGATGATTCCCCATTCAGAGCGATCGCACACAACCACCCCTTCTCTTGCTGTTTGAATAGCTGCTGTGTCTTTACCGTCAATTGCAGATGTTGGCATAGTGATCAACAGTCACCCTGTTTCAATGTTTTCGCAACAAAAATATTAGCAAACAAGAGTTTGACGATTCAACTTGTTTTGGTTTAAAGAAACTATAGTAATCAAATCGGATTCCTATATTGACCGAAAACAGGGTGTAGGTTTTATATAACCGAAATAGGATTGTTCTTTTGCCTCCTGTCACCTCCAGCATTTAATAATTGCTCATGACCAAATTGCATACGTCAAAATAAAGATGTAAGAAACGATTTTTTGGTGTTGAATGTTGAGTATTGCTCAAATTTGCTACATTAAATCCACAGCAATCATTATTTTGTTGTCTTCACAATTCTTGTAGGAGTGAATGTGAATATTATGTCTCTACGTACAAATCTTTTTTGTTTGCCAAGTCTAGCTACCCTTGCAGTTATAAGTAGTAGCCTGTCCGCAAACGCTGTAACGCTTGAAATTCAAGCGAGTGGAGAACCCACAGCGAACAAAGCTGCTGAACTTCAGCAATTTCCCAGTCCCACCGCCGAGGAAATTGGCGATCGCACCATGATACCCGTTCCAGGGACAGTAGCTACTTCATCAATAATGCTAACAGAAGACACAGAACAGCCCAATCAAGTAGCCCAAGCAGATGTGAGTTTAGCAAGACCTACCCGTGGTGGTAGCAGCTACATTGGAGTAGGCGGCAATGTTGGTTTAAGTGGTGGGAATTCATCCTTAGCTGACGGTAACTTTACAGTCATCAGCAAAATTGGTTTCACAAGGTCTTTATCTCTAAGACCCTCAGGCATATTAGGCGACAATACGACATTTTTGATTCCTGTCACCTACGACTTTTCCTTTCAGTCACTGGGAGATGCATTTACTGAATCCCTCCCTATCGCTCCGTATGTGGGAGTAGGTGTAGCCCTAAAAACAGGTGATAACTCTGAAACCGCTGTCTTAGTCACTGGTGGTGTTGATATACCCCTCAACAACAGATTTACCGCCACAGCAGCTGTAAACGCGGGATTTTTCGATCAAACTGATGTCGGTTTATTAGTCGGTGTAGGTTACAACTTCAGCGGCTTTTAAAGCATAACCACCAGTGACTAAGACAGCGGTGGGAATGGGGAATAGGTCAAATACGGGTTCAGGAAAATTATCTGTTTAGGCAAGCTGGGGATGCAGGGGAGGATTATCTGAACCGTATTGGGGAATAGGTGACAGGTGAAATGAGGCAAAAGAAAAATCATATTTCCCCCTACACTCCTAGACCTTCTATTTAGGGCTAACTTTGTCAATTACCTTAATTTTGCCGTCGTCTCCTACTGTCCACACATCGTAGACACCAACGACATCACCATTAGCATCAACATCTACGTTACCGCTTGCACCTTGGTAATTAATCTTTTTACCCTCTTTTAAGAGTTTCAGTCCTTCACACACATCACTTACTTCTGTCCCTTCTCCACCAGCTACTTCCCGGATTTTACCAGCAATACCAACGCCAGTATTTTCTTTAGCCGCTTGTGCTGCCAAGATTAACAAAGCAGCTGCATCCCAAGCTTGAGGTGCGTATTCTCCTGGTAAACCGCCTTTTTTCTCTTGCCAAAGTTTTTTGAAAGCCGCTAATGCTTTACCATCAGAACCGGGAACTGTACCAATAGCACCCGACAGAAGATATTTGCCGTCAGGACTTTTACCTACTTGTTCGGGGAAACTATCTGATTTGACTCCATCTGTGAGCATAATTTGTACTCCCTTCGCCAAACCTTGTTGGTAGGCAGCTTTGAGGAATAAACTTCCTGTTTCAGCGTACATCACAGCCAAGACTGCATCTGGTTTACCAGCAAAAGTGGCACCGGCTTCAGTATCAAAGGTTTGGGCTTTGGGGTCGTAGCGGACGGGTTTATCTTTATTAACCACTGTGCCACCTAGTTTTTCAAAAGTTTGTACAAATGCTTTTTCAAAACCTACACCATAGTCATTGTTAATCACGACGGTGGAAACTCTTTTAAAACCTTTTTTCTTAGCAAGTTGAGCTAAAGCTAATGCTTGGTAGGTATCTGGGGGAGCAGTCCGCGTCCAAAAACCTTTAAAATCACCTTTTTGCGCTTTATCGGTAAATACGGGACTGGTGCTACCAGGGGAAACCAGCATGACTTTATTGGGTGTAGCTACAGAGATAGCCGCAGTGGAAACGCTACTGGCAAAAGAACCAACTACACCAGCCACTTTATCCACGGTAGCTAATTTGGTCATACCCGCAGCACCAGCTTTGGGGTCTGTTTGGTCGTCTACTTCTACTAGACTCACTTTCTCTCCATTTACACCCCCGCAAGCGTTAACGGTTTCTACCAGAAGAGGAGATGAACCTACCATTTGCTGACCGATGGAAGCTAAGTCACCAGTTGTTGGTAACAAACTACCAATTTTTAATCCTTTGGCATTACCTATTTTTGTGGTGTTCGCTGCTGTGGTAGCGGCAGTTCCATCGGGTGTTTGGTTAGTTGTGGTGGTGGTATTTTCACAAGCGTCCATGAAAAAGCCACTGGCTAGGGTAACTAAACTCAAAGCGAGGGAAACACTAATTTTCGACATGGATAACTTTCACTCCTGGGATGTTCAGCAGCTTGAAAGTAGGATAATACTAGGTTTTAAATCCAGATCAATCCTATCAAGGCTACAAAGCCTAAATAATAACATCACCGAGTGGAAGTATATATGCCTAAATAAATATTAATTTATATATTAAAACACAAAATACATTCTATACGAAATATATATTTTACATCTCAGCTAAAAACGGAGAAGGAGGGATTCGAACCCTCGGATGGACCTTACGATTCCATCAACAGATTAGCAATCTGCCGCTTTCGACCACTCAGCCACCTCTCCAGGTCATAGATAATAATATTATCAGATGTTTTTGATTTGGTCAATAGTTATTTTGTTAATGGTCAATGGTCAGTGGTCAGTGGTCGGTTGCGACTGAACTAATGACTAATGACCAATAACTATTGACCGATTATAACACTTGCGATCGCATCCAAGCTGCTGGCAAGGTACGTAACTTTTTCCACTGGGGGACGTAAGCACGCTGATTGAACACATCATAATCATTGCGTTCAATCACATCTAGAATCTGTCCATAGAGCATGGATGCAGACCATACAGGCCAACGAGCATCTGCCGCTAGGTAACTAATTCCCCTATCGGCTTTGGTATAAAATTTGCGGGCGCGGTCGATTTCAAAGCGTATTAGGGAACGCCAACGGTCATCTACAATACTTTTAAAAAAGTCTTCTTCCGTGTAGTTGAATTTTGCCAAGTCTTCTAGGGGAATGTAGATTCTGCCTCTACGTGCATCTTCACCGACATCCCGAAGAATATTGGTCAGTTGATTAGCAATACCCAATGCGATCGCTTCTTCTATAGGAAGATAAGGTTGTTGGTCTTGATGCCATGGTGCTGTATAGATATTGGTATCTATGCCCATAATCGTGGTTGACATCAAGCCGACAGTACCAGCCACTCGGTAGCAGTAGAGATATAACTCCTCAAAGGTTTGATAACGACTGCGATATAAATCCATCCGCTGACCGTTAATCATATCCCGAAAGGGCTGAATATCCATATGAAAGCGTTGGAGTGTATCTACTAAAGCTACATCGTAATTGTCTAATGGGTGTCCCGCAAAAATTGATTCCAGCTGCTTTTCCCATAGGTCTAGGGTTTCTGGCGTGGTTATAGTAGATGCAGGGCCATCTACTAATTCATCTGTACGGCGACACCAAGCGTATATTGCCCAAACAGATTGACGTTTTGCCGGACTCATCAGCAATGTACCCAGGTAAAAGGTTTTGGCATACTTGGCTGTGAGTTCCTGACAAAGTTTGTAGGACTCGTCTACAGAGACCAGCGTTTTCATGCGCGGGGGGGAATCAGGCAGTTGCAGCATTCGTTGCGGGCGGTCGAGTTAGCGTTTGCAGGCCAGAGGAATTTGCTATCAGTGGTGCTTCCGAGATCGCCTGTGCTGTCAGCTTACCAGAAAGTACGGCACCTTCCATACTGGCTAGGTAGCGTTGCATGGTGTAATCTCCAGTCAGATAGAAGTTAGAAATGGGAGTTTGCTGAGAGGGACGGTGTTTTTGCCTTCCTGGTGTGGCTTTGTAAACTGAACGTGGAGTTTTCACGACGTGATATTTCAGCAGTTTGCTTTGGTTATCTCCCCCAAAATGTTGCGGGAAGAGTTTTTCCAACTCGGTAATAGTTGCAGTAACAATTTCCTCATCAGATTTAGATATCCAATCTTTAGCCGGCGCTAGAACTAATTCCAGCATAGAACGGTCAGGACTGGCATATTCACGGCAAGTATTACTCATATCAGCATAAACGCTGAGGAGGGGTGAACGGGAAAATAGCAGATGATCAATATCTGTTAATTTCCGGTCGAACCATAAATGTACGTTGATTACAGGCACACCTTCCAAACCTTCTAGTTTTTGGAAAAACTCCATTTCCTGCCAAGGTTTAGGTAACATCACCTTTAAAGGGTCAACAGGCATGGCAGATACATAAATATCTGCTGTAAATACTTCATCTTCTGCCCCATCTAAACCCCGTAGTAAGAAGGATTTAACGCTGCCATCTTCGTTGAGTTGAATCTCTTTTAATGGTGCATTTAATCGTACTTCGCCACCGCGTTCTGTGATGTAGTTGATGATTGGCTGACACAGGCGTTCAGTAGGTGAACCATCCAAGAACGCCATCTTTGAGCCATTTTTTTCTTGTAAAAACCGATTTAAGGCAGTTAACAAGACCGTCGAAGAAATTTCATCTGGATTGATGAAATTCAATGCTTTTGACATAGCAATGAAAACTTCTTTCTCTACTCTGGGGGGAATGTTTTGCAGTTTTAACCACTCACTCCAAGAGTATTTATCCATTTCTTCCACATACTTTTGACCTTTTAGCATGGCTGGGATTAAACCAAGACCAAAACTAATTTTTTCAGGCCATGTCAACATATCATTGTTGCCCAGAATTGCCACCACACCATTTAAGGGGGCGGGTATATCTGGAAAATCAAAGCGGCTGTATGTACCTGGTGCTTCTGGCTGATTGAAGATCATTGCGTGTTCTTTCCACTGCAAACGATCTTCAATGTCTAGTTCTTTAAATAACTCCAACATATTGGGATAAGCCCCAAAAAAAATGTGCAGTCCTGTTTCGTACCAGTCTCCATCAGCATCCTTCCAAGCTGCCACTTTGCCGCCCACTACGTCTCGGCGTTCCAAGACAATGGGAGTGTGACCTAAATCTGTGAGATATTTTGCACAGGAAAGTCCTGCTAGACCGGCACCGGCGATCGCTACTCGCATTTCAACCTACTGTTCTTCAATATTTCTTAATTGTTTTCTTGTTCTCATTATACTTTGCATTCTGTTACATTTGGCCTTGTTTCTGGAAAAAGAGGGTGTGGAGTGTGGGGAAAAAACTTGCTTTTTGCTTCCTGTCACGTGGCTTATGCTTGAGAGAGAATTTTAATCTTTATTTTCTCAGTTATGTCACCATCACAACATATCCAAAGCTTTGGTAATCATCTGATTCTCGGTGTTTCTGGAACAAGCCTCAATGATGATGATAAAAGGGCGTTAAGTGAATTAAAACCTGTTGGGGTGATATTTTTCGCCAAAAACTTTCTTGATGGTGTACCATATCAGATTTGGGTAGAAAATTTTAACCAACTAAATCACAGTATACGTGAATATACTGAACGTACTTTCATGTTTATGACCATAGATCATGAAGGTGGAAGAGTTGTTAGAATGCCATTACCGATTACTCGATTTCCTCTCAGTTATCTATTAAAATTTCATGCGCAAGAAGTAGCTAAGGCAACTGCTTGCGAATTAAGATCACTAGGAATCAATGTTTCTTGGTCTCCCGTTGCTGATATTTTCTCCAACCCCCAAAACCCAATTATTGGACCCCGCGCTTTTGGAACTACTCCTGAAACCGCTAGTCAACGTGCGCGGGAATATTATCGGGGACTCAAGCAAGGAGGTATGATCACTTGTGCAAAACATTTTCCTGGACATGGAGACACCAGCCAAGATTCTCACGTGGAATTACCAACTCTCAATTTAACTGTAGAGGAATTGCAAAGACGGGAATTAATACCTTTCAAAACATTGATTGAGGAACAGATACCGTTGATTATGACTGCCCATATCCTGTTCCCGCAAATAGATGCTGAAGTTCCAGCCACATTGTCAAGGACGATTTTAAATCACATCCTGCGGGAAGAACTCAATTTTCAGGGTGTGGTTGTTTCCGATGACTTGGATATGAAAGCCGTCTCTGAGATGTTTATGCAGTCGGGAACAGTAGCGCGGGCTTTTTATGCAGGTTGCGATTTATTTATTGTTTCTCGCAATATCAATTCTTCTTCAATAGAAAGGACATATCAAATAGCTGAGGATTTTACCGCTTCTTTGAGTAACGGCAGCTTGGATGAGAAAGTTGTAGTAGCAGCAAGGGAGAGAATTGAGAAATTATTGGAAGGAACTCCCCAATATCCAGTGTATGCCCTGGAAAAAGAGATTTTAGTCAAAAATGCAGAATTAGCGATCACTTCTACTTTTACCATTTAACAAGGCATGGGGCATTGGGCAAGAGGACTATTATTCTTATCCTACACCCTTAAACCCTTTGGAAATCGGGAATTACTTTTTAATCCTTCATACTCCTCAACTCCTCAACCAGCAATTGATATTTATCTATGTCTATGTGAGATAAAGAATTATAAAGAAAATGTTACAAACATTAGTACAATAACTTTATTACACAAATGAGTATTTTTTCTTATTAAGATGATGGCAGAACAATTTCCTTGGCTGACCGCGATTGTCTTGTTGCCACTCCTTGCATCCTTCCTGATTCCGGTAATACCATATAAAGACGGTAAAATTATCCGTTAGTATGCCCTAGGTGTAGGTATTGCTGACTTTGCCTTAATCTGTTATACCTTTTGGCAGCATTACGATGCTAGTGATGCTAGTTTTCAGATTGTAGAAAATTTTTCCTGGATGCCTCAGTTGGGACTAAACTGGAGCGTTACAGTTGATGGTATCTCCGTTCCCCTCGTGCTTTTAGGGGGATTTGTCACCACCCTTTCCATGTTTTCTGCTTGGCTAGTTGACCGCAGACCACGCTTATTTTACTTTCTGATGTTCGTGCTGTATTCCTCACAGGTAGGAGTGTTCGTTGCCAAAGACTTGATGTTATTTTTCATCATGTGGGAAGTGGAACTTGTTCCCGTATATTGGGAAGTGGAACTTGTTCCCGTATATATATCTATTAATTTCCATTTGGGGTGGACAAAGAAGACGCTACGCAGCGACAAAATTTATATTATATACCGCAGCAGCTTCTATATTTATTTTAGTAGCAGCCCTGGCAATGGGTTTATACGGTGGCGGCAATATGAGTTTTGATCTCACGTCCCTGACTTTGAAAGATTATCCCCTTAGTTTACAAATGCTACTATATGCAGGTTTATTTATAGCCTTTGGCGTTAAACTAGCTATTTTACCCTTACATACCTAGTTGCCTGATACCCACGGTGAAGCATCTTCCCCTGTATCCATGATTTTGGCAGGTATGTTGTTAAAAATGGGCGACTATGGTTTGATTCGCCTGAATATAGAACTTCTGCCTGATGCTCATCTTTATTTTGCACCAGTGATAGCTGTTCTTGGTGTTGTCAATATTATTTATGGTGCATTAAATTCCTTTGCCCAAACCAACATGAAACGGCGTTTGGCTTTTCCTTCAATTTCTCACATGGGGTTTGTGCTGTTAGGTTTAGCCTCTTTCACCGATGTAGGAATGAATGGGGCAATGTTGCAGATGATATCACACGGTTTCATTGCCTCAGTATTGTTTTTCCTCGCAGGTGTTACTTACGATCGCACTCACACAATGGTAATGAAAGATATGGGTGGTATTGCTCAAGGGATGCCCATAGTATTTGCACTGTTTACAATAGGTGCAATGGCATCTTTAGCTTTACCAGGAATGAGTGGTTTTGTTGGTGAACTTTCGGTTTTTGTTGGTGTGACAACCAGTGATGTGTATAGTTCTACTTTCTGCACCGTCACAGTTTTTCTCGCTGCTGTCGGAGTCATCCTTACAGCTATTTATCTTCTTTCCATGCTACGCCAGGTGTTTTATGGCAACGATGCAGCATTGATATGTGACATTAATAATGCTGGGCTCGAAAATCAGGAAGATGAAGGAACAGTTTGTTTTGGTACAGATTGCCTCCTACCTAGCCAAGCAGTATACAGTGACGCTAGACCCCGTGAAGTCTTTATCGCCGCTTGTTTTATAGTGCTGATTATCGGCATTGGTTTCTGTCCCAAGGTGGCTATGCAGATGTATGATGCCAAGACCGTGGCTGTAAACACTCATGTTCGCCAATCTTATACAATCATCTCCCAAAGCAATCCTCGCATTTATGCTGATGGATTCTTGACACCGAAAATCTCTGAACCTGAAATTAACTCAGTTTTAGCAACTTTGAAGTAAACCTGATATTTCTCTATTCAGAGGGAAAAGTTACAGTTTTGCAGTCAATTTTTCAACTTCTTCCTAACTGAAAACAGGCTGTGGGCTGTAGGTAAAAATAGTTTGTCCTAAACCCCACAGCCCTTTCATATCTGACCACAAAATTAAGTTTCTTATCTGTTAACTGACAATATACAAAATTTTTGATAATAAATTCTCCTGGTCAAGGATTAAATTTAAGTGAAATTAACTAACTACTCTTGAACAATCAGCGATAATTTAGTTCTGAACACCCATTATAAAACTGATGCGGATCTAGTTAATGATCAAGAATTACAACGATGGAAAGAAGAAACTGATTACTAATGGCAATATTAAGGGTCTGCTGCCACCTGAAAAAAATAACCAGTTGGATAGCATAGCTTATCTAATTAATATTGCTACTAAAATTATTTTCACGGTAACTGCTCAACACTCGGCTGTCAATTTTGCTCAATATGACTATGCTGGATGGATTCCTATCCTAATCATCCCTTTGCCCTCTATGAATCTTTATCAGATTTATTTACCAGAGATGGCAATAATATAATTCCTTTGACTACAAGGTTGCCCAATAGATTGGAAACGATTAAGCAAATTGTTTTGGTGGATGTGTTAACAATGACACCTTTATACTCTAGTAAATCACTGTTGACTTTAGGTAAACTGTTCTGAAAATCTTCGGCAAAACAGGCTTTTGAGAAGTTTCAAACTGCTCTGCTGGAAATAGAACAGAAAATAGCTAATCGTAATGCTTCTTTATCTAAGCCTTACATTTACCTGCTCCCTTCCCGTATTCCCCAAAGTATTCCTATTTAATTGAGGTGATTGGTGATTGGGTATTGAGCATTGCTAAAAATATTCTCTCCCTTGCCGCCTCCCTCCTATCCTTAGGTGAAAAAATTTCTGATGGCTGATGGAAAAATGGTCTCTTTACATGGGATGCTAGTCAAATAAGCCAATTTTAATTTTTAACTTTTATTTTTAATCGTCACAATGTCTGTCATTTCTACTATTACTGTTAAGGTTCCTGCCACCACTGCTAATTTAGGCCCTGGTTTTGACTGCATTGGTGCAGCTTTAAAGCTGTACAACGAATTTAAGTTTACTAGAAATGAGAGGGGGTTAATTATTCAAGTTTCTGGCACGGAAGCCGAAAAGGTACAAACGGATGAGAGTAATCTGTTATACCAGGCTTTTTTGAAGTTATATCAATATATAGAGCAGACATCGCCATCTGTGAAAATAGAGATTAAGTTGGGTGTACCACTGGCGCGGGGTTTGGGTAGTTCTGCTACTGCTATTGTGGGTGGGTTGGTTGCTGGTAATGTGTTGGCGGGTTCTCCTTTGTCTGAGTTGCAGGTGATGGAGTTAGCGATCGCAATGGAAGGACATCCTGATAATGTTGTCCCAGCTTTATTAGGAGGATGCTGTCTAGCAGCTACTGGCCTTACAGGTTGGGAAATTTGTGATATTACCTGGCATCGGCAGATAGTTCCAGTGATAGCAATTCCTGATTTTGAGTTATCAACCTTAGAAGCACGGCAAGTTTTACCAACTGAAGTCAGTCGTGGTGATGCGATTTTCAATACTGCCCATTTTGGTTTATTACTGCGAGGTTTAGCAACTCATCGGGAAGAATGGTTAAGGGCTGCTTTACAAGATAAGCTCCATCAGCCCTATCGTCAAGCCTTAATTCCCGGTTACGACGCTGTAGAAGCTGCTGCTGTGGCTGCTGGTGCTTATGGCATGGTAATTAGTGGTGCAGGACCGACTTTGTTAGCTTTAACAGATGAATTGCATACACCAGGAGTAGCAACAGCAATGAGAAATGCCTGGAAACAAGTAGGAATTAAATCTGTAGCGCAATCGCTACCCCTCGATATCCAAGGAGTAACTATTTTTTAGGACTCAGGAGTTAGGAGTCAGGAGTTAGGAGGTTTTAAATCTTGACTTTTGACTTTATTTTTCTTGACAATTACTAATTAGCAATTACCCATATATTATTATGTATGGAGAAAATTCAGGCAAACATTAAGGAACTTAACTCACAAATTCAAGCACTCCAGGAAGAACGGGCTGCACTGACTAATACTGCACTGACTAATACTAATGTAGAGTCCGGGGAAAATGATTCAGCGTTAGCAATAGTTGAGGCATATCGCCGTCAAGCCAGAGAAAATCCGCAAATTGCCGCGGAACTTCAAGGTATAGATAGAGCGCTCGCCTTTTTAGAAAAACAAAAACATCAGAGACAAACCTATCTCAATCAGTCGGAAGTCTTCTCAAAAAGTCTTTCCCAACAAGAAGAAGAATTAGAAGCTGCCAAAAAAATTGCCCAAACCCATGCACAGAGAGTTAATCAACTCGCTGGGGAACTTGCAACCGAAATTAAACTTCTGAAAGCTTGTGCTGATGAACTTACCCCCATGTATTGGCAGGTTTACTATAAACCCTTCATTACCGGATTGAAAACCATCTCCGTTCCCCACGTTCGTTCTGATCGAGAAGTATGGACAATTGTAAACCGCATAGTTTAGGTATTAAAACCCAGTAATCAATACTTTATCAAATCAACATCAAAAATTTGAATAAATATTCAAACTTAAAGAAGCGGCAAATCAGTCCGCTTTTTTCTTGACGTTACAAAACTTTACTCATAGAATGGCTATGAGACGATTTTGGTAAGTATTTATTACTAGAAAATCCTCTCATTTGAAAATATGTAAAGGAAATTGTTTACAAAAGTAACGATTCCTTAATATAATGTAATTAAAAGAAAAACTAAAAATTGATTGTCAACAGTGATGAATCCGATACAAATCCCTTGGCTATCAGCCATAATTTTCTTGCCCTTAGTGGCATCCCTGGCCATTCCCTTCATGCCTGATAAAGACGGTAAAACAGTTCGCTGGTATGGTCTAGGAGTAGCTTTTGCAGACTTTGCATTAATGATTTTTGCCCTTTGGCAGGGTTATGATTTCCAAAGTTCAGCCCTGCAAATGACAGAAAGCTACGCTTGGATACCCCAAATAGGCTTTAACTGGGCTTTAGCAATTGATGGTTTATCAATGCCCTTGATACTCTTAACAGGCTTAATCAACACACTCGCAGTATTTGCGGCTTGGAAAGTAACCAATAAGCCGCGTTTATTTTATGCATTAATGTTGGTGATGTACAGCGCCCAATTAGGCGTATTCCTCGCCCAAGACTTATTAATGTTCTTCTTAATGTGGGAAATTGAGTTAGTACCCGTTTACTTGCTTATTTCCATCTGGGGAGGAAAAAACCGCCGCTATGCAGCCACCAAATTTATTATTTACACCGCAGCAGCATCTATATTTATTCTGGTAGCTGGTTTTGCAATGGCTTTCTATGGTGATAACTTCACCTTCAACATGACAGAATTGGGAATGAAAGAATATCCCCAAGCCCTAGAACTTGCACTATATACAGGTTTCTTAATCGCTTACGGTGTAAAACTACCAATTTTCCCCTTCCATACATGGTTGCCTGATGCTCACGGTGAAGCATCTGCTCCCGGTTCAATGGTATTAGCTGGTGTGTTGTTGAAGATGGGCGGATATGCACTAATTCGCTTTAACCTAGAGATGTTAACCGATGCCCACGTTGTTTTCGCTCCAATCTTAGCAATTTTAGGTGTAGTCAATATTGTTTACGGTGCTTGTTGCGCCTTAGCTCAAACCAACCTCAAACGGTGTTTAGCTTACTCTTCCATCGCCCACATGGGGTTTGTATTAATCGGGATTGCATCTTACACAGAAATTGGTATCAGCGGTGCTGTATTACAGATGCTTTCTCACGGTTTAATTGCTGCTAGTTTATTCTTCCTCTCTGGTGTAACTTACGAACGTACTCACACCTTAATGATGGATAAAATGGGCGGCATGGCTAAAGTAATGCCCAGAACCTTCGCTCTGTTTACTATCGGTTCAATGGCTTCTCTGGCTTTACCTGGTATGAGTGGTTTCGTCGGTGAATTGATGGTGTTCCTGGGTATTGGCACCAGTGATGTTTACAGTTCCAGCTTCAAAGTAGTAGTCATCTTCCTATCCGCAGTTGGTGTGATTTTGACTCCCATCTATTTACTGTCCATGTTGCGTCAAGTATTCTACGGTAAGCAAAGCAAAGACTTACATTTAGATATTGTAGTCGCTGATGTTAAACCTCGTGAATTGTTCATCACCGCTTGTTTATTACTTCCTATAATCGGGATTGGTTTCTATCCTAAGTTAGCTACACAAACCTATGATGTGAAGACTGTTGAAGTTGCTACTCACGCTCGTCAAGTGTTACCAGTTGTGGCTCGTCAAGAACCCTCTAACTTGTACTCACAAATCTTTACTGCTCCAACCTTAGCTAGTTCTGAATTCGTTAATATATCTGAGTAATTATAAAGCTCGTCAAGGGCGCTGCTAAATCTTAAATTAAGAGGGGTTTTAGGGGTGGTTGTAAAACTGCCCCTATAATTAATTTTGTCGTAACGTTTTTGAAACCTGAGGATTGTCACCAAAGTGAGCAACGGAGCGACAACATTACTACCAGCTTGAGTTTGAGAGCCAAAAATAGTACAGTACGGCGTAAATAAACTAACCATTCCAAATCTCTGGGACGCTTACACTGTATTGATTTTTACTTCCACACTGCGGTACTACTAGTCTGTCAAAGACATTTTGATGGATCAGGAAAACCAAATCCTCTTCGTGGTTTATTCAGAAAAATAGCCGCCCCTTACGGAAGCGGCCGTTATTTAAACTAGGAAAAGACCTTAGTAATCAAAATCTCCACCACCAGCACCAGCAGCAGGAGCAGCATCTTTAGGTTCTGGCTTGTCAACAACAATACATTCGGTTGTCAACACCATACCAGCGATAGAAGCTGCGTTTTGCAGTGCAGAACGAGTTACCTTTGCGGGATCAACAATACCAGCAGCCAACATATCAACAAATTCGTTGGTGGAAGCGTTGAAACCAATGTTGAAATCTTTCTCTTTTACTCTTTCTGCAATTACAGCGCCGTTTTGACCAGCGTTTTCTGCTATCCTCTTCAGAGGAGCAGGTAAAGCACGAGCAACGATTAAAGCACCAGTTAACTCTTCATTCTTGAGGTTGCTGTTAGCCCAAGTTTCTAACTGGGGTGTAAGGTGAGCCAAGGTTGTACCACCACCGGGAACAATACCTTCTTCTACAGCAGCCTTGGTAGCGTTGATAGCGTCTTCCAAGCGTAGTTTCTTGTCCTTCATTTCGGTTTCGGTAGCTGCACCAACTTTAACTACAGCTACACCACCTGACAATTTAGCCAAACGCTCTTGGAGTTTTTCCTTGTCGTAGGAAGATTCTGTTTCTTCCATCAGATGGCGGATTTGTTCGCAACGAGCCTTAACTGCAACATCGTTACCTTCAGCAACAATTGTGGTGTTGTCTTTGGTGATAGTGATGCGGCGAGCTTTACCCAGGCTATCCAGCTTGGTAGTATCTAGCTTCAAACCAGCGTCTTCAGTGATGAGTTGACCACCAGTTAAGACAGCGATATCTTCTAGCATAGCCTTACGGCGATCGCCAAAACCAGGAGCTTTAACAGCCGCAACGTTGAGTACACCGCGCAAACGGTTAACTACCAAAGTAGCCAAAGCTTCTTTTTCGATATCTTCAGCGATAATCACCAAAGGACGACCGGAACGAGCTACTTGCTCAAGTACAGGTACTAAATCTTGTACTAAAGCGATTTTCTTGTCGGTTAACAAAATGTAAGGCTCATCAAACACGGTTTCCATCCGCTCTGCATCAGTTGCAAAGTAAGGAGAGATATACCCTTTATCAAAGCGCATCCCTTCAGTGACTTCGAGTTCGGTGGTCATAGACTTCCCTTCTTCCAGGGAAATTACGCCTTCTTTACCCACCTTGTCCATAGCTTGAGCAATCATGCTACCAACTTCTTCGTCGTTACCAGCAGAAATTGCCGCAACTTGTGCGATCGCTTTAGAATCTTCTACAGGACGAGCGTGTTCAGCAATTTTTTCAACTAAGAAAGCAGTAGCTTTATCAATACCGCGCTTCAACAGAATTGCATTAGCACCAGCAGCCACGTTCCGCAAGCCTTCTTTAACAATGGCGTGAGCTAAAACGGTAGCGGTGGTTGTACCATCACCAGCAGCATCGTTAGTTTTAGAAGCAGCTTGACGAATTAAAGCCACGCCAGTGTTTTCAATATGGTCTTCTAATTCAATTTCTTTAGCAATAGTTACACCATCATTAACGATTTGTGGTGCGCCAAATTTTTTCTCTAGAACTACGTTACGACCTTTTGGTCCAAGGGTGACAGCAACAGCTTCAGCCAGAATATCAATACCACGCTCAAGGGCGCGACGGGCGTTTTCGTTGTAAATAATGCGCTTTGCCATAATCTGTGTAATTTTTGAATTGGTTATTTGTTAGTTGTCAATTTTTCAGCCATTTGCTGGGGTATAACTTGCCAACTCAAAATTTTGACTTTTGACTTTTGACTTGTTTGACCCCTCATCACCGAACTAGCTGACCACTGCTAGAATATCTTTCTCAGAAAGCAGTACATATTCTTCAGTGCCGAGCTTAACGTCGGTGCCAGCATACTTGGAGTAAAGCACTTTATCACCGGCTTTAATTTCCAATTCTTGGCGGCTACCGTCATCATTCCGCTTGCCAGGTCCAAGGGCTACTACTTCGCCTACTTGGGGTTTTTCCTTAGCGGTGTCAGGCAAATACAAACCACCTGCGGTCTTTTCTTCAGCGGCGGTCACTTTTACAAAAACGCGATCGCCCAAAGGTTTAACTGTAGATACGCTTAGAGATACAGCTGCCATAATTTTAATTTGTGCTCGCTTGTTAGCACTCTCGACTCCTGAGTGCTAATCTACCGAAAAGCAGTGACAAATGGCAATAATGTTTTCTGTACGGGTTTCCGAACTAAATTCAGCTATCAGTTGTCAGTTGTTGCCATCCTGCCTTTTGCCTTCTTTCCGTTACCTTTTGGATGATGCCTCCGGCAGGCTGCGTGAATGCTTTAGCGATACGACAGTCGGTCTTGGGGGAAACCCCCAAGACCACGCTGACTCACCTGTCACCTGTCACCTTCTACCTGAACCAAAAAGTTACTTCAGGTAAAGTATAAATGCCTAATTGTTTTTGTTGTCTGGTTCTGTTGCGTAAGTAATGAATATTTTTATATGGACAACTTTTATTTGCAAAGCTGAGAAATTGTTATAGAACTGTAATCAGGGAGTCGCTTAATGAGTAACAATACAGTGAGCTAAAGAATTGCTGTCCAATCCCCAAAACTACTAAAGCCAAGGAACTTAAAGCCCTAAGTAATTGTGTAGACGTTCTAGGACTGGCAATTCTTCAACGAACAGCTTTATGTTTGTTCTGAGCAGATAGTGATTCACAACTGGTCAAAACAGGCTAATCTAGAATTCTGGGAATGCTGGAAACTGCGACTCAAAGAGCGACACATCAACCCATTTCACGAGAGTCATCCCATTTGCATCTTCAGAACTAAAACTAACTGCTTGCGTGTTTGTTGTTCTAGGCAGATAATGGTAGTTTACCCAGATGGGGTCTGGTATAGCCAAACAAAACCGGAAGTCATTGAGCGGATCATCCCAGAACACTTAATCGGCATAATGGTGGTTGAAGCACAAGCATTTTTAACCCATCCTTTGCCAGAAACTTCCCTGGTTTCTTGTGAACCTCTGATTGAGGCTTAACATCCAAGGGATATAGCAGAGCAAAAGTAAGCAAATGAAAGTGCGGGTGAGTTTTGAGCCAGGTCCATCTTCAGCTAAATACTGAACTTGTCAGCCAGACAGATTATTATTTAATCAATCAGGTTTTTTAGCCCGCCCCTTTCAAAGCAACATATAATAACGCATTATAAATACTATTGCTCTCCGTATCCTTACTGGAATTTTGTCATCTAGCTACTATTTTCTTCAAAGTGTCCATCACCTTTTAGACTTTTAGGCAGCAAAGGCAAGTTAAGTGGGAAAAAACAACATCTCAATAATCCACCATAAAGGATAACTATTCAAGACCTTGATGGATCGACGCGCGACAAGTGCCACTGCTATGAAAGAGCCCAGCATGAAAGATCACAAACGACTTCTATTGATTGATGATGACCCTAACCTCATCTTGCTGGTGAAGGATTACTTAGAATTCCGGGGATACGAAGTCATCACAGCCGAAAATGGACGAGAAGCTCTGGAAATTTTAGAACATGAAGTTCCAGATATGATCATCTGTGACGTGATGATGCCGGAAATGGACGGATACACTTTTGTGGAACAAGTACGACAAAATGAACGTACAAGTTGGATTCCCGTTCTCTTCCTCTCCGCTAAGGGACAAAGTGCAGACCGAGTTAAAGGACTGAACAAAGGTGCTGACGTATATATGGTCAAGCCCTTTGAACCTGAAGAACTCGTAGCACAAGTAGAATCCTCACTTAAGCAAACTATCCGTTGGAAAGAACACCAAACAAAAGGAGGGGAAAATGGTTCCCGTATCCAGGTTCCCTTCGATGTCCAGTTGACCCCAACAGAACTGAAAGTAGTACAGTTTGTAGCTAGGGGTTTAGCCAACCGGGAAATTGCTGAAGAATTAAATGTCAGTCAGCGTACCGTTGAAAGCCATGTTTCCAATATGTTGGGTAAAACCAATCTCCACAACCGTACTGAATTAGCACGTTGGGCAATTGAAAATCAAATGGCTTAAAAGCTTGGCTGATTTCTGAAATTTCAAAGTTATGAGTTTTGGGTTACAGTGTCTTAACTCAAAACTCAACACTAGATTTTTCTTCTGCACTCAGTCTCAAAGCTTTTGACATACTCCCACCCCTTGAAGGGGTGGAATTCTGGGGTTGAACAACGATTGCGGGCATAACTCGTCTGACATCACCTAACCCAACAGTCGATGTCCCGACTGCGTGACTGGGGACAAAGCCCCTAAAGGACGTAAAAACATGAAAATTTTTTGGATTTTCAGGTTATTACTGGTTGGTAGGATTTCAAACTTCCCACTATTTCTCGTAAATTATGGATTGTGAAGCTAAATTTGGATTTTTTAAATTTAAACTTCATAATTCATAATTCATAATTTATGATACAGTCCTCAAGCCCTATATTCCAACCCTGATATCACCTAAAAATATTACTACACGACCTCACGCAAATACCCCATTTCCTCGACTGGAAATAACCGTAGAGTAGGTTAACGACAACATAACCCACCACAAACCAAACTATCAACTTATTAAAAGAACTTCATAGAATGATCGATCCTGTTTTAATCTCATTCCCCTGAACCTTGTCCTTGTTCTCACAAAAGTGGGGAAGGGGAATCCAGAAATTATTGATCCTACATTCTGCAATTCGATAAATAGTACAGATAAACTATATTAACCATCTATTAAAAAATATTCTTTTTAACAATCAAGTAAGCATAAAGAATAAATTATGCACACAGAAAATCCAACTTTTTTATGGCGTTTAAAAAAGCTAGTTAGACAACAATGTTTAATTTGAACCTTTCAATCAGTTATAAAAAGATCAGACTATGCAATCGTGAATCAATTCTTTGGCAGTATTTATAATACTGAGTATATTTATTACTAGATAAACTCTGTTTTTATATTTAACCTGTGTTTGCTACCTTTTACATCTGTGCTTGTACTACAAAATGAAGTGTGGAATGTCGGTTAAAAAAGCCAAAAACTTGGTCAAAGCATTTACCAGTACAGAACTGAAACCAAGTGAAATCAAAGGATATAGCTATCAAGAAGAAAACGTATCTTATGGGGGAATAGAGCAAAGATGGCTATGAGTAGAAAGTGCAGACAGAAAAAAAGCAGACTTAAAGAAATTAACCCAAAGCATTCAAGAGGAGTTGCTAAAAATCAGTAAACAAGTAAGTAGATTAGTCAAAGGATAATTTGAATAGACATCGCGCAATTAAAAATTAAAGAACTGGCAGCAAAATTAAAATATCATAAAATATCGGACTTAGAAATTACTGACCGGTTAAATAAATGACAAACAGTAGTTTATCAAGTAAGAGGTAAACTAATAGAAAATCAGGAGTTAATCACCCAACATCATAACTCTTTTGGTCGATTTACTTTAGCAACGAATATTTTAGAGACAAGCGAATTATAAACCATAGAAATATTGAGAATATATAGAGAAGAGAAATCAAGAGAAAGAGGATTTAGATTTATCAAAGACCCGTTATTTTTCGCCCATAGTCTTTTTGTAGAAAATATATAAAGAGTAGAGACAATGATGATGTTAATGGCATTGTGTCTTTTGCTTTATGATCTGGGACAAAGAAAATTAAGAATCTCGTTAAAGACGGAAAAAGCGACAGTTAAAAATCAACTGAATAAACTTACACAATCCCCTACTTTACATTGGATATTTCAGAGCCAGTGTGTTGGGCGGATTCCCCGACCTGTTAGGGAAGGTCCTGTGGAAGAGGCAGCAACTGGCGTATGTTCTCAAGGGATTCATTTTCTGATTACAGAAGGAGTTCATAGGATTCTGAACTTGACAGAGGAACCTTGTCGAATTTCCCAATTCCTACCTACAGCTTGTCAAAAGTATTATTTATTTTCTTAGTTTTCAAATCTCTAATTCACTATTGCATAGTCTTGTATTTTCATAAGTGACTGAAAAATTGAAGTTCAACTTCAACATTGTTGTCTAACTAGCTTATCTTACACAATAAGAAAGCTGGAACTTTGACGTGCATAATTTATTTATATTTTCATGGCTACTGGATTTTAAAAACTATAGTTATGAATTCCCTGTCAATGTAGTTGATTTATGCTACTTATTTAAGTGCGGAATATGGGTTACAAGAAAACAATGTTATGTTTGTCGTCCTTGTGACAATCAAAGAACTAGAAGAAGACACAGTGCTTTTTGGATAGTTTCTATGAATGAGTGTCAAAAATTGGTCTTGGAAATGATGGCTGCCGTTCGCAATAAACAGCCATTTTATCAGCAGGGTCTGATGGCTATGATGCTTAGAGAGCAACCTCTTTAAGTTCTTTGTCGCCCCCTCAAGTTTTACATTCTGGACATTCTTTGACTGGCACTCTGTCTTCTGTAACGATAATTTGTGGGGCAGATATATCAAATACTTGTCACTTGATTATTTTTTTGCTACTACAACACATATATCACACCCACATCCAAGACATGAGCATGGTGTTGGATGTTCTAGCATGTTTTCTGGCTGCAATACAAGTTGAAGTCTCTGCCCTGGATGACCTTTCAGTCCTCCTGATGCTCGCTTTCCTTTTTCTCTTAAACTTTTTGTCCGTATTTGATTTGACTTTTTAAGTCCCTTGCTGGTTGGTAGTTTTGAACTTGTTGTGCTATCTAATCCCAAAGGTCTCTCTAGCA